>JAIXUV010000173.1 GCA_027483345.1 Verrucomicrobiales bacterium | reverse complement strand
CAAAGCAGTGGCAGCGATAAAGAAGACGCACGCGGTAACAACGGCATACTTCGTGAGGCGGAGGCTCAGACGCTGCATCGGTGAATCATGAATAGCCATACGTGTAGCGCGGCCTAACGACCCAAGCTCAGCGACCCGGCGCTCCAAACGCCTGGATTGCAACGACAACGCTCCCGCCGGGTTCGCTGAAGCGCCTTGTTAGACCACGTCTTCATGTTTCTGCAAACTCCGTCTCTTGCGGTCATAGTGGAGCTTCGCTGCGAGTGCGGCAAGAAGCAGCACTGGAAGTGCAATCAGCAACTCTGGAAGCTCGTGCGCACCGAAAAGCGTGAGTGCTGCAAATACGCTGACGACAAAGTAAACACACTCGCACCGGTAACAGCAATCGCGATAACTCTGGCCCGACTTGCAAGCGCAAGGTTCGGAGAGCTTGCCTGCCAACCATGATTTGGGAGTTTTCATGCCAGCGTGCGAAGTGGTCTAACAGGTATTGGGCGCAACCCAGTTGCGCCTAGCATGAATCTGGGTTGGTTGGGCATTCCTGCGAACCCTTTGGAGCGTCGGCGGTTGCAGACGGGAGTCAAGATTTGGGTTTCGCCTATCACTGCTCGAACGGGCCCGGGGCGCCCAGGGAGTCGGAGGCTTTTCGATTTGGGTTTCGCCTATTGTTGTATCCGGAAGAATCGCGCTGGTTGGAAGGTCCTGAAGGGAAACAGGTTCGAGCCGAGATTGAATGGATGGGTTTCGCCTATTGTCCTTGGGCGTCGGTGTCCCGTGGAGGTTGCTCGCCGGTTCGATTGGGTTCCTGGATGAATCCAGAGCTTCTGAGATGCGGTCCGGCTCCACCTGCAAGAATGTCGATCACCGAACTGCCCAGGGCGGCTGGCGCTTCGAATCGGAACGAGGGCTTTCCACCCTCCACCCTCCACCTCCCAATCTGTGTCCATCTGCAGAATCTGTGGATGAAAGTCCCAAACACATATTCCACAGGCCGTTGTATCCGCAGATCTCACAGATCGGCGCAGATGGAATCCGAGGATCTGCCTTGGTGTTGGCCCAACATCGACCGACCGAAGCTCTGACTCGACCATCCCTGAAACACATCCTCTCATTTGAATCGGTGGCTTCATTCCCCTCCATCCACCACCGCCAAACACGTCGCCCCTGCTGTCCCTGCTGAAACCCTCTCCCGTCGCCCCACTTCCGCGCTGCCGTACTGAAAACTGAAAACCGGAAGCTGGAAACTCCCCTCCATCCGATGGGATCTCGATTTTGGCTCGGCGGGCCGTCCGGGTTGCCACAGAGTGTTCCAGTGCCTCCCGGCACGGGCCCATAGCTCAACGGTTAGAGCAGGGGACTCATAATCCCTTGGCTGCAGGTTCGAATCCTGCTGGGCCCACCAATCTTCCCGGCCCTTCCCGGACTTTCCCGGTCTTCGCCGCCTTCCCGCCCTCCCGCCCTCTCGGTGACGCCGTCCACAGTTCGGTCGGCAGACCTTCGCGACGCGGCGTTCAGGTCGTTCACCCCGCCGGAACCTTTCCTTCACCGGATTGCTACCTGGCCGCACTGGAGATCGACACACCTCCAGCATATCGGATGGGCGTGAAGAACTTCCTGCTGTCACGGTCCCGGAGTTGGGGCTCCGTCCTGGCCCTCCTGGCGGGCGCCGGCGCCTGTCTCCCGACCACCGCCGCCACCCGCTTCCTCCACGGCGTCGCTTCCGGCGATCCCGCATCGGACTCGGTCGTCCTCTGGACCCGCGCCACCCCGGACACCGCCGGGCCGGTCACCGTCTCCTGGTCGATCTCCACGTCATCGGCGTTCGACACCAATCTCCTGACCGGAACCTTCACCACCGACGCCGAGCGCGACTACACGGTGAAGGTCATCCCGACCGGCCTCGTTCCGGGAACGGTCTACCACTACCGGTTCTCGGCCGACGCCGGCGCCGTGGTGTCCGAGTCCGGCCGGACCAAGACCCTGCCCACCGGCGACGTCTCCCGCGTCCGCCTCGCGGTCTTCAGCTGCGCCAACATCACCGCCGACCCATTCGACGCCTACCTCAAGGCCGCCCGGATCGGCGACTACGACGCCCTCCTGCACGTCGGCGACTACATCTACGAATACGGCCGCGGCGGCTATCCGCAGGCCGAGACCTTCGCGGAGTCCGAGGGATTCCAGCCGGACCGCGAGTGCGTGACCCTGGAGGACTACCGTCTGCGCTACGCGCAGTACCATCGGGCGCCGAAGCTTCAGGCGGCCCGTGCGACCGCGCCGTTCATCGTGATCTGGGACGACCACGAGACCGCGAACGACGCCTACGCCACCGGCGCCGAGAACCACACCCCGGCCACCGAGGGATCCTGGACGAACCGCGTGACCGCGGCGTTGCGGGCCTACTACGAGTGGCAGCCGATCCGCGAGCCCCAGGGCGGCGACCGCCGGAAGGCCTATCGCTCCTTCGACTTCGGCAACCTGCTTTCCCTCCACATGCTGGAGACGCGCCTCACCGCGCGGGAACGCCAGTTGGAACTGGCCCCGACGTCGGACGAGGTGGTCGCCCGGGTCAGCTCGATCCTCGGGACGCCTTCCCTCGTCGCGCAATACGCCACGACCTACGGCCTCACCCCGCCGGCCGGCCCTGGTGACGCCGCCGGCATCGCCCGGTTCGGCAACGCCCTCGGAACGATCGTGCTCACCGAGATGGTGACCCGGAACGTGACCGAGATGTACACCGGCGACCGCAAGCTGATCGGCACCGAACAGCTCCAGTGGCTGCAGGGCCGCATGGCCTCCTCCACCGCGACCTGGCAGGTGCTCGGCCAGCAGGTGCTGATGGGCAACATGACCATGCCCGCCGAGCTGCTCATCGAGCTCGCCAACGGTTCCGTCTCGCCCGCGACCATCGCCCGCTACCTCACCCCGGTGCTGAAGCGGGCCGCCGGAATCCCGCTCACCCCGGACGAGCAGGCCACTTTCGACCGCGCGAACCCGCTTCCGTACAACACGGACGCCTGGGACGGATACGGCCGTGAGCGCGAGACGCTGCTGCAGACCGCCGCGGGCCTCGGCAAGAAGCTGGTCGTGTTCTCGGGCGACACCCACAACGCCTGGGCCAGCACGCTGAAGACCTTCGCCCCCGGGCCCGGTGGACTTCCCGCCGGCACGGTCGCCGGATTCGAATTCGGCGGACCCGGCGTCTCCTCGCCGGGCATCGAACGCTACTTCCCGGGACAGCAGGACATCCTCCGCGACCTGTTCCTCGGCTACAGCCCGAACCTGAAGTTCTCCAACCTCGCCGACCGCGGCTTCCTCGACGTCACCTTCACCCCGGAAGGCGTCACCACGAAGTACTACCTGCGACGCCGCTCCGCCGACCAGCGCCAGTGGCTGGTCGAGACCTTGTCCGGCGCCACGCCCGCCACGGTTGCGCGCCAGGCCCCGTCCACCGAGAACGACGACTTCCGCCTCCAGATCCTCCACGCCTCCGACATGGAGGCCGACGTGTTGACCCTCGAGACCGCGCCGCGCTTCGCCGCGCTCGTCGACCGCCTCGAGGACAATCCGGCTGTGGACGCCTCCATGACCGTCGCCGCCGGCGACCTCTTCATCCCGGGCGCCTTCCTCTCCGCGGGCAACGACCCCTCCACCGTCGCGCCGCTGAAGGTCGCGTTCGGTGAGCTGTTCGGCTTCAACGCCACCGGCACCAACAGCGACCTCCGCGAAAGCGCCGGACGTCCCGACATCGCCATCCTCAACGCCATCGGCATCGACGTCGCCAGCATCGGCAACCACGAGTTCGACCTCGGCCCCACCGAGTTCGCCAGCATCGTCCTGCCCGACGTCCGCGCCGGCGGCCTCTCCCGTCTCCGCCACTACGGCGCCGCCTTCCCGCTCCTGAGCGCAAACCTCGACTTCGGTTCGGTGCCCGCCTCCGAGTCCGCCCTCGCGGCCCGGTCCACCGCCGCCATCCTCCCGGCCTCCCGGTTCCGCGCCAACCCCGCCACCGACGCCTCCTACGTCAGCACCGCGGCCACGAACATCGCCCTCCATCCCAAGATCGCCCGCGCGACCATCGTGGAGCGCGGCGGCGAGAAGATCGGCGTGCTCGGTGTCACCCCGCCGGACCTCGCCAACATCTCCTCGCCCGGCTCGGTGCGCGTCACCGGTCCGCAGGGCTCCGCGGTGGTCAGCCCCCGCACCTACGACATCGCCGCCCTCGCCGCGCACCTCCAGCCGGTCGTGGACGCGCTCCGCGCCGCCGGCTGCAACAAGATCGTCCTCTCCTCCCAGCTCCAGCAGGTCGACAACGAGAAGGCGCTCGCCCAGGCCCTCGACGGCGTGGACGTCATCGTCGCCGGCGGTTCCGGCACGATCTACGTGAACAACGCCGCCAACCTGCTCCCCGGCGACACCGCCGCGGGCCGGTATCCGTTCCTCACCACCGACAAGATGGGCCGCCGTGTGGCGGTCGTGAGCACCGAGGGTCAGTACCAGTACGTCGGACAGCTGGTCGTCGACTTCGACGGAAACGGCGACGTCGTCGGCGTGTCCGGTGACACCCAGCCCGCGACCGCCGCGAAGGTCACCGCGCTCTGGGGCTCCGCGGATCCCTTCGCCCCGGGCACCCGCGGCGCCGCGGTCAAGGCCCTGACCGACGCCGTCGGCGCGGTCATCAACTCCAAGGACGGCCTCATCCTCGGCCGCTCCTCGGTCTACCTCGAGGGCCGCCGCACGACGGTCCGCCAGCAGGAGTCGAACTTCGGCGACCTCTCCGCCGACGCGAACCTCTGGTACGCCCGCCAGTACGACCCCTCGGTCGCCGTCTCGATCAAGAACGGCGGCGGCATCCGCAACTCCATCGGCTCCACCGGCCCGGGCGGAGAGCTGCTCCCCACCCGCGCCAACCCGTCCGCGGGCAAGCTCGCCGGGGACATCAGCCGCCTCGACGTCGAGGACTCCCTGAAGTTCAACAACGCGCTGACGCTGGTCACCGTGAAGGCCTCGCAGCTGAAGATGCTGCTGGAACACGGCGTCGCGGCCAGCACCGGCACCGGCGCCGACCGGGCCACGCCCGGCCAGTTCCCGCAGCTGGGCGGCCTGGTCGTGGTGGCCGACCTCTCCGGCACCGCGCAGCGCTTCACCAGCCTCAGCAACGTCGTCACCGGCATCACCCCGGGCACCCGCATCCGCTACGCGGCGCTGCTCGACGGCTCGGGCCGTCCGACGGATGTGCTCGTGGCCGACGGCGAGGTGCTGGATCCGGATCGTCCCGTCCGCATCGTCACTCTGAACTTCCTGGCCAACGCCGGAAGCGCGGGTTCCGACTTCGGCGGCGACAACTACCCGTTCCCGCACTTCCTCCGCCTCAACGGGGCCGAGTCCTACCAGCGTCGTGACCTGAACTCGGCGACGCTCACCCCGCCGCTCCCGACGGGCTTCCCCGCCCGCGCGTCCTTCGCCGGGGCCGGTACCGAGCAGGACGCCTTCGCGGAGTACCTGCAGGCCTTCCACACCAACGCGCCGTTCGCGATGCCCGACACCGCGGTCGACCTCGATCGCCGGATCGTCCAGGGCACCGCCGACTCCGACGGCGACGGCCTGTCCAACGCCGAGGAAACCTCGCTGTTCACGCTCGGCATGGATCCCGACCGTGCGGCCTCCCGCTCCCAGGCCAACGCCCTGCTCCGCCTGCGTCGCCTTGGCCAGGCCGAGGTCACCGGCTCGCCCGCGGCGTTCAACCTGTTCACCACCGCCCAGGTCGCCGACGCCCGCCTCGCCGGACGCGGCGATGTGGTCGGCGATCCCGCCACCTACGGGCTCTTCACCGCGCCCCGCGCCGACATCCGTCTCGACGGACTCGTGCTGCCGTTCTCGACGAATGCGCTCGTGAACTTCCGCCTGCAGTCCTCGGACGACATGACCCGCTGGGTCGACACGGCCGTGGTCACCAACGTCCCGGTGGATCTCACCACCCCGACGAAGTTCTTCCGCTTCCGCGCGGAGTGATCGGGTGGCCCGCAGAGGGACCCTCACGCCGAGGCGCGAAGGCGCGAAGGATTCGTGAGGGAACCTCGGGGCTTCCGGAGGGAGCGGCGGTCACCGTGACGTGATCGCCGCTCCGGATCCCCGGCGGTGCCTTGGCGCTTCCGCGGGAATCCGCTCTCCGCTCCCGTTGCGTCGATCCCTTCATCCGCCCCGTCGGACCTCGCGTCCGGCGGGGCGGTTTGTCTTCAGGGAGCTTCCGGGGAACCGGTCGGCTCGCCATCGCGCGGATCCGCGACGTCCGTGACGTCGTCGTCGTCCACGTCTTCCCCCGCCGGTGCCGGAGCCGCCGCCTTCCCGGGTCCGATCACCACCACGAACTCGCCCTTCCGCGGACGCCGCGCGAGTTCCGCCGCCAGTTCGGCCGGCGTTCCGCGCAGCCATTCCTCGAACTTCTTCGTCAGCTCCCGCGCCAGCACGACCCGACGTTCCGGCAGCGTCTCGGCCAGCTCCTCGAGCAGCCGGGCCACCCGGAACGGCGACTCGTAGAGCACCAGCGTGCCGGGGACGGCCGAAAGCTCCCGTAGCCGCCGCAGCCGCTGGCCGGACTTGTGCGGCAGGAAGCCGGCGAAGTGGAACTCCTCCGTCGGCAGGCCGCTCGCCGTCAGTCCGGCCACCAGCGCACAGGCGCCCGGGACCGCCTCCACGCGCAGCCCCGCCGTCACCGCCTCGGACACCACGCGTTCGCCCGGGTCGCTGATCCCCGGCGCGCCGGCGTCGGTCACCAACGCCACCTTCTCCCCGCGGCGCAGGCGGTCGAGGATCTCCGCCGAGCGCCGGGCCTCGTTGAAGCGGAAGTGGCTCACCATCGGCTTGCGGATGCCGAAGTGGGTCAGGAGCTGGCCCGTGTGGCGCGTGTCCTCCGCCACCACCACGTCGCATTCCCGCAGCACCCGCAGCGCCCGCAGGGTGATGTCCTCGAGGTTCCCGATGGGCGTCGCGACGAGGTAGAGGGTGCCGGGCGTGAGCGGCGGCGGTGTGTGAGCGGCGGGAGCCGACACGGTTTCCATGCGGTCAAGCTACAGCAGGAAACCGGTGACGACGACGTTTGGTGCGCCGAAGCCGGGACTCCCCGGGCCAACGAAGCGGAGGGGATCGGCACGCCAAGCCGCCAAGCCGCAGGGGAGTGGCCCGTGAACCGCCCGTTTTCCGGAGCGGAAAGGGTCACCGGACGGAGATCGCTCCCTCGTCCCGGCTGCCTTCTCCCGTTGGCGTCTCCGCGTTTCTGCGTGAGCCCGGTCTTCGCCCCAACCGAATCGCTCAGATCGGCTTGTGATGCATGCGCTCGTGGGCCGCCCGGATGAACCCGGCGAACAGCGGATGCGGGCGGTTCGGCTTGCTCAGGAACTCCGGGTGCGACT
>JAIXUV010000129.1 GCA_027483345.1 Verrucomicrobiales bacterium | reverse complement strand
TCTTCCTGCGCGGCAACGGAGTCGACGAGGCCGCGGCAGAGGTCGAGGTAGTCAGCGATCACGGGTGGGACCGTAGCAGGGTCGCCCTCCCGGTGGGGAATCCAAAGATTGGGGGAATCTATCGGCCCGTTCCCCCTCCAATGGCCGGTTGTAGCAGCCCATCGGCCCCGGGTAACGTCGCTCCATGGACCGCCCGCGTCGCCGCCTCCGGATCGCTGTGGGACTGGCGACAGCGGCCGTCCTCGCGCTGGCGCTGCGGCTCCGCCGAGACGGCTCCTCCAAATCCTCGACCGAATCGGAGCCCAACGCCCCATCGGAGTCGGTGGAGGTCGAAGCCGAAGGAATGGCGGCAAAACGACGGCTCGACGCCGGCGAAGTCCAACGTCAACTCACCGACATCCTGGCCGCGATCCAAGATTCGGAGACCCGGGCGCTCCAGGTCCTGCGGATCCTCGATTCCGCCGACCTTTCCGACGCCACGGTGGGTGCGATGATCTGGGACTTCGCGACCCGGCACCTCGAGCCAGGCTTCAATGCCATGACGGCCGTGGAAGCATTGGGCCTGCGCTGGGTGGTCGCGGACCGTTCGGCGGCATGGGCATTCCTGGCCGATCCGGGGCGGATTCCTACGGGATTCGAAAGCAGCCTGTCGTCGTTTCAGCGCACTGCGCTGCGGGGAGCGCTGCTCGGGTGGGTGGAGTGGGATCGGGGCGAGGCCTTCCATCTCGCACGGACCATTCCGTCGGTCCAACACCGCCCTTGGCTGTTGATCCAACTGTACCGCCAATGGGCCGAGACAGATCCGGAAACCGCCTCGACCGAAGCGCGGACCGATTCGGACCTCAGCGAAGTCGAGAGGTACGGCGCTGTCCTCTTCCAGCTCACGGTGATCGATCGGAAGGATCCGGGCCTCGCCCTCCGGCTGGCGCGGTCCATCCCGAGGGAGTTCTGGAACAGTCTGGAGTCCAACATGGTCCTTGAGGGACTTTTCGAATGGGTGCGGCAGACCCCGGACCGGGCGGCACGGTTCATCGGGGAGATCCCGGGAGACACGGGCTGGATGCTGGCCGACTACTTGGTCAGCCATTGGACTGCGAAGGATCCCGGGGCGGCACTCGAATGGGCCCTTGCCCATCCCGGGGCAAACGGTTTCACCCACGACACAGCCGGTATCCTCGGCGCATTGGCCAGCCGGGATCCCTTGGCCGCAGTGGCACGCTGGTCGAGGGATACGTTGGAGATGCAGCGATCTTGGGCCCCGGAGCTAGCCGCCGGTTGGGCTTCTCAAGACCCGATCGCGGCGACCGCCTGGGCCCGGGAACAGATGGAACGTGGGCTGAGCATGGCCGCGCTACTCCGGAGCACCTCCCAATGGGCCAAAGGGGACCCGTTGGCTGCGGCAGCCTTCATCCGCGGGGTGCTACCCACCATCCCCGATCCAGCCGACCGGCTGTCCTTGGTCCGCATTTGGATAACCGCAGAGCCGGCGCCGGCCATGGACTCGCTCCGAGGCCTCGTTTCGCCGGAGAACCACGACGACCTGTACGCCGAGATCCTGCCGACGGCGGTACAGGCCGATCCCGCGGCCGCAGCCAGCGCGCTCGCCAGGATCCTCGCCCCCGGTCTCCGCCAACGGGTCGCGTCCCGGATCGGCGCCCGCTGGGGAGCGCAGAATCCGGAGGAGGCCGTTGGCTGGGCGCGTTCCGCGACGCCGGGAACCGAGCAGGAGTCCGCAGTGCGCTCGGTCTACGAGGGATGGGCCGGCGCCAATCCCGATGCGGCCATCGCCTCCCTGCTCCGCCTCGACTCCCCGCTACGGGACCAGGCCCGCGTCGGGCTGGTGCAGGCCCTGATGAACCCGTCACCAGCGCGGGCGGCGGATCTCAGCCTCCAGGTGAGCGATCCGCGGCTCCAGTCCCAGCTTTTGGAATCCACCTTCCAGCGTTGGATGTCCTCGGCCCCCGAAGCCGCCACTACCTGGCTGGATGCGGCCGCGATCCCGGAGAGCCTTCGCAGCCGACTGCGGGCACTGCGCCGAGGATGAGCAAGGCCCCGACGCGCGACTGAAGCGATGACTGGCCCGGTTCGCCTCGGGACGAGCTGGCACGACGAGACGCGTAGTTTCCGTGGAACTTTTTCCGAACCAAAACGGGACCGCCGTCGTTTCAATCGGCGAGGAACGATGACCTGGCCGACTTCCATGACCGACGAACAGGCGATGTGGCGTGTCCAGAACGAGGACGACCACGCCGCCTTCGCCCAGTTGGTCCAACGTTGGGAGGCGCCCATCCAGCGGCTCTGCGCGCGGATGACCGGGGACCTGCACAAGGCCGAGGACCTCGCCCAGGAGGCGTTCACGCGGGTCTTCCACAAGCGCCACGACTTCAATCCCACCGCCAAGTTCTCCACATGGCTCTGGCGGATCGCCATCAACCTCTGCCACGACGAGCAGCGGCGGCGGATGCGGCGGCCGGAGCTCTCGATCGAATCCACGGGCAACGAGGAGGAGGACCGCCCCCAGATGGAGTTCGCCTCCGGTGACGGCGGCCCGGCCGAGGCGATGCAGGCGCTGGAGCGCGCCGAACAGGTCCGCCGGGCCCTGATGAAGCTTCCCGAACACTACCGCGGCGTCGTCATCCTCCGACACTACGAGAACCTGAAGTTCCAGGAGATCGCCGAGGTCCTCGGCATCCCGGAAGGCACGGTGAAGTCCCGGATGTTCGAGGGACTCGCCCGCTTGGCCGTGCTGCTGCGCGACGTCCGGAACCCCGACTGAACACGTGGGGAATCCGTCTCCTTAAACCTTTCCATCCGCCATGAACCATCCCTCACCCGAATCCTGGATCACGTTCCTCTACGACGAGGCCGGACCCGCGGAGCGTAACGACCTGGAGGCCCACCTCCACGTCTGCACCCAGTGTCGCGGACAGGTCGACCAGATGCGCAAGACGATGGGTCTTCTCGACCTGGACACCGCAACCTTGGCGGTGCCCCGCCGCGAGGTGGGATTCGGGCGGACTTGGCGTCCACGCGTGGCCTGGGCCGCGGCCGCGGCGGTCCTGCTCTGCGCCGGATTCCTCGCGGGCCGTGCCGGGAGGGTCTCCCGCGGACAGTTGCGCGAAGAGCTGGCCGCCGTGGAGTCTAGGATCCGGGACGAGACCCGCGAACGCCACGCCCGGGACCTGGAGACGATCGCGGCCGCCACGGTGGCCGCCACGACGCGTCAGAACGAGAAGTCCCTGCGGGAGCTGCGGGACGAGTTCGTCGAGGCCCGCGCCCGGGACCAACGTCAGCTGCTGACCGTCCTGGACCGCATGGAAATCCAGCGGGTCCAGGACTACCGGAGCCTGTCTGGCGGTCTGGTGCGGCTCGCCCGAGAGACCGGCAACGGATTCCGCCAGGCCGAGGACCAGTTCAACACCATCGCCTCCCTCGATTCCAATCCCGTATCCCCAGCGATTTCCAACGAGAACAAGCCATGAAGAACACCCCATCCATCGCGGCCGTCATCGGCGGCCTCGCCTTCATCACGCAACTGGCCTGCGCCCAGGTCGAACCTCCCGTCCCGGCGACGCCCGCGGACCCGGCCCTGCCGGCCCTGCCCCGGTTACCGGCCCCGCCCCCGGGCCGTGAGGCGAAGGTCATCGACCTCACCGTCGTCGAGGACGGCGAGCCCGAAGACAAGGAGGACGTCGTCATCGAGAAACGCGAGATCCGGAAGGCGCAGAAGTCCCTGGAACACGTCGGCGAGGACATCCGCCGCTCGGTCAACGAGGCAATGGCCAAGACCAAGGTCGAGATCGACCGGGCGAGGGCCGATGTGGCGAGGGCCGGCAAGATGCGCACCCTCCGCCGTTCCAACGGCCGGACCCTGGTCCTGGCCGCGCCGAACACCTCACCGGAAGCCCTGAACGAGGCCCATGAAGACCTCACCGTGATGGCCCGCATCTTCGGCAAGGCCGCCAGCAAGTCCGGCAAGAACCAGAGGGAGTTCGCGTTCCGCTTCGGCGAGGGACGCGACCTCGACGGGATGTACCTCAACGGACTCGGTGCGCTGTTCTTCGTGAGCGTCGACTGGCCGGTGAGCCAGCCCCCGAAGGCGGAACCGAAGAAGGCGGCCAAGGAAGACGACACCGACGCGGTCTGGGAGAAGGAGCGCCGGCGTCTGCGTTCGGGTACCAAGGACGAGGATTTCGAAGTCGAAATCGACCTGAAGGAGAAGGACGAGGAGGAAAGCCGATTCGACGAGACCCGCGTCCGTGAACTCAAGGACCGGCTTGGCGCCGCGTTCCGTCACGCGGCGAACCTCCGCGGGCTGAAGGATTCGGAGGAGGTCATCCTGGTCGTGCTGGGCCACGGCCATCCCCAGGGGGGCACCGCGAAGGTCCGCACGGAACTCTTCGGCGGCGGCCCCGGCAGCGCACTCATCCTCAGCGCCTTCGGCGTGGGCGAAGCCGGCGGAACCACGCTGACCCTTCGGGCCCGGAAGTCCGACATCCTGAAGCTGTCGAAGAACAAGGCCTCGGACGAGGACTTCGCCAAGGCGATCCAGATCGACGACCGCCCCGGGGTCCTCTCCGTCGGCGCCAGTCTCCGCGAGTTCTGAGCCGAAGCCCATCCGGGCGTCAAAAAGGGCCGTCCGGGAAACCGGACGGCCCTCTTCGTTTCAGCCCGGGGCCGGCCCGGTCAGGCGGTCGGGAAGTTGCGCATGAGGGCGACCAGGTCATCGACCTTGGGGCTTTCGGCGGTGCGGACGTAGTGGCCGCTGGTGCTGACGCCGCAGAGCACGCTCGCCGCGTTGTCCAGGCCCAGCAGCTTGCCGAGACAGAAGCCGCTGTTGAAGTGGTCGCCGGCGCCGGTGGTGATCTTGGGCTTCCGGCAGACCGGGCCTTCCACGACCGAGGCCACTCCGTTGGAGACCGCCAGCGCGTAGGCGACCGGATGGACCACCAGCGTGTCCACCGCCACCCGCTTCTGGATCTCGATGCTCAGCGCGGCCAAGCCCTGCCAGTCCTTCGGCGAGGCGTCGAGGCCGAGCACCTTGGCGATCTCGTAGGCCTCCTTCTCGTTCAGGCCGAGGATCACGTCGAACTTCGTCTGGAACTTCGCGATGAGCTCCAGCGCCACGGCGATGTCGGCCGGCGTGCGCTTCTCGGGATCGGCGAGGTCGAAGAAAATCTTGCGGCGCGGACCGGACAGGCCCGGGAGGAACTCCCTCTGGAGGTTCTCCCAGATGTCCGACATGAACGGCAGCATCGTCCAGTTGACGAAGGCGACGAGGCTGCAGGAGGCGAACTTCGCGGCCAGCTTGTCCTTGCCGTAGCGCTCGCAGAGGTTCTCCCAGTTGATCTGCTTCAGCGTGTAGTGCTTCCCGACCATCAGCTTGCCGTCCTCGAACTCGAGGGCGTCGGTGAGGCCCGGCTCGCAGATGGTGTGGACCTCGGCGCGCTGAGCGAACGGGGTGAAGACGCCGTGGAGACCGGGCCATCCGAGGGAACCGACGTAGGTCACCTGGATGCCCATGCTGGCGAGGGCGTTGGCCATGATGGGGCCGTTGCCGCCGAGCTTGGTGATGACGTTGACCAGTTCGATGTTCGTGCTGCGGCCGGCCGCGCCGGCGAGGCGCTCGGCGTACTTCGCGATGGTCGGGATGCGGTCGAAGTTCACCGCGTCGTACCGCTTGTCGACCACGTGGAGGATCTCGTCGACGAATCCGTCGAGGCCGACGAAGGCGGTCAGCGACGGCACCGAGGCGGCGGCGGCGGAGAGGCGGTCGGCGACGGAGGCGCGGAATTCAGGCGTGTTCTGCATGATCTGGGGCGCCGGGAAACCCCGGGCGGCGCGGAATATCACCGATGTTCGGCGCGGGTGAAGCGGGAAAAGCGCCGGCTCCGGCCGGTCGACGCACCGAGTTCAGCGACGCCCGCGATGTCGGAAGCCGGCGAAGCAGGCCAGCGCGATCGCCGTCACGACCGGCATCGCGGGGATCTCCGGGACCGCGACCGGATTGAAGTCCAGCGACCACTGCACCAATCGCGTGTCTGCTCCGTCCAGCAGGTCCACCAGGTACAAGGTCCACCGGGTGTTGGGATCGGTCCCGATGAAGTTCGAGAAGAGAGCCGTCCGGGGAGACGCCCCGAGAACCAGCTCCGGATCCTCCTCGCGACCCGAGGGGGACCATGTCCCGGAGAGCCCCGCGACCGGCACGGCGTCGCTGCCGTTGAGGGTCATCCGGTAGTTGTGGATGTCGCCGAGGGGAGCGTCGTCGGCGAAACGAAGGGCCATCCCGCTGTCGCCGTAACCCGAGGTCCTCGTCTCGCTGCGGCCGACCCGGTTGAGCAGGACCGAGTAGGGTGCGGCCGGGTCTTCGCTGGAGAGGATCACGTAGAGGTCCCCGTTCGCACCGAGCGGATCGCCGGCAAGGGTCAGCCCGACTTCCAGCCTGTCGATCGTTCCCGAGACGCCGGAGACGTCGAGGGTGGAGACCACGCCACCTTCGAAGGTCCCGGGGATGCGGAGGTCCAAGGTACCCGAGTCGAAGACGACCGCGGACGCCGGAAGGACCGGGGCGAGGAAGAGCGCCAGCGCGCGGAAGGCGGAGTTCATCGGGGTGTGAGCCGGTAGAACCGGGTCGGGGTGGACGGCGCGTTGGTGTCGGTGAAGAGGACCTGGCCGGCGGCGGAGGCCCGAAGCTCCGCGAGGTTGGTCCAATCCACGGGCGGGGTCATGCTGAGCGTGGCCTGCAGCCGGTAACGTCGGTTGGGGATGCCCGCGAAGCGGAGCTGGAGGTTGCCGACGGGATCCATGCGGGGCGGCAGCTGGTTCCTCGGAGGCTCCGTGTCCGGCGGGGGTTCCGTGCGGACCGCCACCACCCACTCCGCCTCGTCGGCGTCGCCGAAGCTGTCCGCAAGGAGGAAGCGGAACCGGTCCGTCTCGACGCCACCCTCGGGCGGGAAGTAGGTGATCCAGTCGCCGTCCAACTCGACCCGGCCACCGGCCAAGCTCAACCCGTTGACCGACACGACGCGCATCCGGTCCCCGTCGGGATCCGACGCCGAGCCCGCGGCGGCCGCCGTGGCGATGCGGATGGCGGAGCCGGCGGAACGGGTGGCGGCCTGGTTGGTGGCGGTGGGGCGCCCATTCGGCAACTCCGAGATGAAGCCCGGGAAAAGCCGGATCGCGCCCTCCGAGGCGACGAGTCCCAACGACGCCACCGTGAATTCCAACCGCACGGAGTCGGCCGCGACCACGCCTCCGGGTCCCGCCTGTGAGGAAACCAAGCGGGGAGGCTCGGCCGACCGCGCCGCAACGGCGCCCAGCCACAGCGCGGCTGCGGCCATCGACACCTGGACGGCGGCGCGGAGCCCCGAGGGCGTCATCGAAAGGATGGGAAAGCCGACCTTCATCGGGTCTGGGCCACGACCGTCGGGCCGTCGGGCTTCTCGCCCGGGGACCACTTCTGCGACTCGACCACCTTCCCATCCTCCAGCCGGCACCAGGACTTCAAGGAGCCGTCGGGATGCCATTGCCGGGCCTCGCCCGCGGGCAGGCCGTCGACGAACCACGCCTCCTCCGTCGGCCGTCCCTCGGCATCCCAGCGCACGAAGCGTCCATGGAGCCTTCCGCCTCGGATGCCGGCCTCGGATTCGCGGCTTCCGTCGTGGCGCCACTTCGTGCGGACACCTTCGGACTGTCCTGCGACGAAGGTCTCGCGGACCTGGATGACGCCGTTGGTATGCCAACCTTCGGAGAGCCCATGGAGACGCCCCCCGACGACCATGGAGGCGCTGCGCAGCGGACCGTTCGGATCCCGGGAAACCACCTTTCCGGAGAAGGGACGACCGTCGAGCCGCCGAAGAAGGATGCCTTCACGCAGCTCGAGTTCGTCCATCCGCGCCTCCTCGACGGCACGTGGGATCCGGAGCCAGGACATCGCGGCGGCGAGCACCACCAGGGCCGCCAAGGACTGGGGCAACCATCTCGGCATGCTTTTCCAGGGACTCGTCTTCACGGGATGTTCAGGTCAGCGGGCCACCACTCGGAAGAACGCGGAGGGCTTCGAACCGTCCGCCGGGGCCGGGATCCGGATCCTTTCGACCCGGGTGTCGGAACAGCGGAACTGGCCGGAGGCCGCCGCCTCGCCGACCCGGAACGGCGTGGCCGTCCAAGTCGCGAAGTCGGAGGAGGACTGGACCTCGTACACCCGCCCGGAGACGGCGAGGAACTCGGCCACGGACGCGTCGGGTTCTACACGGAGCAAGCGGAGCGCGAGCCCGTCGGCGGGGTCGAACGCGTAGGTCCCGGCCAGGTACTCGTCGAGGTTGCTCATGCCGTCGCCGTCGGCATCGCCGGCCCCGTCCACGGCACCGAGGTCGGAGCCGAGCCCCGCCTGACCGGCGAGGATCCGTTCCCAGGCGTCCGGAAGGCCGTCGCCATCGGCGTCCTCGCCGAGGGTCAGGTCGATGCGGGTGCGGGCACCGGGACGGCCCAGCACCGCGAAGTCGCCGCGCATCTGGATGGGCAGGAAAAGGCCCTGCCCGATGCGCACGCGGATCCGGAAGGGCACCCGGGGGTTGAGGGCGGTCGGCCGGTACGGCGTGCCGGTGATGCCGGCGTCCATGGGGATGACCAGCGCGAAGTTCACGCCGGGCTCGGCGCCGTCGACGGTGTTGGCGCGGATCACCACGCCGCCGGTCGTCTCGAGCACGACCTCGGCGGCGCCGGCGCGCAGGGGATGCCCCTGTTCGTCACGGACGGTTCCGTAGAGGACGTGGTGGGGTGCCGGCGGAAACGCACGGGCGATCCCGGCGGAGACCAGCAGCGGCAGCATCAGGCGGAGGAGACGTTTCATGTCGGGTCAGTTGCCGGAGTAGGAGTAGGTCACGAAGTGGACGCGGACGTCCTTCACCGTGCGGAGGAACCGGTCGAGGCCCTCGTCCGGGTCGTTGAGCAGCGTGGAACCGGGGATCACCAGCTTCCACCGGCTGTTCCAGGCCGAGCGGCCGATCAGCCGTCGGTTGGTGAACTGCGAGGGGATCAGGCGTCCACCCGCGCCGAACAGGTTCTGCGAGAAGACCGTCGAGGAACCCACCGCACGGAACGCCTGGTGTCCGCGGACCGCGAAGAGGCTTTCAGAGAGCGTGTCGGAACCGATCTCGACCTCGCGCAGGGCGGCTTCGACTCCGCCGATGTCGAAGGGCAGCGGCACGGTGACGTCATGGACGTTCCACGACCGGATCTCGGAGGAGTCGCCGATGGGCGGGCTGCGCATCGAGTCGACGCCCGCCGGGATCAGGTAGACGTACGGCGTGGCGGAGAGGGCGGACGGATCCAGGAAGGTGAGCGAGGGATCCGTCGGCGAGACGCCACCGCTGCCGGTGACGGTGCCGGTGTTGGCGGACGGCTGGTCCATGCCGCGGTAGCCTTCGAAGGCGACGCCGGAGGCGAAGATCTTCGTCGCATAGGAACTCGGGCTGAACGCGACGTCGCCGGCGGCCAGGGGTCGGCCGAAGAAGTTGCGTCCCTCCGCGATGACCGTGGAGAACTCGATGATCAGGCCCGGCACGGGCAGGCCGTTCTGGGCGCCCAACTGGAGGCAGTGACGGCGCACGTCCTCGTCGGAGAGGATGTTGTCGCGACGGGCGGCGGCGAGGATGTCCTTCCAGGAGGCGTCACCCTCGGCGCCGGGGAGGATCCGGTGAAGGCCGCTCCGCAGGGACGCGGTGGTGGAGTAGACGTCCGGGTTGTTGAGTCCCAGCCGTCCACGCAGCGCGGACCAGTCCGCCGAGAGCTCGGCGAGGACGCCGGAGAGCCCGGGGTCCCCGGTGTCGGAGCCGGCGAACTGCGGGCGGCCGTCGCGGACCACGCCGAGTGCGCGCGACTTGAGGATGCGCTGGAGGAACTGGCGTCCGCGGTCCGAGCCGAGCAGGCCGGTCTCGTAGTCGAAGGCGTTCGCCGCGAGGTAGGTGTAGCGGGCGGCGAGGTCGAAGACGCTCTTGTACCGCTCGAGCTTCTCGCTGCGGAAGATGCGGAACGCCGCGTCGCGGGTCCGGAATCCTTGGACCAAAGCCGCAGACCGTCGGCGCAGCGCAAGTCGCTCGTCCTGGAGGCGTTCCCCTTCCGCCACCAGCGCCCGGTAGGCGCGTCGGGCGTCGTCGAGCTCGCGGAGGCGGTGGTCGATGATGCTGAAGTGGTCGCCGAGGCCGTTGATGGCGCCCACGAGGTCGGCCACTGCGGCGGTCCGCTCGAGTCCCCGTTCCAGGGGCGCGATGTCGTCCGCGGTCACCCAACGACCCGCGGTCTCGGTGCCGAACTCGAGGCCGCGGACGGCGAAGAACCGGAGGAACTCAGCCCATTCGAACACCCCGGTGGTGATCGCCGAGGCCTGTCCCACGACGCCACGGGCCGGCGCCGTCAGGTCGCCGCCCGCCGCAAGACCGGCAATGAACATCGTCGGCATCGACTCCTGGATGACCTCCATCTGGCGCTGGGCGACGCTCTTGGAGGATTCGGTCGCGCGCTCCCAGATGTCGGCGGCGAACTGGACCGAGGACAGGGTCTGCTCGGCGATCAGGAGGTCGCGTTCCAGGTCGAGGATGCGGGACTGCACCGAGACCTCGTTCTGGAAGAGCGAGATGGACTGGTCGAGGTCCTCCTTGGCGCCCTCGGCGTCGTCCAGGGCGTCCATGAGCCGCGCCCGCGCCTGGATCAGGGTCGAAAGGGCCTGCTGGATCCGGCCGGGGCTGGAACGGATGCCGGTCCAGTTGTCCGGCTTCGCGGGAATGCCCTCGGCGTCGACGTTCAAGGCGAAGTAATGCGTGCCCGACGCGTAGGTGGAACCGGTGGCCGGGACGATGTCGTTGATGGCGCCCTCGAGGCGTGTGCGCCAATCGGTGGAGATCTGCTGGACGTCGAGTCGCACCTCCCGGGCTTCGAGGGAGACGTCGCCCGTGGAACGTCGGCGCAGCGAGACCTCGGAAGGCCGCGAGGTCGGGGTCTCCACGTACTGGTAGTGCAACAGGTCCGGACCGGCGTAGCCCTGGCGGTAGGTCCGGCCGGGTCCGATGTCGTCGGTGTACGGCGTGCCGTACAGCTCGATCAGGCGGTTCTCCCACGCGCGTTCCTGGTCGGCGATCTTCTCCTGCAGCTCCGCGAGCGAGTCGCTCTCGCTGCGCATAAGGCGGGAGACGTCCTTGGCGTCGTCGAACGCCGAGACGGCGTTGGACAGCGCGGCCATCGCCCTGCGCTCCACCTGTTCGTAGTGGGTGCCGCCCTCGGTGCCCACCACCTGGTTCGGGTCGAT
>JAIXUV010000233.1 GCA_027483345.1 Verrucomicrobiales bacterium | reverse complement strand
ACCTCAGGCGTCCTGGACGTTTCCTCCACGTCGACCGTCCCGATAATGGGGGCCTTCCATTCATTTCAGCCTCGCCTCTCCACCAAAAGCTCGTGCCAAGACTCACTCGGTCCAGGTTCACGCACCCGAGCGGTTGTTTGTGGGCATGAACCGTCTCAAATCCATGGATTGCGGCGGCGCTGATCCGTGAATGGTGCGGATACAAGTACCTTTGGATTAGGTATTTCGAAAGCTCATCCACAGACCTTGCAGACGGACACAGATCCGGAAGCGTGGGTAGTTGACGAAAACCTTTGGTCCGGTCCAACGCGGCCGCCACCTTCGACAGTTTGGCGATCGACTCTTGCAGCTGATCTATTGCGGCCGTCTCAGACTGCCTAGTTTCATCCAAAAGGCTGCCGCAGATGGGCGTCGAGCCGGCGAGGGGGTCGTGAGGTGAGCCTGAGTTGATCGGCGGAAAGCCAATTCAGAAGAGTTGCCTAGTCTCCTCTTTCAAAGGAGTCGTGCTAACGGGCCATCGCCAGAGATTTGCGGCTATTGGCCAAGTCTTCGATCTCAGCCAACGTGAACTGAGAAACATCGCCTCGCGTGGTATGGACCAAGGCTCCATGAGCGGTGCCAATTTCAATCGATTCCTGGAGTGACCTTCCGTGGATCAATCCCCAAAGAAGTCCGGCGCCGAAGGCATCCCCGGTCCCAACCCGGTCGACTACTTCCATTTGTGAATAGATTCGGCTTTGAACGTGATTCACCCGATCTGCGGCAAAGCCATAGAATTCCTGCCGGTTGGCTTGATGCAGGGTCCGATCGGTGCCAGCGATCCAGCGTAGGTTCGGAAACCTTTCGAAGACGGAGTCTAGGAGCGGCTTACCTTGGAGTTTTGTGGAGGATTCATCCAGCAGTGCCAGGAAACCCGCCTCGCTGCCGATCAGAAGGTCTGATTGGGCCACAAACTCCCTGTTGATCGCCGCAGCGGCGGATGGAGTTGCAAGTGCAGCACGGAAGTTCAGGTCGTAGCTGATCCGAGTTCCATGTTCTTGTGCCTTGGAGATGGCGAACTGGAGGGTTCGACGGGAATTCTCCGACAGAACGGCGTAGATTCCGCCGGAGTGGAGCCACTTCGCTCCGGTGGATTGGAACAACTGAGCCCAATCCACATCGGTGGGTTCCATCGCTGAGGCTGAAGAATGCCCCCGGTCATACAGGGCCATGCCTCCCCGAACGCCGGTTCCGATTTCCGCAAAGTAGAGTCCGACGCGGTTCTCTCGTCCCACTCCGTCATAGGGCACTCGTTGGACGCGGGTGAGGTCCATGCCGACGGCTCGGGCGTGGTTGAGGATGATGTCGGCGATCGGAGACATCGGAAGTCGGCTGACGAAACCGGTCTTCGCTCCCATTCGGGCCAACGCGTAGGCCACATTGTATTCCCCGCCGCCTACGTCGACTTCGAGGGTTCGGGCAAACTCGATGCGACCGGCACCAGGCGGGGAAAGGCGCACCATGCACTCTCCCAGCGCGACCAGATCCAAGTGTGCATCCATGGCCCTACGCTCCTTCCTGCAACGGCGCTGTCCAGAAGGATCGCGGTCAGGACTTCATGAGGTGGAATGCGATCAGCGAGAAGACCATGCCCACGATGCCGACGATGGTTTCGCACACCGTCCAGGTCTTCATCGTCTGCCCTACGCTGAGGCCCAGGCTGTCCTTCACCATCCAGAACCCGCTGTCATTCAGATGACTGAGGAACAGGGATCCGCAACCAATGGCACAGATGATCAGTGCGACCTGATGGGGATTGAGTTCAGGGTGTGCCGCCATGACTGGAACAAGGAGGCCTGATGCAGTGGTGATGGCGACCGTGGCGGATCCGGTGGCCACGCGGATGAAGGCTGAGACGAGCCAACCGTACATGAGCGGGCTCAAATTCACTGCTGTTCCCGCCTTTCCGATGGCTTCGGCGACTCCGGAGTCGCGGAGCACCCGGGCAAATCCGCCGCCGGCTCCGATCACCAGGATGGTCATTCCCACCGTGCCAATACAGACCTCTGTGAACTTCAGCACTTGGGTGCGGGTGAATCCGCAGCGGGTGCCTATCGACCACATCGCGAAAAGTACGGCGACCAGCAGCGCCATGGTTGGGTGACCGATGAACTGGGCCAATTCCCGGAGCTCATGTCCCTTGGGCAGGGTCAACTCGGCGACGGTCGCAAAGAGCATCAGGACCACCGGGGACAGGATGCTAAAGAGGGTCAGGCCGAACCCGGGAAGGCGAAAACCTGATTCCTTCGACTCGGATTTCCGTGGGATTGGAGGTGGGTTGGCAGTGATGCGGTTCTCGATGAAGCGGGCGTAGATCGGCCCAGCCACCGCGGCGGTTGGGATTCCGATGACAAATCCCCAAAAAAGGACCAATCCCATGCTGGCCTTCAGCGCTTCAACTGCGACGACCGGGCCTGGGTGCGGAGGCATCACTCCGTGCATAACCGAGAGACAGGCGAGAAGGGGAAGAGTGAGGCGCAGGAAGGGTTGCTTCGTCTCGTGGGTCAGGGTGAGGAGGATCGGAAGAAGGAGGACGAGTCCAACCGCAAACCAGGTCGTGAGTCCCACCGCCAAGGCGAGGGCCATGATGCACCATTGGATGTGTTTCGGGCCGAAGAACGAAGCGAAGCGCTTCGCCAGCACTTCTGCGCCGCCGGATTCCGCGAGCAGCTTGCCCAGCATTGTTCCCAGCGCGATCACGGCCGCAGTTCCTCCCATTGTCGCTCCGAGTCCGTCACCGAACGACTTGATCACGGCCAAGATGCTGTAGGTGGGCGTCTTGCCTGCGACTTCTGCGAGGACCTTGCCGGTGGTGTCCCGGGCGGGAACCCCCAGCAGGACCACGGCTCCGATCCCGACGACCAACGATGCCAGCAGCAGGGAGATGAATGCGTTCACCTTGGCCCGGGTGATGAGCAGCACGAGGATGCCGATGGAGAACAGGGCCAATACGATGAGTTTCCAGTCCTGCGGGTTCATGGAGTTCATGAACCTCACACGAAACGGATTCCGAAGGGAAGGGTTGTCGGGAGTGGGAGCCGAGGATCCTCGGCGGCTTGGGCTGGAGTCCCACCTTCCTCCGGCGGTATCCTTTCTGGAAGTCATGAGCAGCCCTCTTCGTCTCGGTCGTTTCTCCATCGGCATCGGCGACCGCTTCGCGCATCAGGCGCAGGCCCAGTTGCAGGCATTGGTGGAGATTGGCCGGCTTGGCTTCGCGGTGACGCCGGTTTGGAACAAGTCGAACCGCGAACACACCATCATCGGTTCGGAACCGGCTTCTACCCGTGCTGCCGCTGACGCTGCGGTCGTGGCGTTGGGATGGAATGGCGGCTACTTCCTCGACGCCGACCACATCCGCCTCGAGACGGTCGGCCGATTTCTTGCGCCCTGCGATTTCTTCACCATCGACGTCGCCGACAGCATCGGCCAAGCAAGCGCTCCCGAGGCGGTTGAAGCCTTTGTCGCCCAGCACCCGGAGT
Organism: Verrucomicrobiales bacterium; assembly: GCA_027483345.1. Classification (GTDB taxonomy): domain Bacteria; phylum Verrucomicrobiota; class Verrucomicrobiia; order Limisphaerales; family UBA9464; genus SXXZ01. The sequence goes on along the minus strand of JAIXUV010000233.1, from coordinate 247 downwards.
TGGTGGGTGAAGTCCGAATCCCGGGCATCCCAGAGCCGTTCCAGATCAGCCGGGCCCAAATCGAAGCGGTGTCGGCGAAGTACCTCGCGGCGACGGCGGAGGCGGGGCGCATCTATCGCCACATCCTCGCTTCCAAGGGGGCCGGAATGTTCGTCACGGAAGTCTCGATGGACGAAACCGATCTACCGCAGACGCCTCCGGAGTTGCTGGTGATCCTCGTTGCCCTGGCGGACGAAGGAGTACCGGT
>JAIXUV010000284.1 GCA_027483345.1 Verrucomicrobiales bacterium | reverse complement strand
TCGATCTCGTGGTCGCCGTCCACCAGCCGGATGGGCTTGGACTTCGAGCCGCCCTTGAGCACCTGGGAACCGCCGAGCTTCAGGTCCTTGATCAGGATCACCACGTCGCCGTCGGCGAGTACGTTGCCGTTGGCATCCTTCACTACGCGCGGCCCGACCGGCGCCTCCGGCTCGGCCGCCTTCGCCCATTCGTGCCCGCAGGTCACGCACTCCCAGTTCCCGGACTTCTCCAGGACCTCGGTCATCTCACACAACGGACAGGCGGGTTGGCTCATGAGACGCAAAGCCTAACCGGCGTCGCGCCGACGCGACAACCGCGGAAGGCGAGGGGCCTCCACCCTACCGTGGGTCGTCTCCCGCCGGCCGACGGGTGATGCGGACGTCCGGCTGGTACATCACCCGCACACACAGGTCGCCGCGGCCTCCGCGGGCCGTGGGAAGCCCCTCGCCGGCCACCAGCAGCTCCTCTCCACGGGCGATGCCGGGCGGGATCTGGACCCGGATCATCCCGTCGAGCCCGCGCACCGTCGCCGGGCCGCCGCGTCGGGCCAGCGCCGAGGGGATCCGCAGGTCGCAACGCAGGTCCGAACCCCGCGCCCGGAACCGCGGATCTGGACGGACCGTCGCCCGGACCGTGAGCACGCCGCCGGCGGAGGCGCCTTCGCGGCGCACCGCGAACCGGGCTCCCGGCGCGGTGCCGGCGGGGATGTCGAGCGCATAGACCTCGGCGCCGGCCGCATTGCCCGGATCGTCGACCCGCACCTCGAGGCGGGTCCCACGCAGGAACTCCTCGGGTCGCAGCATCACGTCCTGCCGAAGGTTCCCACGAAGGCCGGCCGACTTCCGGCGGAGTCCCCCGCCCTCGTCGGGATCGCCCTCGCCTTCCGTCGGCCGACTTCCCCGGGGGCTTCGGGCCGCCCGCTCCTCCGCGGCCAGTTCCCGGTCGTAGGCCTTCCTCGCCTCGGGATCGCCGAGGACCGCGTAGGCCGCGTTCAGTTCCTGGGTGCGGACCACCGACCCGGCATCGTCGGCGTTGCGGTCCGGATGATGTTCCTTCGCGAGGATGCGATAGGCGTTGCGGATCTGATCCGCCGAGCAGCGTCGATGCAGGCCCAGCGTGGCGTAATGGTCGGGAAGTGGCTTCGGCACCGCCGCAACGATGACCGCTTCCAATCCCGGCCGCGAGCGTGCGGAAGACGCCCGGGACGAACCGTCATTGGATCGGCAGCTTCAGGTCGATCCGGGTGCCTTCGCGGAGAACCGTGGCCGGGACCGACTCGCCGGGATGCCGGGTCTGCAGCAACGCACCGATCAGCGCGCTCTCGGTGAGTCGACCGCTCCGGCCGTCCACGGCCACGAGGATGTCCCCCTTGCGGAAGCCGGCCTTCTTCGCCGCGGCATGTTCACCGTACTCCCCCGCGTGCTTCACCCGCAGCGCGAGACCCTCGGCGGCGATCCCGCGGGTCGAACGCTCGGCCGCCGTGATCTCCTCCAGCTGAAGCCCGCCCAACGCCATCGCTCGCAATCCCCATGTGCCGACGCGGCGGGAGATGTCCGTGCCCTCGCGCCAGCCGGACGGCAACGCCAGACGAAGGGACCTCGACGCCGCGTCCCGCCGCACCGTGAAGGGAATCTCCCCGGCGGCGGGCGCCCGATGCAGGACCCAGCTGACGTCGGCCACGGAGACCACGGCCTGGCCGGCGAAGGTCTCCACGCGGTCGCCGGCGACGAAACCAGACCGGTCCGCCGCGGAACCCGGCTCGACCTTCTCGACGAGGCCGGGTTCATCCGGGGCGAACGCGAGGCCGAGCGTCTCCGGTGCGGGCCAAGGATAGATGAGTTCCGCGGTCAACGTCTCCTGACGCTTCCGATGCAGCTCGCGGAAGGCGTCGCCGATCTGATGGCAGTGGACGCAGCTGGCGACGACCTTGTTGGTCCAGTCCAAGGCCGGGGTGTAGCGCCCCTGGAGACCGGGAATCTGCACCGGGGAACGGTACGGCGTCGGACCACCCTGTTTCCCGGCGAGGGACTCCTTGTTGGCGGGATAGCCGCGGTGCAGTTCGAGCACCCGTTCCATCGTCCTGCGGTAGCCGGCGGTGGAGAGGTCCAAGGGATCCTTCTGATGCCGCCACGAGCCGTAACGGCCGTACACCGTGCCGTCGGCGTTGAAGAACAGCGTCGAGAAGGACAGGTCGTAGTCGAACTGGAACCGGGCGAGGTCGAGGTCGTTGGCGTTGATCAGCCGCACACACACGAAGCGGTCCAGCAGCGGGGTCAGATCCCCCTCGCGGTCCAGCACGCGGGCATCGATGCCGGCGCAGGCGAGACAGGGCACGCAGCGCAACACCACGAGAAGCGGCTTGCCGGTGCGGGCGGCCTCCTCGAAGCCCTTCCGCCAGTCGTTGTAGATCCACCGGGCATCGTTCTCCATGGCGGCCCGGTCGCCGCGGACCGCGCCTTCCCGGTCCTTCACCGACTCCGCTTGGCTGAACCCTCCGGCGATCAGGGCCCATCCTAGGATCAGGGGACGCACATCGGGGGATCGCATGTACACAGGCTGCGCACTCCGGCGGGAACAGGCAACCCGGACCCGACCGGAAGCCCATCCGAAGATCCGGGCAGGATCCGACGACGTGCGTCCGGATCCTGCCGCGTGTCCGGGCAACTACTTCTTCTTGCCGGAAGCC
>JAIXUV010000027.1 GCA_027483345.1 Verrucomicrobiales bacterium | reverse complement strand
CCTACCTCCCATCATTCAACGGCTGCGTGCTGCGGAGGTAGGCGAAGAGGTCGCGGAGCTGCGTGTCGGTGAGTCCCTCGAGCAGGCCCTCCGGCATCAACGAGCCGGAGACGCGCTCCATCGTCTCGATCTCCTTCCGGGCCAGCACCACGGTCCGGCCGTCGGTCGTCCGGAGGGTGACCGTCTGCGAGTCCTGGTCGGCGAGGAAGCCGCCGAATGAACGGCCGTCTGCGGTTTCCACCCGCTGCGCCTCGTAGCCCTCGCGGACCTCGGCCGACGGATGGACGATGTTCAGCACGAGGCTGGCGAGGTCGTTGCGCGGCTGCGCCGTCAGGTCCGGGCCGACTTGTCCGCCCTTCCCGAAAAGCCGGTGGCATCCGGCGCACCGCTCCAGAAACAGGGTCTTGCCCGGATAGGGTGAACCGCCTTCCTTCCAGACCACCGCGACGATGCGGGAGATCTCGGACTTACGGGGAATCGCATCGCCGGAACCGGTCCCGCCCGCGAGCCGCTCCGCAAGACGGGCCGCCGCACCACCGGTCGCCTTGAGTCGCCGCAGGGCGTCCACGCCGACGACTTCCCGTCCAAGGCGGCCCGACTCCACGGCTTCCGCCAGTCGCGCGGACCAGGCCGGTCGGCTCGCAAGGACGCCCAACGCGGAGTCCTTCAGTTCCGCCGGAAGGGCCCCGAGCATCGAAACCAGTCCGTCGGCGATCTCCGCGCCGTCCTGCGCCGGCAACGCCCCGAGGGCCGCGCGCCGGACCTCCGTCGAGGCGTCGGCGCGGACGAGTTCCAGCAGTGCCGCGGCGACGCCTTCCCGTCGGGCTTCCCCAAGCGCGGCCAGCACCTGGATACGACGCGGCAACGGTGCTTTCGCATCGGACACCAACGCCATCGCCCGTTCCACCGCGCCGGGGCTCGCACGCCGCAGCTCGAACACCGGCGAAACCCCGCCCGCGCGGGAGACCGCTTCCAGCAGTCCATCCGGAACCCCGGCCAAGGTCCTTCCCTGGAAGGCCTCCTCGAATCCCTGGGCCAACGCCTTGCGGCACACGTCGTCGGGCGCCTTGCCGAAGAGTTGTTCCGCCACGCGGAGATCCTCCCCTCGGCCGGTGTCGGCAAACCGCCGCATCAGCCGGCCGAGCAGATGTCGCCGCACCAGTTCCGACCGCCAGAACCCATCGTCTGAAGCCAGCTCCAGCACGGACGACGGCGAATCGCCGCAGCGCGTCTCGAGGGCCCACCAGACCAGCAAAGGCTGGCGGGCGTCCCCGGCGTCGGGCCCGTGGCCGAGCAGCGCCTTCAACAGCGCCAGGCTGGGCTTCGGCGGCAGGCGGCGGGCGCTGCTGGCCAGTTGGGCGCGGACTCCCGGATCGGTCTCCGCCGCAGCCAAGTCGAGGATTCCCCGGAACGAAGCCGCATCCGGCTCCCCGGCGCGGTCCACCAGCAATCGCACCGCCCACAGTCGCACCGCGGGAAAGGGACTGCGGAAGGCGGACGCCACCGCACCGGCATCCAGCTGGCCCGCGATGTCCGTGGCCCAGAGCGCGTTCAACGCGCCCACCGGACCCGCCTTCGGGTCGACGGCTTCCGACTTGCCGCCGGTGAACCGCAGCCGGCCTTCGGCGATCTCACGCAGCGCCTGCCGGGAGAGCCAACGGTTCGTCCCCGACAAGGCCCCGCGCCAGAAGCCGGGGTCGTCTGCGCTCGGGATTCGTGTCGAGACGCCGCCGGCCCCCGCGGCGCGCAGCCGGTACACGCGGCCGTTCGTGGCGTCGATCTTGCCCTCGTGGTTGCGGTAGTGGTTGACGTTCGCGTCATACCAGTCGGCCACGTACAAGGCCCCATCCGGCCCCAGCTCGATGTCCACCGGCCGGAACCACGGATCGCCGCTGGTCACCGCGTATCCGATGTCCCGCGTCTTGAAGGTCGACCCGACGGACTCCATCGCACTCATCACCACGCGTCCCTGGAGCGGTTCCACGCCGAACAGCCGTCCGGCGAACACAGACCCCAGCGTGGCGCCATCGGCGATCACGAAGGTGTGGGTGAAGCGGTCCACGTCCGGATGCGCCATCGGCGGGAAGTAGCCGAAGGCATGCGGATTCGAGAGCGGGCCGTGCTTGTCGAAGCCCTTCTGCAGGTAGGCTCCCTGCTGGTAGTGGAAGCCGCGCGTGTTGCCGCCGTTGTGCCCGCTGAAGACGCGGCCCTCCGAGTCGATCTCCAGGCCGAAGGCGTTCCCGCCGCCTTCGCTGAACACCTCGTACACCCTGCGGCCCGGATGGTATCTCCAGATGTCCTGGCCCTGCGAATAGATCGGCTCGCCGGCGATCGGCCGTCCGTCCGTCCCATGCACGCGCACGTGCGCCGTGACGGTCGATCCCTGGCAGCCGTAGAGCCAGCCGTCCGGCCCCCAGCGCAGGGAATTGGCGACGCTGTGGGTGTCCTCGAGTCCGAACCCGGAGAGCAACACCGCTGGCGACCCGTCGGGCGTGTCGTCTCCGTCTCGATCCGCATAGTGCAGCAGGTACGGCGGGTTCAGCACGTACACGCCGCCGCCCCCGAACGCGACGCTGGTGGCGATGTTGAGTCCGTCCACGAAGACCCGGTGATGGTCGAAGGCGCCGTCGCCGTCGGTGTCCTCGTGGATCGAGATCCGGTCGGCGCCGCGCGGTCCCTTCGGCGGCGGTTCCGGGACCTCGTCGTACACGGCCCTCCAGAACTGGTCGTGGCTCACCATCCGCAAGCCGGCCGGATTGGGATACTGCCGGTACTCCACCACCCAAAGCCGCCCGCGCCGGTCGAAGGTCAGCGAGACCGGTTGGGCGACCTGGGGTTCCGCGAGGACCTGCTCGAACACCAGCCCTTCCGCGACCTGGAAGGACCGGGCCGATTCGGATGGGGATCCGGGTCCCGGGTCCGCGACGGGCGTCGCCGCGGAGAGGGCCGACACCAGCAATCCGGAAGCCGTCGCGCATCGAAACGGGGACATGCCCACAGCCTCCCATCGCGACACGACGTGACGCAAGGTCGTGGGTGTCGGACGCGGCCGGCCGGTGTCCTTCAGCCCTCGTCGGGGGTCCCGGCCGCGACCTCAGGCGAAGGCTTGGAACCGCCGAACCCGAGAAGGCGGCGCTCCTTGATCAGCGCGCCGACCTGCTCCGGAACCATCTGCTCCCAGCCCGGCTCGTTGGCCTGCAGCATGCGGAGCACGTTCCGGCTCAGGATGCTCATGTTCGCCTCGTTCACGTCCCGCAGTCCCTGGATGTAGAAGTTCTCCATCAGGTAGAGGTACAGGTGCCGCAGGTGCGGTGCGACGCGGAGGTTGCCGGCGGTGATGACCGCGGAGCTTTCGGGTTCCTTGAACGGATAGACGTAGAGCTTCAGGTCGTTTTTGAACATGCGGCCGAAGCTCTCGAGGATGCCGCCAGAGAGCTCGCTGTAGTACTTCTCCTCGAAGAGCTCGCGCAGCGTCGGGATGCCCATCACGAATCCGATCGGACACTTGGTGAACCGATGCAGGTACGCCGCCAGACGGTGGAACTCGCCGTAGTTGGAGATCAGCACCGGGTTGCCCAGCGTCGTCAGCATGTCCACCCGGTCCAGGAAGTCCTGGTGGTCGATCTTCCCCTCCGCGCTCAGGTTCTTGAGGGTCATCTCCATCAGCACCACCAGGTTCTTGGAGTCGACGTTCGGCTCCTGGATGAACTGGGCCTGGGCGTAGCGCAGCATGTCCACGGTGACCTTGGTGATCGGACGGAACGAACCGCGCTCCACCAGGATCGACTTCTTGTAGAGCCAGTCGGCCGGTTGGACGATGCGTCCGTCGGGGAGGAACATCGCCGCGTTGGTCAGGCCTTTCTCCACCAACTGCAGGGCGACCAGGCGGTTGTCCACCTGAGTGAACTCCGGGCCGCGGAACTCGATCATGTCCACCTCGATGCGCTCGATCGACAGGTTGTCGAGCAGGGCGTTGAGGATAGCGTCCGGCTGCCAGTGCAGGTACATCGCCGCGTGGATCAGGTTCACCCCGAGCACGCCGATCGCCTCGGCCTGCTGCAGGTTGTCCCGGTCCCACATCACGACGTGGATCAGGATGTCGCTCGGCTCGCCGCCGGGCTCGGTCTGGAATCGGATGCCCATCCAGCCGTGCGTCTCCTCCTTCCGCTGGAAGCTCCGGGCCGCCAGCGTCGTGGCGAACGCGAAGAACTTCGTGGTGTTGCCGCGCTTCTCCTTCAGGCGCTCCACCAGCAGCGGATATTCGTGGTCGAGCATCGCGCCGAGGCGCTTGCGGCTCACGTACCGGTCGCTCTGGCCGTAGATGGCGTCGCTGACCGTCATGTCGTAGGCCGAGATGGTCTTGGCGATGGTGCCGCTGGCACCGCCGACCCGGAAGAACCACCGGGCCACCTCCTGCCCGGCCCCGATCTCGGCGAAGACGCCGTATTTGGTCGGGTCGAGGTTGATCTGGAGGGCTTTCTGATGCGTATCGAGAGGGTCGCTCATGGCAGGCGCTGGTATGAAAGCCGGTTTCCCGCCGGGCGCAACCTCGGCGGGAAGACCGCACAACACCCCATTCCCATCGTCCTGCCACACGGTCTCCTTGAATCCCTTTGCCGGGCCCGCAGGCTTTCCGGGCCTTCCGCGACCTGCTTCACTCCCGCGACCAAGGACCATGTCCAAGCCGTCCCTCAGCCTCGTCATCCGCACCCTGGACTCCGCCGCCACCATCGGCGCGGTGCTCGGGGCGCTCGACCTCGAGGAAGGCGACGAACTCCTGGTCGTGGATTCCGGCTCCACCGATGGAACGCTCGAGATCGCCCGACAACACGGTGCCCGGATCGTCCCGATCCCGACACAGGAGTTCACCTACGGCCGCTCGCTGAACGTCGGGTTCCGCGCCGCGGGGCGGCCCTGGGTCCTCAGCCTGAGTTCCCACACCGTACCCGCCGCCAAAGGCTTCCTCGCCACCTACCGGCAGGCCATCGCCCGTTTCCCCGACACGGTCACCGCCGCGGTCGGACCGATCGTCGGCGAGTTCGGCGCGCCGCTTCCGGCCGGGATCACCTTCTTCGTCGGCGACGAGCTGGCCCGCGGATTCGGCTTCGGCGCCGGCAATCCCAACGCCCTCTACCGCAGGGATGCCTGGGTGGGACGCCCCTTCGACGAGCAGATCGGCGGCGGCGAGGACCTGCTGTGGTACATCCAGGCGCTCCGCGCCGGCGAGACGGTCGCCGCGATCCACGCCGCACAGGTCCGCTACATCAGCCGCCGCCCCACCCGCGCCTTCTACCGCAAGGGCCGGGTCGACTACCGCGCCGCCGCCCGTCTCATCCAACCCCACCAACCCACCCTCGGCGGCGTGGTCGTGCGATCCCTCAAGCTGCTCGTCCTGCTGCTCCTCGGACGCATCGACTGGCACGGCGCCCGCGGTGGCGTCGCCCACGCCCTCGGTGGCCTCGTCGAGTCCCGTGCCTTGACCAAATCCGCCCGGACTCCCTGAACCACAGGGAGTTCCTGAGACGGTGACACCCGTCGCCGATGGGATCCCGGGGCGGAATTCCAGCCCTTACCCGCTTGCCCGCTTCTTCCCACGGTCCGTAGATTGGTTCCCGTGGCGGCCAAAGACTCGACGGTCAACAGCAGCAGGTCTCGTGTGTGGGCGGACTTCTGGGGATTGATCCTCATCGGAGTCGCCCTGGTGCTGTTCGCGGCCCTGTTCTCCTACGACCGGCTCGACCTCGCCCAGAACACCACCGAACCCAACCGCGCGGTGCACAACCTCGCCGGCCGGGTCGGCGCCTGGGTCGCCTACCAGTTCCTGCTCTACGTCGGCGTCGGCGCCTGGATCGTCCCCGTCCTCATGGTCGGATTCGGCATCGCCAGCTTCGTCCCCTCGCTCATCTACCTCCGCAACTGGCGCTCCTTCGCCGCGTCCGTCGGCCTGCTCGTCGCCTGCATCGGCGTGCTCGCCATGTGCGAGAAGTGGATCCCCGGCCTCAACGCCCGTCGCGACACCGGCCCCGGTCCGGGCGGAATGCTCGGCCACCTCATCAACGACCGCGGCATCGAGTTCGCCCTCGGCCGCGTCGGCGCCGGCTTCGTCTATGTCGTCCTCTACCTCCTGAGCCTGCTCTTCCTCACCGACTACCAGCTGCTCGGCTGGATCCGCAGCGCCTTCCACCGGGAACCCAAGTCTCCCGACGAGGTGCTCGCCGCCGAGGAGGCCGCCCTCGAGAAACGCGCCAAGGCCCTCGAGAAACGCGCCCGCGAACTCGCCCGACAGGAGGAGGCCGAGTCCTCCACCCCGGAACCCGCCGCGAAGCCGGCCAAGGCCACCAAGCCGAAACCCGCGGCGCCCACCGCACCGGACGAAGCCCCGGCGCCGCCCGTTCCCGCCGCCGTTGGCGCCGACCTCAAACCCTTCCCGGAACCCACCATCCGCGACCTCAGCGTGCCCCAGCAGCGCGAACCGCAGGTCATGAAGACCGGCGACGTGATCAAGGCCGACGAGATCGCCACCCCGGTCGCCGCCGGCGTTCCCACCGAACCGAAGTCCCGGAAGCCGAAGTCCCCGACCGAAGCCATCCTAGGCCGGAACCCCGAACTCGCCGCTCCCGGCGCTCCCGAGAGCGGCCACTCCGACCCCGACGACGACGACGCACCTCCCTGGAACACCGCCGGCGAAGCCGACGCCGATGCGCCGGCGGAGGACGCCGCGCTTCCCGCGGAGACGCCCGCCGACGAACTGCCGCTGCCGCGCCCGCGCGTGGCGATGCAGCCGCGCCGCAACAAGCCCATCACCGTCGCCAGCACGCCGATGATCGGCGACTACCAGCTCCCCGGGCTCGTGCTGCTCAACCAGCCCGACCTCACGGTGAAGCCCACAGAGACCAAGGAGGAGCTCATGGCCAACGCGCGCCTCATGGTGCAGACGCTGGCTCAGTTCGGCATCGAGGTCGCCCCCGGCGACATCACCAAGGGCCCCACCATCACCCGCTACGAGCTGCATCCGGCCCCCGGCGTGAAGCTCGAGAAGATCGCCGGCCTCACCAACAACATCGCCGCCGCCCTCAAGGCCGAACGCCTCAACATCCTCGCCCCGGTCCCCGGCAAGTCCTCCGTCGGCGTCGAGGTCCCCAACGCGGTGAAGACCAAGGTCATCATGCGCGACCTCCTGGAATCGCCCGAATGGCAGAATTCCAAGGCCCGCATCCCGCTCGCGCTCGGCAAGGACGTCTACGGCCACCCCATCATCGCCGACCTGGCGGAGATGCCCCACGTGCTCATCGCCGGTTCCACCGGCTCCGGGAAGTCGGTCTGCATCAACACCATCATCGCGTCGCTGCTCTTCAAGTTCACCCCGGACCAGCTCCGCTTCGTCATGATCGACCCCAAGGTGGTCGAGTTGCAGACCTACAACTCCCTGCCCCACCTCGTCGTCCCCGTCGTCACCGACCCCAAGAAGGTCATCCTCGCCCTGCGCTGGGTGGTGAACGAGATGGAGAAGCGCTACCAGATCTTCGCCCGTGTCGGCGTCCGAAACATCAAGGCCTTCAACGAACGCCCCAAGGACAAGCCCCTGCCGCAGAAGGAACCCGAACTGCCCCTCACCGCCCGCAAGGAGAAGGTGGAACCCGGCGCCGACGGCTTCGCGGTCGAGGTTGACGAACAGATCGTCGTGCCCCGCGACGAGGACATCATCATCCCCGAGAAGCTCTCCTACATCGTCGTCATCATCGACGAGCTCGCGGACCTGATGCTCGTCGCGCCCGCCGACGTCGAGATGGCCATCGCCCGCATCACCCAGATGGCCCGCGCCGCCGGCATCCACTGCATCGTCGCCACCCAGCGTCCGTCCGTGGACGTCATCACCGGCGTCATCAAGGCCAACATCCCGGCGCGCATCGCCTTCCAGGTCGCCGCCAAGGTCGATTCGCGGACCATTCTCGACCAGATGGGCGCCGACAAGCTGCTCGGCAAGGGCGACATGCTCTACCTGCCCCCCGGATCCGGCCGGCTCATCCGCGCCCAAGGCGCGCTCATCACCGACCAGGAGATCGAGGGCGTCGTCGGCCACATCGCCCAACAGGGCAAGCCCAGCTACGAGGTGGAGATCCACCAGGCGCTCCAGAAGGCGCCGAGCAGCATGGGGTCGATGTCGCTGGATCCCGACGACCAGACCAGCAGCGAGGACGAGGACTTGATCCAGAAGTGCATCGAAGTGATCCGCTCCGAGAAGAAGGCCAGCGTGTCGCTCCTGCAGCGCCGCCTGAAGCTCGGCTACGGACGCGCCTCGCGCATGATGGACGAACTCGAGGACCGCGGGATCGTCGGCCCCAGCAAGGGCGCGGAACCCCGCGACATCCTGCTCGACCTCGACGGCAGCGGCTACGACGGCCGCGGCCAGGGTTTGGCGTGAGGCCCGTCCGGACGGGGAAGTCACCATGGCCAAGTCCCCTTCGCTCGCCTTTGCACGGATCACTGCGGAGGTGAAGGCCGCAGCCCTGGCAGTTCCCTTGGGCCGCGTGACGACCTACGGCGCCATCGGCAACCACCTGCAGGTCACGCCACGCCACGTGGCCTTCGTCATGGCCCGACTGTCGCCGGAGGAATCCGCGGAGATCCCCTGGCACCGCGTGGTCGGAACCGGCGGGAAGATCCGACAGCCCACCGCGGAGGACCTGCGACATCACCGATCCCGATTGCTCACCGAAGGCCTGAAGGTGTCCGCCGACGGCAAAATCGCGGACTTCGAAGCCGTGCTGTTCAACTGGCCTGAGCGGGCGGACGGCCCAGGGCGACCCGTCCGCGGACCCTACTCCGATCCACGTACCCGTCCGTTGTTCCGCGAGGCCCTGCGCTTCGGCTACCCGCCGTCCGATCCGTGATCCGTAGCCGCGGCCGCCAGGCTGCGGTTGATCCCACTCTCCATTCCCATCGTCTCGCGGAAGACAAACCGCCCCTGGTAAAAGACACGGGAAAGAGCAGAGCCAGCAGAACTCCCGGCATGCGAAAACCGCGGAAGGAAGGAGAAGCGAAGAAACCGTGGTGGCTGGGGCCGGAATCGAACCGGCGACACTGCGATTTTCAGTCGCATGCTCTACCAACTGAGCTACCCAGCCACGCGGGACGCGGATTGAAACGATCTCACGTCCTCCATGGCAAGCCGGATTTGTTGAAAATCTGGAACCCGGTAAACGGCGAGAGCGGAGTAGGAAGCAAAGGGATCCATGGAAATCCGTGTCACCGCCCAACCGGAAAGGAACGCGCCGGGAATCAGATCCGTTCCGGCAGGCACTTCACCCCGGCCTTCTTCGCCGCAGTCCGGAGTTCCGTGTCGAGCGTCGCGAGCGGCAAGCTGGCCCGCATGGCGAGTTCCAGATAGGCGGCGTCATACAGGGTCAACCTATGGCTGCGGGCGAGACCATAGGCTGCCGACGAGGCTTGGGATTCGGCCTCCGGGTCCACGTCGATGGCCAAAGCCCGCAGGATCCCGAGGAAGTTCGCCGCCTCCGCCTCGGAACAGCGCTTCCGCCTCTCCCCCATGAGGAGCGTGTTGCCCACCTCGAGAAACCAATGACGCGGAACCAGGGCCCGTCCCCCGCCGCTCAGTCGGTCGAGCAACGCGTCGATGGCCGGAGTCGCCTCGTCCGCGAAGAACCAAGCCATGGTCACCGAGCAGTCGAGGACGAACGGGGCGCTCACCGGCGGCCCTCCGACTTCCACGCGCGGAGCTCTTCCGCGGTGGCCTTCCGAACGGCCCGGCCGGCCCGCATCTGGACGACGGCATCCCCGACATCGGAAAGAGGCGACCGCTTCACGGACACAAGCCGTGCGATCTCCCTGTCATGCCGCGTGATGATGAACTCCTCACCCCGGCTGACCCGATCCACCAGCTCCGACAACTTGCTCTTGGCCTCGGCGAGCGGCACCGAAACGGACAGGGCGTTCATGAACCCAAATTAGATCTAGTCTGAGACTAGTCTATCCGAAACTGACGCCCGCCGACCGCCGCCATTCCACCGCGCCTTTGCGTCTTTGCGTGAGTCGCCCTCCGTTTCCATCAAGACCCGGACGCCGTTGACGCCGGCCACCGGGTCGGCGTCCATCCACCCCATGCCCACGCCTTCAACTTGCCGTGGCCAGCGGTGCCGCGGATTCACGTTGATCGAACTGATGTGCACGTTGGCGATCCTGCTGATCCTCTTCGCGCTGTCCTTCGGCATCGGCGGCAAGGACCGCCAGAAGGAACGTCAGCAGCAGTGCCGCGAGAACCAACGGCTCGTCCACCTCGCCCTCACCGTCGCCGCCAACGAACTCGGAGGCCCCTTCCCCACCGCCAAGGGCGCCGCCGATTCCGACGCCGTCTTCCAGGCGCTCGTGCCCCGCTACTCCTCACGCGTGGACGTCTTCCGTTGCCCCGGCCGCACGCGCGATCCGTTCACCGGCGGCTCCGCCACCTCGCGGACGTTCCGCAACCACTACGCCTACGCCTCCGGCATCACGACCGCGGCCGGTCCCGGGCAGTGGCTGCTCTCGGACGCCCAGGTCGACACCCGCCCCAAGGCGGTCGGCGCCGCCCTGTTCGCGGAGACGGACCAAGGCCCCGGCAGCAACCATGGAGCCTTCGGCGGGATCGTCACCTTCGTCGACGGACACGCCACGTTCTCTCCCGCGAAGGCCGCCTTCGAGATCCAGGTCCCGCCCGGAGCCGCCGTGCTGAACCCGGTCCCCTGAAATCCAGACGATCAAAGCGATACCCCAAGGAACCGACCTCACTCGAAAACGCAAAGCCGCCATGGATTTCGTGATTCGCGATTCGTCACTCATGAATTCGGGCCGTAGCCGCGGCTGCCAAGCTGCGGACTCCTCTCCATCCGCTTTTCGCTCCCTGCTTCCTGTTCCTCGCCTCCCAGCCCCGAGCTCCCCATGACCCTCAAGTTCAACTGCACCTGCGGAACCCGCATCGGCTTCGACGTGGAACCCGAGGACGGCCGGATGCCGATGGCGTTGGCCTGCCCGGAGTGCGGCCTCGACCTGACCGCGATCGCCAACGGCGAGATCGCCGCCCAGACGGCCTCCGTCTCCGCAGAACCGTCGCCGAAGCCGTCGATGCGCATTGTACGCCATCCTGAGGCCTCGGAAGCCGCATCCGCGCCGAAGGTGCACACGCCCGCCAACGCCGAGGCCCTTGAACCCGCTTCCATTCGTCCGGCGGAGACCCGCACGACCAATCGACCCAACCCGCCGAGGGAACGCGACGAACCGAAGTCCCCGGGATTCCTCTCCCGCCACGGGTTCCGTCTCGCCGGCATCGCGGTCACGGCGGCGTTGGGATACTGGATCTGGTTCGCGACGGTGGGCTCGAAGCCGCGCGCCCTCGTCCAGATGGAGGCCCCCTCCTCCGCGCCGTTCCTGGCAGCCCGGTTCCTCGACGCGGACCGCCTGCTCGTCCTCACCCCGACACGCCTCGCCGTGAAGAGCCTCGCCGCCGACGCCGAGGTCTGGGGTGCGGCGATCCAGGCGCCGGAACGGCGGAAGCGCGACGAACGACGCCGCGTGCCGGACAGCGACGAGGTCGAGAACCCCGACTACACCGACTACGAGGGCGAGGCGATCCCGCTCCACACCGCGGGGAAATCCGCCTGGATCCGGCTTGGGACCAACGTGCTCCAGTTCGACCTCGCCTCGGGCAAACGCGGCGCCTCAATCCCGCTTCCGGACGTCGTCCTCGAGGAATCCGTCGACTCGAACGGCTGGCTGCTGGTGACCCGTCCGTTCCCGTTGGGACCGCAGTTCCTGACCCGCGTGGACTTCGCCTCCGCCAAGGCGGAGACCTACCGCTTCACGCCGCCGCGGATTCCCGTCCGCCCGTTGATCGAAGGCGACGATTCCCCCAAGGCGGATCCGCTCGTGATCGCGACGGTCGGAAACACCGTCCTTCAGGCGCGTCTTTTGGAGCAGGTACTCGTGCCGACCGGGAAGGCCGGAGAGGCCGATTCCGGGCGGACGGCCTTGGAGCAGGAGAACCTCCGTGCCGCGGACAGCGGGGAGGTCGCCGGGGACTTCCTGCGACGGAACTCCGGCGGCGGCGTGGAGGACCTCAGCAGGTACGAGGTCACCCTGACCCGTCCGTTCGGAGGCGCCGCATGGAAGGGAACCGTGTCAGGACGCCCCTTGTATGTGCCGTTGGCCTCGGTCGACCTGCTCTTCGCCGGCAAACAGGTGACCGCTTTCGACCGCAGCGGGAACCGTCTCTGGCAGGCGGCCCTCGGAAGCTCCATCGCCCAACGGCACCTCGACGCCTACGGCGCGGGTTCCGGTGCCCCACCCGCGTTCGAGACCGGTGGACGCATCTACGTGCTCGACCGGACGACGGTCCACGCGCTCAGCCCCCGGAACGGGGAAGCCGCCTGGCGATTGCCCACCGTCGGCGCCAGCGAGGTCGTCGCCGCGACGGGTGCCCTCTACGTGGCCACCACCTCGGCCGGACCCGAGGATGCGAACCTCGACGACATCCGCGACGGCAAGAACGTCCGGCCGCTGCTGCTGTCGGTGGATCCCGCGACCGGAGCCGTCCGGTGGCAGGCCGAGTGGGTGGCCGACCACGCCAGCGTGAGCGGCCCTTACCTGTTCGGTTGGCGGGCCGGGACCAGCGCGCTCGACGAACTCTCCGCGGCGATGAACCAGGGCACCGCCCGCTCGATGCTGCACCTGAGCCGGCTGGATCCCGCCAAGGGCTCCACCGAATGGACCTGGCACCGCAAGGGAAGCCCCCAACGCATCGAGGCCATCGGCAACCGGATCCTCATCCACCGCCCCCGGGAGATCACCGTGCTCACCTTCCGAACCTGGTGACCCCGGT
>JAIXUV010000395.1 GCA_027483345.1 Verrucomicrobiales bacterium | reverse complement strand
GGAACGGCCACCTCGACCCGGAGTCCGTGGGGTTCGACCGCCGAAACCTCGAAGTCGCCGCCGCACTGGCGGGCACGGGCGCGCATGCCGGTCATTCCCAGCGAGGGGGATTTCGCGGGGTCGGCGCCCATGGCGGTCAGTCCCCGGCCGTTGTCCTCGATGCTCAACAGCACGTTCGCGCCGTTCGAGTAGAGCCGCACGACGACGGCGGTCGCCTCGGAATGTCGGGCGATGTTCGTGAA
The DNA here is from genome assembly GCA_027483345.1 of Verrucomicrobiales bacterium. Classification (GTDB taxonomy): domain Bacteria; phylum Verrucomicrobiota; class Verrucomicrobiia; order Limisphaerales; family UBA9464; genus SXXZ01. Next base: position 14,733 of record JAIXUV010000395.1, on the reverse strand, counting down.
GGCCTCCTGGGCGATGCGGAAGAGGTGCGTCTCGGTCTCGTCGGAGTAGCGGCCGACGCCGTCCGCCTTGAAGTCGACGTCGAGACGCGTCCGCAGGGAGAAGGATTCGGCGAGCCACTGCAGCCCCGCCTCGAGACCGAAGTCGTCGAGGATGACGGGGCGGAGCAGCTGGGAGAGCTCCCGGACATTGGCGATCGACTGGTCGACGAGCTGCAGGCAGTCGGACCGCAGCGCCTCCAGGTCCTTGGTCCCCTGGCGGGTCAGGTTGGAGCGCACCGCGGCGAGGGACTGTCCCAGCTCGTCGTGCAGCTCGTGGGAGAACCGGCGTGCCGCCTCCTCCTGTCCTTGGAGCATGTGCCACGAGACGCGATCCAGCTCGTTGGACTGCCATTTCATCCGTTCGATGCTCTGCCGGACGAAGACGACGGTGGTGCCGGCGCAGGCGACGGCGAAAAGGAAGCTGGCCCCGAGGAGGTAGGAGGAATTGCGTCGGAGCTTGTCGGACTGGGACTGGATCTCCTCGTCGGCCTCGGCGAGCCGGGTCGAGCTCCACCGGATCAGCTCGTTCACCTGGGCCACCATCCGGTTGTTGTGGTCGAACAGCTCCTGGACCTGAGCCGGGGTCGCCGGGGATTCGGAGAGGAGGACCGTCCTGACCTCGGCGGCGAACGACTTCAGCGTGGACTCCAGCTCGGCCCAAAGCGGGCCGCCGGCCATCGTCCTGACTTCGGAAGTCAGCTGTTCCAGCGGCTGGCTGCTCTCTTCGAGGCCGCGGAGCAGCTGGAGCGAGGCGTGGGGCTTCTGTCCGGGATCGGCGAGCCTCTGCAGCACCTCCGCCATGGCGTTCTGCGCCGTCTGCACGTCGTGGATGAGCCGGGCGAGGATGAGGTGGTCGCGGGCGAGCTTGGAGGCGTTCTCGCTGATGACCCGGCTGCGCCAGACGGCCACCCATCCGGAGGCCCCAAGCAGCAGCAGCACGAGGAGGAAGCCGAGGACCAGTCCGTTCAGGACGTGGCGGCTTCCGAGGCGCAGGCTGCTCCAAGGCTTCCTCGGGGTGGTCTTCAATCGACGAGTCCGTGCCGGATGGCGAACCGCACGAGTTCGTTGCCGGAGTGGAGGTTGAGCTTCTCCATGATGCGTCCGCGATGGGCCTCGACGGTGTACACGCTCAGGCCGAAGCGGACGGCGAGCTCCTTGTTGGTCTTCCCCTCGGCGATGCCCTGGAGCACCTCCCGTTCGCGGGTCGAAAGCAGGTCGATCGGTTCCGAGACGTGCTTCCGGTAGTCCTCGAGCACGGCGCCGCCGACATCGGGACTCAGCCACGCCTTGCCGGCGGCCACCTCGCGGATCGCTGACACGAGGTCGGTCTCGGTGCATTCCTTGAGCAGGTATCCGCGGGCGCCGGCCCGGAGCATCTCGCGCACGTACACGCCGTCCTTCTGCATGGAAAGCGCGAGCACGCGGGTCCGCGGAAACTGCCGGGCGACCTGCCGGGTGGCCTCGATCCCGTTCAGCTCCGGCATGGTCACGTCCATGACGAGCACGTCCGGATGGAACTGGGCGACCATCTCGACGGCCTGCCGGCCGTTGGAGGCCTCGCCGACCACGATGAACGACGGCTGGCCCTCGAGAATCCGCCGGAATCCCTGGCGGACGAGGCTGTGGTCGTCGGCCAGGAGGACGCGGATCTTCGCGGTTTCCATGGCGGGCATGCTATTCCGTTGGGGTTCTGAAACCAAGCCGCCGGCCGAAGGCGGAAGGCCGGCGACGCGGCCCGGATCGGAGCGGCCTACCTCCCGGCGGCGCCGGACTTCGGCGTGTTGGACTGGACCTCGGATGAGGCCTGGGTCTCCACCGTGCCACCGCCCAGCGCCTTGTAGGCCCTTACCGTGGCCATCAGCTGCGTCTGCCGCAGCTCGACGAGTTCGACGCGGGCCTCGAGCGCCTCACGCTGGGTCAGGAGCACCTCGGTGTAATCGGCCCGGGCGGAGTCGAAGAGCTGGCTGGAGATGGAGACCGAGTTGGCCAGGGCGTCGGCCTGGCGGAACTTCAGGTCGTACCCCTGGCCCACGTTCCGAATCCGGGAGAGTTCGTTGAGGACCTCGGTATAGGCACGGAGGACGGTCTGCTGGTAGCGGTAGACCGCGGCCACCTGCTGGGCCGAGGCGCCCTTGAACGCCGCCTGGATGGCGCTGCGGTTGATGAGCGGACCGACGATGTTGGCCGTCGCGCCATAGGCGAGGTTCTCCTTGGCGAAGATCGGCGAACCGAGCGTGAAGCTCTCGAGTCCGAGCGCGGCGGAGACGTTGAGGGCGGGATAGAAGCGGGCGCCGGCGGCCTTGACCTCGAGGCCCGCGGCCTTGAGGGCGAGCTCGGCCTGACGGACGTCCGGGCGGAGACGCAGCAGCTCCGACGGCAACCCGGCCTGGATGGGTGCCAACCGGTCGAGGTCGAACGCCCCGGGCGCCCGTTCCACGGGTTGCGGGTAGCGTCCGGCGAGGGCATTCAGGCGGTTCTCGGTCTCGACCACCTGCTGTCGGAGGACGAAGAGCCGGCTGCGGTTTTTGAGCACCTCCGCCTCGAAGCGGCGGACGGCGAGTTCCGTCACCCGGCCCGCGGACTTCTTGAGGCGGATCGACTCGAGGGCCTTCTCCTGGAGGTCGAGCATCCGCTGGAAGATCTCCAGCTGGGCGTCGAGGGAGAGCAGCTCGTAGTAGGACTCGGCGATCTCGGAGACGAGATGGGTGACGGCGAAGCTCCGGCCCTCCTTCGTGGCGAGATAGCGTTGGACCGTCGCGTCGCGCTGGTTGCGGAGCTTGCGCCAGATGTCGACTTCCCAGTCGAAGTCGGCGGCGACGCCGTAGTTCGGCAGCGGCTCGGGGAACCGCCGGCCGGGCTGGATCTCGAGGTTCTCCTCGACGGCGCCGTCGCGGGTGTTCTTGGACGCCTTCTCGGCCCCGGCCTTCCCGCCGAGGCGGACGAAGGGGAACAGCTCCCCGCGCCGGGCCTCGGACTCGGCCTTCGACGCGGCGACCTCCTGCTGGAGGACGTGCAGCTCCTGGTTGTTGGTGAGCGCCGTGGCGATCAGCCCGGACAGGACCGGATCGCGGAAGAACTCCCGCCAGCCGAGGACCGCGGTGACGTTGGTGCCCTCGACGCCGGGATAACGCTCCGGAAGCGGAGGCGTGGCGGACGGGATCGGTCCGGTCTTCGGCGCGACACACCCCTGCGAGAGGGCGAGGATCGCGGCCGCAAGGACGGTCAGGGAGAGTTTCGGGACGTTCTTCATGGACCGGATCATTCGCGTTCGGGGACTTCGCTGAGCGGCAGTTCGTCCTCGTCCGGCAACAGCTTGCGGCGCTCGGAGAGCTTGGCGAAGACGTAGTAGAGGCCGGGGATCACCACGACGCCCATGAGGGTGCCGAGGAGCATGCCGCCGGCGGCGGAGGCGCCGATGGTGCGGCTGGCGATAGCGCCGGCACCCGTGGCGCGGAGCAGCGGGACCATGCCCGCGATGAAGGCGAAGGAGGTCATCAGGATCGGACGGAACCGGGCCTTCGCACCTGCGATCGCCGCCTCGAGGATGTCCGCACCCTGGCTGTGCTTCTGGGCGGCGAATTCCACGATCAGGATCGCGTTCTTGCCCAGGAGGCCGACGAGCATGATGAGGCCGACCTGGGCGTAGATGTCGTTGTCCAGGCCCATCGACTTCAGGAGGAGGAACGACCCCATGATGCCGACGGGGAGGGAAAGGATCACCGCCAACGGCAGGAGGAAGCTCTCGTACTGCCCGACCAGGACCAGGTACACGAACATGAGGACGACGAGGAAGATGTAGACCGCCTCGTTGCCGCGGCCGACCTCGTCGAAGGAAAGGCCGGCCCAACCGATGTCGTAGCCGCGCGGAAGGGTCTTCGCGGCGACATCCTGGATGGCCTTGATCGCGTCGCCGGAGCTGTAGCCCTCGGCCGGGGCGCCCTGGATGGTCGGGGCCGGATAGGCGTTGTAGCGGGTAATCTCGTTGAGACCCAGCCGCGGCTTGACGGTCACGAACGCCGAGTAGGGCACCTGTTCGCCCTTTTCGTTGGCGACGTAGAGGTCGCCGAGGTCCTTCGGAAGCCTGCGGAAGCGCGGGTCGGCCTGGACGTACAGCTTGAAGAACTGGCCGAACTTGATGAAGCCCTGCTCGTAGGTGCTGCCGATCAGGATCGACAGGTTGTCCATGGCCTTGCCGATGGACACGCCCTTCTGCATGGCGGCCTTGTTGTCGACCACCAGCTCGAGCTGCGGGTAGTTGGCGCTGAAGAAGGTGAACAGGCCGCGCAGCTCCTTGCGCTTCTCCAGGGCCTCCATGAAGTCCCGGTTGACCACCTGGAGCCGGTCGTAGTCGCCGGTCGCGGTCTTGTCGAGCAGGCGCAGGGAGAAGCCGCCTGCGGCGCCGTAGCCCGGGACCGCGGGAGGCTCGTAGAACTCGATGGTCACGCCCGCGATGGCGCGGCAGCGGCGTTCGAGCTCCGCGATGATCTGTGCCGCGGTCATCTTCCGCTTGGACCAGTTCTTCAGGTTGATGAGACACGTGCCCGCGTTGGATCCGCGGCCTTCGGTGAGCACCTCGTATCCGGCGAGCGAGGAGACAGACTCGACGCCCTCGATCTCCTTGGCGATCTGCTGTAGCTCGGTGGACTTGGCGAACGTTCGTTCCAGGGTCGATCCCGGCGGGGTCTGGAGGATCGCGTAGATCATGCCCTGGTCCTCTGCCGGGATGAAGCCGACCGGAAGGCGCTTGCCGACCTCCAGGATCGCGACGAACGCGACGACCAGAGCGACGACCGTGAAGAGCCAGCTCTTGGCGACCTTGCGGAGGACGGCGACGTAGACGTTGGTGACGCCGTCGAACCAGCGGTTGAAGTGGCCCAGCGCCCAGCCGATCGGTCCCCTGTGTGCGTCATGGGACTCGGGCTTCTTCAGGAGCATCCCGCACAGCACCGGGGTCAGGGAAAGCGCCATGACGCCGGAGAGGACGATCGACACCGCCATGGTGATGGAGAACTCGCGGTAGAAGACGCCGACCGGTCCGCTCATGAAGGTCACCGGGACGAACACCGCCGTCATTACGAGCGTGATGGCGATGACGGCGCCGCCGATCTCATGGAGCACCTGGCCGGTCGCCTTGTACGGCGACAGACCGGTCTCGTGCATCTTCGCATGGACGGCCTCGACGACGACGATGGCGTTGTCGACGACGATGCCGATCGCGAGGACGAGGGCGAAGAGGGTGATGAGGTTGATGCTCACCCCGAGCATCTTCATGAAGAAGAAGGTGCCGACCAGGGACACCGGGATCGCCAGCGTCGGGATCAGCGTGGACCGGATGTCCCCGAGGAAGACGAACACCACGAGCGCGACCAGGAGGAACGCCTCGATGAGCGTGTGGAGGACCTTCTCGAAGGACGCGTCGAGGAAGCTCGAGACGTCGTAGCTGATCTTGTAGTCCATGCCCGACGGGAAGGACTTCTGCCTGAACTCGGCGAGCTTCGCCTTGACCTGCTTGATGACGTCGTGGGCGTTGGAACCGTAGCTCTGCTTGATGACGATCGCCGCGGCCGGGCTGCCGTCGAGGTCGGAGTAGAGGTCGTAGAACTCGCTCCCGAGCTCCACGGTGGCGACGTCCTTGAGGCGGAGCAGCTCGCCCTGTTCGGTGGCGCGGAGGATGACGTCCTCGTACTGTTGGACCTCGTTGAAGCGGCCGAGGTAGGTCAGCACGTACTCGAGGGACTGGGAGGTCTTGCTGTCGGCGCGGCCAAGTCGGCCCGGCGAGCCGATGACGCTCTGTTCCGCAAGGGCCTTCATCACCTGTTCCGTGGAGATCCGGTAGGCCCGCATGCGGTCCGGGTTGAGCCACACGCGCATGGCGTACTGGCGGGTGCCGAGGATCTTGGCGGAGCCGACGCCGGGGATGCGGCTCAGTTCGGGGATGAGGTTGATGTACCCGTAGTTGAACAGGAACTGCTGGTCCGCGTTCTTGTCCGTCGAATACAGGTTCACGTACATCAGCATGTTCGGCGTGAGGTTGTTCACGACCACGCCCTCGCGCTGGACCAGCGGCGGGAGGCGGCTCATGACCTGGTTCACGCGGTTCATCACGTTGACCGTGGCCTGGTTGGGATCGGTGCCCATGTTGAACACGACCTGGATCGTGGCCTCGCCGGCGCTCGTGGCGTCGGAGGTCATGTACTTCATGTTCGGGACGCCGTTGATGGAGCGTTCCAACGGGATGAGGCAGGACTCCTCAAGCACCTTGGCGCTCGCACCCGGGTAGTCGAGGGTCACCATGACCACCACCGGGGCGACGTCCGGGAACTGGGAGATCGGCATGGTGGCGATCGACAGCCCCCCGAGGAACAGGATCAGCAGGGAGATGACGATGGCCAGCGCGGGCCGGCGTAGGATGCGGTTGAACATGGTCGTGGAACCGGTGGGTTATTCCGCGCGGAGCTTCAGGTCCTTGAAGGCCTTCGCAGGCTCCAGAAACTCGAACTCGGCCTTCTCGCCGGCCTTCGCCTGCCGGATGCCCTCGACAATCATCTTGTCCGTCTCCGTGATGCCGGAGGTGACGATGAAGAGGTCCTCGATCTCCTCGGAGATGTGGATGCGCTGCTGAACGACCTTCCCGTCCTTGTCGATGAGGAGGACGTAGTGGTGGTCGAGCACCTCGAAGGTCGCCTTCTGGGGGACGAGCACCGCGCCGCGGACGAGCTTCCGCATGCGGATGTGGCCGGTTTCGCCGTGCCGCAGGAGGCCCTTGGGATTGGAGAAGTCGGCCCGGAAGGCGATCGTGCCGGTCTCGTTGTTGAACTCGGCCTCGATCGCGTTGATGCGGCCGGGCTGGTCGAAGGTCTTCCCGTTCGCCATCACCAACTCGACCTTCTTGCGTTCCTCGGGCTGGTCCTCGGAGGCGTACTCCAGGTAGTCCCGCTCCGGCACGTTGAAGTACACCCACACCTCGCTGTTGTCGGAGAGCGTCGTAAGGAGGTCGCCTTCGTCGACGAGGCTGCCGTTCCGCATGTGGAGGCGGTCCACGAGCCCGGGAAACGGCGCCTTCAGCTCGGTGAACCCGAGGTGGGCCTGGGCGAGGTTCACGTCGGCCAGCTCCTTCTCGAGCTTGGCCCGGACGATCGCCAGCTCGGTGTCGGAGACCACCTTCGAATCGGCCAGCCGCTTGGTGTTCTCATATTCCACCCGCGCCGCCTGGGCCTCGGCCTCGGCATGCTTCAGCTCGGCCTGATAGACCAGCGGCTGGATCTTGAACATCAGGTCGCCTTCCTTGACCAGCTGGCCCTCGGTCACCTTGACCGCCTCGAGGTAACCCCGTTCCAGCGCCCGGACCTCGATGTTCCTCGAGGAGTGGATCTGGCAGACGAAATCCCTCGTCACCAGGGTGTCCTGTTTCAGCGGCTGGGTGACGATGAGCTTGGACCTCTCGGCGCCCTCCTCATGGCCATGACCGGCCTCGGGGCCGTGCCTTTCACAGCCTCCCACAAGCAACGCAGCCGTGAGTCCCCCGCCCAACAACACCCAGAATCCTTTTGCTCGTCGCAGTTTCATCCGCCGGCCAGCCTAGGGGAACGCCTTCCGGACCCGGTATCCCCTCCGCAGGGAGGGTCCAGGCCCCCGGAGGGGGGATACGACCAGCGGCTCGCCCCTTTTCCTCTATCCGACAGGGGGTTCGCAGGGAATCCGGCGCGGACCCGGACTCATCCGGAAGGGAGACCTCACGCAAAAGCGCCAAGCCGCGAAGGAACGGGAAAGGAACCGCGGATCGAAGGGAGTTTGGCCGGTCATTTCAGATCCGGATCTTCCTTTGGCACCTTTGCGTCTTTGCGCGAGTCCCGCCCCCTCCCCCTCCGGACGACTCCGGCTCAGGGCAGACGCCGGGTCGATCCGTCGGGGGCGATGGCTGTGAAGATCCCCTCCGGACCAGAATGCCAGACGTGGAGGATCCGGATCCGCGCCGTCTCCAATGCCTGCACCTGCGCCGCAGACATCCCCGGGTCCAGCCGCGGCTCGAACAGGAAATGCTCGGAGAAGTTGTGGTGCTCCGGGCTGTAGGTCTGGGACCAATAACTGGTGAGGACCAGCGGCTCCGGCAGGAGTCCCTCGATGCGCGTCTCCACGAACCCGATGTTCGGCGCGGTGTAGCCCGCATCGATCCCTCCGGAGCGTTCCGGCCAATGGAACCGCGTCGTCACCCGCATCGTCCGCGCAGCATTCGTCCAGCGACGCTCCTGAAGCAGGCTCCCGGCGGTGACCGGCTTCGGCACCACCAGGCGCACAACATCCTCGGTCGTCGTGCCCCAACGGTCCCACTCCACCTCGGGTTTCGGCGTGGCATGGCGCGCATAGAGCGTCCGCCACAGGTCTGACGGCATGAGGAGCGGCGCCGTCCGGGATGCCACGGTCCTCGGCAGGGTCGTATGCAGGCTCAGGCGGAATCCTGGCGCGGCATCGAAGGCGTCCACGACGTCCTCCGTTTCCAATCGATAGGACGCCCCCGGCCAACCGGCCGGTCCGTCCTGCAGCGAGACCCGTCCACCGTCGGTGGACACGGACACCGCCATGCCGCGGTGGGGCGTCTCAACGAGATTCGAGGCGCCGACCCGGACAGCACGGTGGTCGAGGCGCCAACGGGACTTGAGGCGGTGGATGGCCATGGGATTGCCGAACTCGCCCTGCTCGACCTCGAAGTCGGCCGCCTGCGGAATGAGGAACGGGGCGATGGGCGCGGCGGCCGGAGGGCGCGGCACTTCGCGCACCTGTTTGACCTGGAGTCCGCGCGAGGCGGACTTCTTGAACTCGAAGTCGAGCGTGAACGAGCTCTTCCCGGTCTGGGTCCGGTACGCGGTCGCCACCCTCAGGAACATGTTGGCGAAATCCCGGTACTCCGACTCCCACCGCAACACGCGCGCCCCGAGCGGCAACAGGCCCGAGCCCTCGACGTGTTCCAGGTACGGATTCCCGCCGGAAACGAAGCCGACGACCCGCTCCGGCCTCGCTGCGCTGTCGGGATTGGTCACCGGCGCCGCACCGGGCTGGAGGACCAGGTCGAGGTCTCCCCGGACGAACCCGAAGGAGTTCGACCACTCCAGCGTCGCCACGCCGTTGGCCAATTCGTCCGCGTCCGGGAACGACTCGGCCACCAGCACCGCCATGCCGACCTGGGATTCATCCACGCCGAATCTCCGCCGTTCGAGGAAGGCGTTCTCGTTGTAGAAGCTGGCGTACACCCGCTGGATAGCCCGGAAGACGCCCCGCTCCTCCCCTTCCGTCGGATCGCAGGCGCTCGGGCCGAAGGCGTCGCCGTCGAGGTCGTCGGTCAGGCATCCGCTGTAGCTGTCGTAGAGTCCGGCCCCGGAGAACTGGTCGGTGTCCTCCATGTTGGTCGAGCTGCGGAACCGCAGCTTTCGATCCAACGGAAGCCCGCTCGCCTGGAGGTGCGCCACCACCGCCGCCTGCTGAGCCGGACTGAACCGTGTCCCGCGCCGGAACAGGTCGCGGACCAGTTCCAACGCCGGACGCAGCCGCGTCATGTCGGCCGGATAACCGAACCCGCCCAACCGGTGCTCGACCTCCGCGCGCAGGGTCCGACCGGTGGACAAGGGTTGTGCGAGGAAGTCCTCCCAGAGATCCAGCGTCAGAACGATCGCCGGAGGGGAGTTCGTCGGAAGCGTGCGCCGGAGGATCCCGTAGTTCGCCGCCTTGCCGCCGACATGCCGCGTATGGGCCGGCGTCAGGGTGGTGACATTGGTGGCGTACACACCCATGCGGGTCACCGGCGCGATGTCGAGCGGGGCGGGCCGCTTCAACGCCAACAGCTCCTGCCTCACCGAGTCCGGCAGAGAACCCGGCAGGTCGACTGCAATCACCTCCACGCCCAGGGTTCCGACGCGCACGGCAACCTCCCGTCCGTCCCAGCCGCGCAACGCCTCCCGGACCGATGCCGAAGCCGGATAGCCAAAGGGCACGCCGTACGAGCGGGCCAACAGCGCCACGTGGCTGTTGGGCGTGGCCGGGGTGAGCGTGACGATGCCGGCGACATAGGGGACCTCGGCGGGCACCGCGTCGGTGAGCAGGACATCCCCCGGGAGCAGGCGGCCGTCTCCGTAGGCGGCCGGGATCTGGGCTGCCGGGATCCAACGCAAACGCCCGAACGCCCAGCCTTCGCTGTAGACCTGATCCCCACGCACCCACCGTGCGGCGGAAGCGACCTCGATCCCGCGCCGTGCGAATTCGGCGGCCGATTCCTGCGCCGGCACGGTCTGCTCGAAGGTCGGCACGTAGAGCGGTCGCGCCCCCTCCGGCGCCTGGACCACCGAGGCCACGGTCTCGAACCACCCGGCCACCGATCCGGCCGGCAGGGCGTCCGCCGAGACGAACTGGATCCCGTATTCGTTGCCCGCGGAGACGGGCGGGATCAGCACCGTGCCCAGAATCGCCCGGCGTCCGGAGTTCCGCAGGGTCACGGCGTCGAACTGCTGCGGATTCATGCCGGAGAACGCGGGAATCCGAAGGCGGGCGAAGTCCACGTGGAAGGCATGTCGCGCGCTGTCCTGGAACCAGACACGTCCCGGTTCCTCCAGCCGGATCAGGAACTTCACCCAACGCACCTCGGTCGACGGCAGGAACGGATTCGAGGGGAGGTTGGCGAAGGGATCGTCCGGAAGCCGAAGGACGTTCCGGCCGTCGTCCTCGGCCGTCCGCGACCTCGAGCGCGCCCTCAAGAAGAGCGCGTCGGTGGCGGCGGGAACCGGATACCGGAACGGGCCGTCATGGAAGACGGCGAGTTCCGACCACTCCCGCAGGTTCGAGGAAACCTCCAGTTGATGGCGCTGCCCCGAGGCGCCTTCCGAGCGGACTCGGGGGACGCTCCTCGGACTGGCCGGATCCATCTCCAACCGCAGGGGTTGGCCCAGGACCAGCGAACCGGCCAGGGATCCGAGGATCACGAGGAGGCGGATGTAAGCGCTCATTGGCTCCGAAATCGGCCGCCCGGCCCCGGATCCGGACACGGCACGTCGCCACGTGCGATCCTTCCACTCCTGGCCACGGGAAGCGTCCTCGGTTCGCTTCCGATCAAGGGTTCGCCGCAACCGCGGCGGAGTTCGCCGAGGCCTCGATGAACACGTCCATCTGCTGGCCCGCAAAGAGCCGCAGGTCGCCGCGTTCGACGCGGTACACCGCCTGGAGAACCCGCGTGTCGACCCGTTCCGTGCTGTCGCCCGTGAGCGACCGCTTGGGCACGACGAACGGTTCGAACCGGACGAAGGCAAGCGGCGAGGAAAGGGCCGCGTTCCCGCGAACATGCCCCGTGGCCTTGGCCCCGGGCTGCACCCGCCAGGCCTCGTGTTCGTCGATGTCCACGCGGACGTGCAACGGCGAGAGGTTGCCGAGGAGCACCAGCGGTGTCGCGGCCACGCCGGCGGCGGCAAACTCGCCGGGGCGGACCTTCAGCTGCAGCACGGTCGCCGCGACCGGGGCGGTCACCGTGCTGCGGGCGATCTCGGTCCGCACCGCCGCCACCGCGGCCTCGGCGGCCCGGATCTCGGCGCGCGCCTCGCCGACCCGCGCCTCGGCGGTCCGGAGGGCGAACTCGATCCGCACCAGCTCGTCCTCGCTGATCACCGTCTCGCCGCGCAGCCGCTTCGCCCGCGCGAGACGGTCCGCGAGGTCCGCCGTCGACGCCTCGGCGGTGGCCAACCGGGCCCGGGCCGCGGCCGACTGCGACTCCTGCACCGCGAGCGACGCCTCGAGATGGCGGGTGTCCAGGCGGAACAGCGGAGCACCGGCCTCCACCGTCTTCCCGACCGACACCAACACCTCGGAGACGACGGCGGACAACGGGGTGCCGACGCTGATGTTCTCGGTGCTGGCCTCGACCAGGCCGACCGCGGCGACCGTCTGGGCGAAGGCCGAGGCGGGCGGGGCGGACGGCGGGTTGGTGGTCTCCCGCACGGGCTGGGTGCGGACGACCGAGACGGTGGCGAACAGGGCCGCACCGGCGGCGACCACGGGGAGCAGGTAGTTCTTCATGGCTGGAGGAAACGGGGATTCGGAAAGCGGTTCAGTGGGAGGCACCCGCGGCGGCGGCCTGACGGCCTTCCACCACCTGGGTGATGCGGCCGTCGTCCATGTGCGCGATGACGTCCGCGAAGTGGAAGACGCGGTTGTCGTGCGTCACCACCACCACGGCGCGGTCGGGATGCACGGCGGCCGAGGCGAGTAGCTCCATGACGGACTCGCCGGTCGCATGGTCGAGCGCGGCGGTGGGTTCGTCGCAGACGATGAGCCGGGGTTCGTGGACTAGCGCGCGTGCCAAGGCCACGCGCTGCTGCTGTCCACCCGACAGCTGCCGCGGATAGGCGCCGGTCCGGGAACCGAGCCCGAGCCGGTCGAGCAGTGCGGCCGCGCGGTCCACCGCCTCGCGCCGGCGGACGCCCGCCGCCAGGAGCGGCACCGCCGCGTTCTCGGCCGCGGTGAGCGCCGGGAGGAGGTTGTACTGCTGGAAGACGAACCCGAGGTTCGCCCGGCGGAAGAGGATCCGCTCGGCATCGGGCAGCGCCGCGATGTTGCGCCCGAACAGCGTCACTTCCCCGGCAGTCGTGTCGAGCAGGCCGGCGATGACCGAGATCAACGTGGTCTTGCCACATCCGCTCGGCCCCACGAGGAAGCTCAGCTCGCCTCGGCGGGCCGTGTAGTCGACGCCGCGCAACACCTCCACCCGCGCGTCGCCTTCGCCGAAATGCTTTCGGAGGGCGGTGCAACGGACGGCCGTGACTTCGGAAGTGTCGAGGTTCTGGGAGGCATTCATCGGAAGACGGAGGCGGGTTCGAGTCCGCGGACGTGGCGGAAGCTGGCGAAGATGGCGATGCCAGTGACGGCGGCGAGGGCGAGGCAGCTGCCAATGGCGATTTCCCACGGTAGGTACAGGCTCCGGAGGAAGGGCTGACTGCGGACCAGGTCGCAGACCGCCGCAGCGATCCCGCTGCCGAAGCAGGAACCCAGCAGCAAAACGACCGCACCCTGCATCAGGATCATTCGGCCGAGCTGCGCGTCGGTCGTCCCGACCACCTTGAGCATCGCGAGCTGGCGGGCGTTCTCTTTCACGAACATCAGGAAGGTCTGGCCGGTGATCGCCGCCCCGACCACGAGGCCGATGGTGATGGTGACCATGAAGAGCATCGGCACGCCCTGGCTTCCATAGAACCACATGGCGTCTGCGGAGAACTGCGCCGTCGTCCGGGCGCGAAGCCCTTCGATCCCGTTGATCCTCCGGCAGGCCTCCACCGCATCGGTCCCGGGTGCCGAGCGGGCGAGGATGAAGCTGGTCATGTGCTGCTCGCCGCGGTTCAGGGCCGCCGCGGTGGAACGGGACGTGTGGAGCATGGGAAGGCCGGTGAACGGCGCGGCGATGTCGGAGATGCCGACGATACGGATCCGCCGGTCGTGGATGCGCACGGTGCGTCCGGGCCGGAATGGCTCCCCCGGGAAGAAGAGCGCATGGCCACCGGGATCGATCACCGCGGTGTCCAGTTCCCGGATCGCATCCGCCCGTCCCACCTTCATCCGGACCGGAAGCCCCGCCAGGCTGGCGTCGTCGATCCCCAGCACGGTGACCGTGTTGAGCTTGCCGCCCTCGGGCCGGCCGATGGCGTCGATCTTCAGCAGCGGTGCGGCCCATGCGATCCCGGGGATCCCGCGCACCCGCTGGAGCTGGATGTCGCGCATCGGTTTCACCTGGTCGAAGCACTCGACGTCCGGCTCGGTGACCCAGATGTTCGCATCCTGCACATCCCGGATCTGGGCGGCGGTCATCGAGAGCATGGTGGCCAGGATCGCGGCCTGGTTCTGCATGAGGAACACGGCCAGCGCGACCGCGACGACCATCGCGGCGAACTTGGCGCGGTCGTGCCGCAACATCTGCAGTCCGACCCAGTTCATCGGCGGCCTCCCTTCCGGGGGGCCTGGGCGCCGACGGCGTTGCCGATGAACTCGAGGAAGCCGGTCGCGGCCTCCCGGGCGTCGACGGACGGGTCGTAGGCGACACGCAGGAGCAGGCCGTCGAAGGCGGCGAGGATCAGCCTTGTGAGCAGCTTCGGATCCGTCGTCGACACGATCCGGCCCTCCCTCTGCGACCGTTCGACGATCCCGGCGAGGCGTGCCTCGCAGTCGCGGCAACTGGCGGCGAGCTGACGGGCGACGACCGGGTTGCGGGAGGCTTCCGCCGCGGTTTCCACCCACAGGCTGAGGAAGCCCCGCGTCTCGAGGTCGGCCAACCCCTGCTCCGCCAACGCCCGCAGCGCCGGCAACAGGCCCAGCTCGACCGGCAAGGCGTCCATCGCCGAAAGCCACCGGGCACGGTCGGCCTCGATCAGCGCCGTGATGATGGCGTCCTTCGAGGCGAAGTAGCGGTACACCGAGCCGGGACTCATCCCCGCCGCGGCGCAGAGATCCTTCATCGAGGCCGCGTGGAACCCGTCCCGGATGAAAAGCCCACAGGCCGCGCGGAGGATCTCCTCCCGCCGATCCCCATGGTTTCTGTTCTTGGCCCCCTTGGTTCTCATAGATGCGAACAACCGTTCGCTCTCATTTATCCCACGTCAACCCTTCAACCCTTCAACCCTTCAACCTCGATGGGGGCCTCCGTGGCGAGCCCAAGGGGTTGACGAACTTGGCCGC
>JAIXUV010000046.1 GCA_027483345.1 Verrucomicrobiales bacterium | reverse complement strand
GACACCCGCAACTTCAAGACCCACCTCGTCGCCCGCTCGGGCCAAACCCACGTCATCGGCGGCATCATCCAGAAGCAGGAGTCGCAGAATGAGCGCAAGGTCCCCGGCTTGGGCAGCATTCCGGGCCTCGGATGGGCCTTCAAGAAGAAGGACAAGTCCCTGCGCGAGGTGGAGTTGCTGGTGTTCCTGAAGCCGACGGTCTTCCGGACCGACTCGGAGGCCCGGGCCCTGAACGACGACGTCAGCAACCGTATGCCGCTGATCGACAAGTGGCAGCAGGACAAAGGCGGCGCCACCAACGCCCCGGCCAAGCCGAAGCCCTGATGGGAGCGGGACAGGCATTCGTGATTCGCGATTCGCGATTCCCGATTCCCCTCCGGTAGCCGCGGCCGCCAGGCTGCGGTCTCCTTCCCATTCCAGGATCCTCCGAGCGAGTCCGATTGGTGTTCCGATCCTCTCGGCTTCGATTCACCCGGCCCCGGCGTCCAGCCGTCAGAGGACTTCGAGGAAACGCTGAAGCTCCGCGTCGGTGTTGTAGAAGTGCGGCGAGAGTCGGATCAGCCACTGGCCGTCCGGCATCCGACGCCGCGAGGTGACGACCCCGGCTTCACCCAGCTTCCGGTGCAGCGCCGACATGTCGTCGCCGGGCCGGTGGAAGCTGGTGATGCCTCCGGCGTTCTCGGGCAGGACGTCCGCGCGCAGGACCTCGTAGCCCTTGGCCTGGATGGCCGGAGCCAGCCAGGCGCGTTTGCGGGAAAGCTCCGACGCGATGGCTTCCACGCCGACCTCCTGCACCAGCTTCAGCGCGGCCTCGAGCCCGAGCAGCCCGAGGAAGTTGTGGGTGCCCGCCTCGTAGCGGCGTCCGCCTTCCTGGAACTGCATGTCGTCCTGGGTCAGGAAGTCCGGGCACTTCACGTTGTGCCATCCATGGACCACCGGACGGATGTGCGCCTGGACTTCCTTCCGCACGTAGAGGATGCCCGCCGCGCAGGGGCCGAGCAGCCACTTGTGCGAATCGGCCGCGAGGATGTCCACGTGCGTCGCCGGCGTCGGGAAGGCTCCGAGCGTCTGGATCGCGTCGAGGCAGAACAGGACGCCACGGCTCCGGAGCATCTTCCCGATGGCGTCGATGTTCACACGGAAGCCGGTCAGGTAATGCGCGCTGGCGATCGACACCAGACGGGTGTCCTCGTCAATCTGACCCTGCACGTCCACGACCCTGATCCGGCCCAGCTCGCGGATGTTCATGAACCGGACTTCGACCCCGCGGTCGGCGAGCGCCATCCACGGATAGACGTTGGAGGGATAGCAGTCGTGGTAGACGAGGACGTTCTGGCCCCGTTTCACATGCAGGCCGGCCGCGACCTGGCTCAAGGCCAGCGAGGTCGGGCCGACCAGCGAGATCTCGTCCGCCTGGGCTCCGATGAGGCTGGCGGCCGACTGCCGGATCCGATGCACGGTCCCTGCGGGAATCGCCGCCTCCTGATCCGCCATGGCACAGGCCGCGGAATACCCGTTCACCGCGTCGCTCACCCGTCGGGGCAGCGGGCACACCCCCGCATGGGCGAGGTACACCGAGTCCTGGACCACCGGGAACTCCCGACGGCGCAGGGCTTCGTCGGAATGCAGTTCGGAAATCGTCACGGCGCGAACGCTATCCGACGTCCCTCCACGAAGGCCAGCCACACCGGGAAGTGCCCTAAGCGTCTCAAGGCAGCCGCTGGCAACTGGCGTAGGGCGTCAGGCCTTCGGCTCGGGACCCGGACGCAGGCGCATGTTGATCATCTCGACGACCGTGGCGAAGGCCATGGCGAAGTAGATGTAGCCCTTGCTGATGTGCTGATGGAAACCGTCCGCGACGAGCATTGTGCCGATCAGGATCAGGAAGGCCAGGGCCAGGATCTTGATGGTGGGGTTCTTCTCAACGAACCGCCCGATCTGGTCCACGAAGATGAGCATGACGATCATGGCGATCACCACGGCGGCCACCATGACCGGGATCTGGTTCGACATGCCCACGGCGGTGATCACCGAGTCGAGGGAGAAGACGATGTCGAGCAGGAGGATCTGGACCACCACGGCTCCGAAGCCGGGGACCGGACGACCGGACGCGCCGGACTCCTCGTGCCCGGCCACCTTTTCATGGATCTCCTTCACGGATTTCCAGATCAGGAAGAGTCCGCCCACGGCGAGGACGAGGTCCTTGCCGGTGTCGGGGAAATCGAGGCCGAACGGGGAAAAGGTCCACAGCCGGTTGCTGAGGCCCATCACCCAGCTCAGGGAGAAGAGCAGCAGGATACGGGTGATCAGCGCGAGGGCGAGCCCGGTGCGACGGGCGCGCGACTGCTGCTCCGGCGGGAGCTTGCCGGCGAGGATCGAGATGAAGATGAGGTTGTCGATGCCGAGGACGATCTCGAGCACGGACAGCGTCGCGAGGCCGATCCAAGCTTGGGGGGACTGGAGCCATTCTAACCAGTTCATCGAGCGGTGAACCTATGCGCTGCCGGCCAAATCGCGAGCGAAACCGGCCGACGGCGAAACTTGCCGTTGCCCGCCGGAAGCGCGGGCCGGTATCTTTACGAAGTTCCCGCAATCGTTTCGACCAATGCCCCGTTGAATGACCGATCCCGTTGACGCGTCATCCCGCGGTCACACCAACCCCACCATGAGCGAGATCCTCAACTCCGGCGCCTCCATCCTCACGCGCCGCCACTTCCTCTCCACATCGGGCTCCGCCGTCGGCGGCGCGCTGCTCGCCGGCTCGGCGATCTCCCAGTTCGTCCATGCCGCGGCCAGCGACGAGATCAAGATCGCGCTCGTCGGTTGCGGCGGCCGTGGTTCCGGCGCCGCCAACCAGGCCCTCAACGTCCCGGGCAACAAGCTCGTCGCCGTGGCCGACGCCTTCCAGGACCGCCTCACCGGCTCCCTCGAGAACCTCAAGAAGGAACACGGCGCCAAGGTCGACGTCCCGGCCGACCGCCAGTTCGTCGGGCTCGACGGCTACAAGAAGGCCATCGCCCTCGCCGATGTCGTCATCCTCGCCACGCCTCCCGGCTTCCGTCCCCAGCACTTCGAGGAGGCCGTCCGCCAGGGCAAGCACGTGTTCATGGAGAAGCCGGTCGCCGTCGACGGCCCCGGCGTCCGCCGTGTGCTCGCCGCCGCCGAGGAGGCCAAGAAGAAGAACCTCAAGGTCGGTGTCGGCCTCCAGCGCCACCACCAGCCCGGCTACATCGAGACCCTCCGTCGCCTCCATGGCGGCGCCATCGGCGACATCTACCTCGTCCGCGCCTACTGGAACGACGGCGGCGTCTGGGTGAACCCCCGCAAGGAAGGCCAGACCGAACTCGAGTACCAGATGCGCAACTGGTACTACTTCAACTGGCTCTGCGGCGACCACATCACCGAGCAGCACATCCACAACCTCGACGTCGCCAACTGGGTCAAGAACGCCTACCCCGTGAAGGCCCACGGCATGGGCGGCCGCCAGGTCCGCACCCAGAAGGAATACGGCGAGATCTTCGACCACCACGCGGTCGAATACACCTACGCCGACGGGACCACGCTGCTCAGCCAGTGCCGCCACATCCGCGGCGCCGACAGCAACGTCTCCGAGCAATGCGTCGGCTCGAAGGGCTTCTGCGACATCAGCGGCCACAACATCCGCTTCGTCGGCGGCGGCAGCTGGCGGTACCGTTCCGAGAAGCAGGTCGATCCGTACCAGCAGGAGCACGACGACCTCTTCGCGGCCATCCGCATGAACACCGAGTACAACGAGGCGTTCAACGGCGCGAAGTCGTCCCTCACCTCGGTCATGGGCCGCATGTCCACCTACACCGGCAAGACCATCACCTGGGAGCAGGCCTTGAACTCCAAGATCCAGCTCGCGCCGGACGACTTCGAGAACCTCACCTGGAACTCCGCCTGCAAGTCGCTGCCCAACGCCGAGGGCTTCTATCCCGTCGCCGTCCCGGGCAACGCCGAGTGGTTCAAGAAGGTCGTCTGATCCGCTCCCTTTCCGGACACTCACGTCCCCTCCGCAGGCCCGCGCCGCCCACACGGCGCGGGCCGTTTCTTTGCCGGATACCCCGACCGAGCCGGGTCCCTTCGATGGCAGGGGGATGGAAATCACGTTGAGGATGGGTTTGAGGCGTCGGGCGTCGGGCGTCAGAAAGCATTGTCCCTTGGCGGTTTGGCGCCTTGGCGTGAGAACCCCTTCCGCATCTCCCAGCGGTGGTCCGCCAGGGCCGACGTTTTTCGCAGACAAATTCCCGGCCGACGCGCGTCCTCTCCACGGACAGCACGCATGAACGCACCGGACGCATTGGAACGGCTCTACGACACCCACGCGGGTGCGCTGTTCGCGTTCGCCCTCAACCTGACGCGTTCCGAGCCCGATGCCCGGGACCTGCTGCAGGACCTCTTCCACCGCCTCGCCGACCGGCCGATGCCGACCGAGGTCCGGGATCCGCGGGGCTGGCTGCTCCGTTCCCTGCACCACCTCTCCGTGGACCGCGTCCGCCGCCGCGACAGCCGCTCCCGCGCCGCCGATCGGCTGGCCGCCGAGTCGCTCGAGCTCTTCGCGCCGGTCGCCGACCCGGACGAGGCCGCCTTCCGCCACGAGCTGGCCGCCGCCCTCGGCGAACTGCCCGAGGAACAGCGTTCGGTGGTGCATCTCAAGCTCTGGGAGGGCCGCACCTTCGAGCAGATCGCCGACCTGCTCGACATTCCCGCCAACACCGCCGCCAGCCGCCACCGCTACGCGCTCGAGAAGCTGCGCGACCGGCTTCGCCCCCTTTACGACGAGATCCGCTGAATCCCCCCAGGAAAGGAATCCCATGGACACCCGCAATATCCCTTCCGACCCCGGCCAACCCGACGACCTGGAAGCCCGCATCGCCCGCACCGGCTTCCTGCCGCCGCCGCCCGACCTCCGGGCCGCCTGTCTCTCCCGCACCTCCCGCATTCCGGCCAGCCCCGCCCCGTCGCCGCTGTGGCGACGTCTGTGGGACGCCTTCATCACTCCCCATCCGGTCCTGGCGACTTCCATGGCCGCGGCCTGGATCGCCATCTTCGGACTGTGGTTCTCGACGCCGGAGGTCGGACGCGGCGAGTCCCTCCGCCACGCCCGCGTCCCGGAGGAGTACCGCCGCACCCTGGCTGCCCAACGCGCGGAACTGCTCGCCTCGCTCCGCGCCGTCGACGAGGACTCCTCGCCAGCCGTCCGTGACCGTGCTCCCCGGCGGGTGACGCCTTCCGCGACGCCCGCACCCCGCAGCTCCCTTTCCCTCACCAACCGGATGGCCTGAGTCCCGCATCCGACGCCTTCGCCTCATTCCAACGCCTCACAAGCCGCTTCCATGAACCTCCTGACCCGCCTCCACATCCTGCCTCCTCCGGACCGGCGCTTCGGCTTCTGGAGAACCGCCCTCCTCTACCTGCTCGCCGTGATCGTGATGCTGGTGCTCAGCAACACTGTCCTCGCCGGCATGATCGACGGCGACCTGCAGCGCAACCTCGTCAGCCTCCTCCTCGCCCTGCCGAGCCTGCTGGTGCCGTTGCTCTGGAACCGGTCCGCGGTGAAGGCCGGCGCGCCGGGCTTCCTCGCCGTCTGGGCTTCCCGCATCCGCGCCATCGCCTCCGTCGCCTTCGTGTTCAGCACCGCGCTCGCGCTGATCCTGGCGGTCGAGAACCGCCGGGCCGCCAGCGCCTGGAAGGCCCTCGAGTCGGACCTGAAGTCCCGCGGTGAACCGCTCCGTTTCGCCGATCTGGCCGGTCCTCCGATCCCGCCGGAACAGAACTTCGCCGATCACCCGCTCATGGCCGGCATCCTGTCCTACACCGAGACCAACGACGCCCGCGGTCTCCCGACGTTCCGCTGGACGTGGACGGGGCAGAAGAAGCAGCAGGAACTCAGCGACGCCCTGCGCTTTCCCGAGATCCCCACCCCGGAGACGAAGGAAGGGAAGAAGCTGCGCCGCACCGGCCCCGACCTCGTCGCGCTGTCCGAGGTGCTGAAGACCGGCACCAACATGTACCGGACCTCGGTCACCGACCCGGTGACCGGCGACTCCAGCCTGACCAACAAGCTGTTCAACCTTCCGATTCCACCGCCGGACATGCCGCCCGCCCAAGCGGTGCTCTTCACCCTCGAGGCCAAGCGGGCCATCTTCGACCAGATCGCCGAGGCCGTCCGTCGACCCGGCAGCCGCTTCGACATCCGCTATGACGACGGCCCCAACGCCCTCCTGCCCCACCTGGCCTTGCACAAGTCCATGGCCGTGCAGCTCCGCACCCGGATCGCCGCCCGCATCGGAACCGGCGATGCGAAGGGCGCCATGGAGGACATCGACACCATCCTCCGACTCGCCGAGAAGCTGGACGGCGATCCGACCATGATCAGCTACCTCGTCCGGGTGGCCGTGCAGACCATCGCGGTCTCGGGCTTCTGGGAAGGCGCCACCGCACACGCCTGGTCCGACGCGCAGCTCGCCGAGTTCCAGCGCCGGTTCGACGGAATCCGCCAGCGGGACCCGCTGGTCCGGGCCTTCCGCGGGGAACGCCTGTTCGGGAAGACCGCCTTCGAGATGCTGCGGGAAGGCCGTCTTGACTACGGCATGCTGGCTGGCAATGACGGGGAAGCTGACCCGCGGGTCGGCATGGTCCGGCTGTTTCCGAGCAGTTGGCTGCTCCAGAACCAGATCCATCACACCCGGCTGCTCGACGGCGTCACCGCGATCCTGCTCAAGGCCGATCCGGAACGCTGCGTCGGCTCCGCGGGGATCGGTCAAGGCATGAACAACCTTGAGGACGCCTTTTTCATCGGCAAGGGCAAGGGCTTCATGCCCTACCGGATCTTGGCCGACATGCTGACCCCGGCCCTCGCCAGGACCCACGTGAAGGCCGATCGGATGCTGACCGTGACCCGACTCGCCTCGGCGGTAGCCGCCCTGGAGCGTCATCGGCTCGCGACGGGTTCCTACCCCAAGACCCTCGCCGAACTCGCCCCCCGTTTCGCGGCGACCGTCCCGACCGACCCGATGACCGGCCAACCGTTCGGCTACCGATGGGAAGGCGATGGGACCTTCACCCTGTATGGCATGGGGCCGAACAAGAAGGACGACAACGGGGTGTTCGAGGGCCAGGGCGGCGGCGACCTGGACTGGGTCTGGCCACCGGCCCGACTGACCGAGGAACGCCGCCTCTTCTGATCTCCCGTCAACCGGCCCCAGGCTGGGTTGACGAAGGGACCGGAACGCCGGGACGCGAAGGCAGGGGAGACGTTCCCTCTTCGCGTCTTGGCGCTTTTGCAAGAGGTCCCATCCGCTGGAATCGGACGGATCCGGTTCAGCGGGCGGCTTCCGGCACCGGAACCGGGCAGATCCGACGGACCACCGCTTCGAAGTCGGCCCGCCGGATCGGCTTGAACAGGAAAGCGTCCGCACCGGCCGCGGTGCACCGTTCGCCGTCTCCGGACATCGCGTTCGCCGTCAGGAGGAGGATCGGAACACGGCTGCCCTCAACCTCCATGGACCGGATCCTCTGGACCGCCTCCAAGCCGTCCATCTCCGGCATCTGCCAGTCCACGATGAGCAGGTCCCAAGTGGCATCGCCGAAGGCCTCCACCAGTTGGGTGCCATCCGAGACCACGGTGGGCTGCATGCCGAGGATCTCGGCGAAGCGACTCACCAGACGCGCGTTCACCTCGTTGTCCTCCGCGATGAGGACCCGGAATCCGTCACCGGTTTCCAACGAACGCAACTCCGGGGCAGCGGCGGAATAGGGTTGGACGACGGTTCCGCGCGGATGCGACCGGTCCACCGCATCCGCCGGGTTCGGCAACGGCGCGGCCAACGGCAGGCGGATCCGGAAACAGGATCCGACGCCGAGTTCCGACTCGAGGACGATCGTCCCACCCATCTGTTCCACCAGGGCCTTGGAGATGGCCAGGCCGAGCCCGACGCCTCCATGACGGCGGCTGTGGGACGCGTCCACCTGCACGAACTTGTTGAACAGCTTCGGGATCATCTCCTGCGGGATCCCGGGGCCGGTGTCGCGGACCTCCACCACGGCGGAGTCCTCGGCCGCCGAAACCCGGAGCCTCACGGAACCGCGGTCGGTGAACTTCACGGCGTTGCCCACGAGGTTGAGCAGGACCTGCTTGAGACGGAGCGGGTCGCCGGCCACCGGCATCGAGGGGAAACGCGTCTCCAGGACGCAGGCGACTCCCTTGGAACCTGCGGAGGCCTGAAGCAGGCCGACCACCTCGCGGGCGATCGGAACCAAGTCGACCTCCTGCGAGACCACGTCCATCCGGCCCTGTTCGATCCGGGAGATGTCGAGGATCTCGTTGACGATGCGGAGGAGGTGCTCGGCGCTGTCCTGGATGATGCGGACCTGTTGGCGTTGATCCTCGTTGAGCGGCGACTCCGCGAGGAACTCGGAGAAGCCCAGCATCCCGTTGATCGGCGTCCGGAGTTCGTGGCTCATCACAGCGAGGAAGCGCGACTTCGCTTCGTTGGCCTGCTCGGCCTCGCGGGCAAGGCGCGCGGACTCGGCGGCGGACTGCTTCAACTGCTCCACGAGGAAGCCGAGCTGGTTGTTCCGTTCCTCGAGCGAGGCCTTGGCCTCGGCCAGGTCGCGCGTGCGGGCCTCGACGCGGGCCTCGAGGGTCCTTCGGGCCTCCAACAGGGCCGTGCCCATCGCGTTGAAGGCCTCCGCCAGTTCCCGGAGCTCCAGGACCGAGGCGG
This sequence comes from Verrucomicrobiales bacterium, assembly GCA_027483345.1. Taxonomy (GTDB): domain Bacteria; phylum Verrucomicrobiota; class Verrucomicrobiia; order Limisphaerales; family UBA9464; genus SXXZ01. The sequence continues at coordinate 3,596 of JAIXUV010000046.1, read as the reverse complement.
AGGGAACCGACTCCTCGAGCTGGCCGCCCCGGAAGCGGTTGGCGGCCGCCGTCAACGAGCGGAGCGGGCCGACGATTCCCCGGGCGAGGTAGGCCAACACCAGCACCGCGCCGGCGAACGAGATCCCCAGCATGATCGCCGAGGCGTTCAGGGTTGAGACGTGGGCCCGATGGCCATGGGTCCGGGCGTCCTCGATGAGTCCGTCCATCACCCCGGAAAGCCGGTGGATCGCCGAGCGGAATCCGCCCTGGAGACCCTCGCGTTCGTTGAGGCCGTTCCTCACCGCGAGTCCGTGGTGGGCGACGATCGCGGCCCGGTAGGCGGAAAGGTCGGGGTCCGGCCCAAGCAGGACGGCAAGGCGGTCCATCGTCGACTCCACCGTCCGGTACTCCTGGGCCTCGGCCCGCAGGAGGTAGCCGAGGATACCCGTCTCCAGCGAGGCCAGCAGCGCCACCGCCTCGGGGCTTCCGGAATGGCGAGCGACCATCGCACGATGGCGCCCCCGCCACTCGCCCTCCAACCCGTACGACTCGCCCCCCATCCTGCGGACGTTCCGCCGGAGCTCGCTGAACAGGTTGGAATACGAACCGATCTCCTGGAGGAGCACCGAAGGCCGGCTGTCGCCGCGGGTCAGGGAATTCGACTGGAGTTCCGCCAGGTTGGTCGCAATCGAACGGATCGCCGCGTCGACGCGGGACAGGTTGACGCTTTCACCGCTCTCCAGATACGAGGGACTCCTCCTGTCCCGCAGCAGGAAGTCCTTCTCGCCGCGCCGCAATTCACCGACGGCGCCCTGGATGAGATGGGTGTTCTCGGCGACCTGGAACCAGTCCTTCGCCTCGTTCAACCGGACGACCTGGACGCAAAAGGTCAGCAGGCCCACCAGCGCCAAGGGCGCGACGCCGGCGAGGATCAGCCGATTGCGAAGCGAGGCCGGCCGGCGGCTTGTCTTCAAGCCGGGTGTGGCTTCCTGGACGCGGTTCACCAAGGAACAATCGGAATTCCCGACCGTTCCCTGTGTGACAAAACGGTATAAATTACCGTCTATTCCATCCCGGACTGCCCGCCATCCAACGGCTGAACCGCGGAAGCCGCAGGTCCAGTAGACGCTCCACCTTCCCGGTGTCCATCGAGGTGTCGGGCGACCTCGGTGCCCCCCGGTAGTCCCGCAACGAACCGGCCCGGTATGGGGTCGGGAGGTTGGGTTCCTCCCGGCGAAACCACTCCGCGACGAGAAGCCCGATCTCGACCCGCGACAACCGCTCGCGACCCGCCACGTGGAAAAGGCCGGCGTGTCGCCCGCGGACCAGCGCCCACAGCACCCGCGCCGTCTCAATTGCGGCGATCGGAGAACGGAACTCGTCCTCGAACAGGTCCAAGGTCCGGCCTGCCCGCCACGCCTCGCGCATCTCCTCGTTGAAAGCCGACCGGCCGCCCGGCGACCGGCCGAAGTTCAGCGAGGTGCGCACCACGACATGGCGCGGATTGGCCAGGACCGCAGTCTCCGCCGCCACCTTGGTCTCGGCGTACACGCTCAACGGATTCACAGGGTCGGCCTCGACGTAGCCGCCCTTCAGCCCGTCGAACACCAGATCCGTGGACATCAGCAGGAACGGGATGCCCTCCGAGAGGCCGGCGAGGTGCGCGGTCGCGGCGTGGTTGATCCGCCACGCGGCCTCCGGGTCACGCTGGCACGCAGGGCTCTTGCTCATCGCCGCGCAGTGGATCACCGCCGACGGCCGCTCCGCCGCGAAGAGCCGGTCCACCGCGGTGAAGTCGGTGAGATTCAAGTCGGCCCGGGCCACTCCACGCACCGGAAACGGCGACGGGGATCCGTCGCGCCCGAGCCGGACCACCTCGTTGCCGATCAGGCCCGCGGCCCCGGTCACCCAGACCGCCCCTTCCCAGGACGGCGTCGGATCCGAGACGGCGTTCATGCCCGGCACAACCGGATCGCCCGTTCCAACGCGGCGAGGTTGCCCTCCACCGTGCCCGCCCTGGGGATGAACTCCTGTCCGACGAACCCCGAGTAGCCGGTCTCCGCGAGCGCCCGCAGGATCGCCGGGTAGTTCAGCTCCTGGTCCGGCACGTCGAGGTCGCATCGGCCGGGATTCCCCGCCGTGTGGACGTGTCCGATCCACGCCGCGTGCTGGCGTATCCGGCGGATGACGTCACCGTTCATGATCTGCACGTGGTAGATGTCGAAGAGCACCTTCACGCGCTCGGACGAAACGGCCTTCACGATGTCCACGGCCTGGTCGATGTCGTCGCAGAAGTAGTCCGGATGGCCCTTCATCGGGACGTCCACCCGGGAGTTCAGCATCTCGAGGCACAGCGTCACCCGCCGTTTCTCAGCATGGGCGGCGACCTTCTTCAGGCCGTCCACCATGTTGCGGAAGCCCGTCTCCTTGGGGATCCCGCGGGCGAACCCGGAGAAGGTGATGACGTTGGGCGAACCGAACGCCGCCGCCTCTTCTAGGGCCTGGGTGCAGGCGGCGACGCACTCGCCGTGCTCCTCGACATGGGCGAAGCCCTTGGCGAAGCCGTGTCGCCCGAAGATCGCGCAGGTGAGCCCGTGGCGCTTCAGCGTCGGGAAGGTGTCGGGGCCGACGAGCTCGACGGAAGGCACCCCGAGACGCACGCACTCGGCGCAGAGTTGCTCGAGGGTGACCGGCGCCAGGTTCCAGAGGCTGGCGCTGTGACGGAACCGCGCCGTCGGCGCGGCAGCCGGCGACGCCGGTGTGGCCGCGGAGCCCACGTTGGCGCTGGCCAGGCCGGCGATCACCGAGGCGGCTGCGCCGAGCACCAGGTCCCTTCTGGGGAGGATCGGATCGGACATACGCCGGATCCTGCCGCGATCTCCGCCTGGACGGAAGGACCTGTTCCGGTCCATTCCCGCCTTTCCCGGCGGCGTTCCGGTGGCACCGTCCCGCCGTGAAGAAGTCCCCACGGGAAATGCCCATGTCCCGACCGCCGCTGGAGCGGATGATGCAGATCCACTCGGCCATCGGCGCGGGAAAGCATCCCAACGCCAGCCGGCTCGCCCGCGACCTCGAGGTCAGCACCAAGACCATCCAGCGCGACATCGAGTTCATGCGCGACCGGATGGGTCTCCCGATCGAGTACGACGAACAGCGCTACGGCTACTTCTACACCGAGCCGGTGGACGCCTTCCCGTCGCTCCAGATCACCGAGGGCGAACTGGTCGCGCTCGTGGTCGCCGAAAAGGCCCTTCAACAATACCGGGGCACGCCCTTCGAAAAGCGCCTGCTCACGGCCTTCAAGAAGCTCGAGAAGTCCCTGCCCGACACGGTCTCGCTGAACCTCGCGGAGTGGACGCAGACCATCTCGTTCCGCACCACCGCGGAACCGAACGTGGACCTCGCCATCATCGACGTCCTCGCCCAGGCCGCCGCCGCGGGCCGCACACTGCGCCTCCGCTACCGGAAGCCGGGTGGATCGGTGGAGGAACGCGTGGTCGAGCCCTACCACCTGGGGAACGTCAACGGCGACTGGTACCTCTTCGCGAACGACCACCTGCGCAAGGCGATCCGGACCTTCGTGCCCTCGCGCATCCAGTCCGCCGAACCCACCGG
>JAIXUV010000168.1 GCA_027483345.1 Verrucomicrobiales bacterium | reverse complement strand
TCGCGGACGAACTTCCCAAGCGTCTCGTTGGTGGGGCCGTATCCCCGGTGGTAGATGAAGTATTCCAGCTCGTAGAGCATGTCGTCCGCCGACGCGTACCGCTGGGAGAGATCGCGCGCCAAGGACCTCTGGAGGATGGCGTTCAGCCGGGGTTCCAGCTCGGGGTTGAGCTGGGTGAAGTCGGGGATGGGCGTCTTGATGACCCGCTGACGGGAGTCCTCGACGGTGGGGCCGCGGAAGATGTTCTGGCCGGTCAGTAGTTGGCTCAGGACGATCCCGGCGCTGAAGAGATCCGAACGCTTGTCCGTGATCTGGAAATCCGCCTGTTCCGGGCTCATGTACTCCGCCTTGCCGGCCACCTCCTCGCCCTCGTTGGACTTCAGGTAGCCCGCCGCCTTGGCGATGCCGAAGTCGGTCAGCTTCACGTCGCCTTCCCAGGCGATCATGATGTTCTTGGGGCTGATGTCGCGGTGGACGATGCCCAGCGGCTTCCCGAATCGGTCGGTCTTGGCGTGGGCGTAGGCGAGACCGCGGGCGATCCGGCTGACGATGAACACGGCCAGTTCGACGGGGAGCTTGCGTTTGCGGTCCGCCAGCCGTTGCACGAACTGCTCGAGGTTCACCCCGCCGATCAGTTCCATGCAGATGAACGGGGAACCTTCCACCTCGCCCAGATGGTAGGTCTGGACGATGTTGGTATGGATGAGATCCGCCACGAGTCGGGCCTCGCCGACCAGGTTCTCGGCGAAGTCCGGCTGACTGGTGAAACGTTCCCGGATCAGCTTGATCGCCACCCGTTTCTCGAAGCCTTGGATCCCGAGCTGCCGGGCTTCGTAGACGGCTCCCATTCCGCCCTCGCAGATGAGGCGGACGATCTCGTAGCGGAAGCCGCTTTGGATGACCTTGATGGGGCCGGACACGTCCCCGATCTTCCGGGGGAGACATGGCAAGTCAAGGCGGCGGGTCTGCGCGGACCGTGTCCAAACCTGCATGAAAGGTCCGGTTTTATTGGGTTTTCTCTTGATCCACTGTTTTTGCCGGCGCTAAATCCCGCCCGAAGTCACCGACGACATCACACTACAGTCCAAACTCATCTCACCCGTCCTATGGCCAAAGCACTGACCAAATCCCAGATCGCCGCCACCCTCGCCGAGAAGACTGAGATCACCAAGAAGCAGGCTGTCGCCGTGCTCGAGACTCTCGCGGAGCTGGCCTACAAGAACGCCAAGAACACCTTCACCTTCCCCGGCGTCGGCAAGCTGGTCCTCGTGAACCGCAAGGCCCGCATCGGCCGCAACCCGGCCACCGGCGCCGAAATCAAGATCCCGGCCAAGAAGGTCGTGAAGTTCCGCGTCGCCAAGGCCGCGAAGGACGCGATCCTCGGCACCAAGTAATTCCGGTTCGCCAAAGAGCGAACGGTTCACGGCGGACTCCTGTGTGGAGTCCGCCGTTCCCGTTTCTGGACGTAACCCTGTCCGGCTTCGATCCGATTGCCTTTCCTTGCGGGATTCCGGACGCTTCCTTCCCGAACCTATGTCCGACAAGCCCCGTTCCTCCCGTCTCTTCGTGACCCGGAAGCTTCCTTGGGTCCTGTCGGCGGTGGTCGTTCTGGTCTACCTCGCCACGCTCAATCCCTGGATGGGAATCCAGGGTCTGCGGCCGGTCTCGGAGGCCGCGGGATGGTCGTTCGAGTTTCCCTTCTCCCAACCCGTCCACTGGATCCTCGGCGGCTTGGTGGCCCGGGTTGCCGGATCCGCGTTTCCGTTGGTCGCGAACTTCCTGACCGCCATCCTCGCCGGTGGCGTCATCTACCAGTTGGCCCGGTCCGCGGCCCTGCTTCCCCACGACCGTCGCCACGAGGAACGGATCCGGGAACCTTCGGACATCGGCCTGCTTACCCTTCCGCTCGCTTGGGTCCCGCCCGCCTTGGCGACCCTGTTCCTGGCATTCCAATACCTCTTCTGGCTGCACGCCACCTCCTACACCCGGGAGATGCTCGACCTGTTCCTCTTTGCGTGGGCCGTTCGAAGCCTGCTCGAATACCGCCTCGACGGCCGCGAACGCCGCCTCTGGACCCTCGGTGTGCTCGTGGGAATCGGCGTCGCGGACAATTGGGCAATGATCGGATTCGCCCCGCTTTTCCTGCTCGCGGTCGCCTGGGTGCGGGGTATGGCGTTCTTCAACCTCGGGTTCCTGCTCCGCATGTTCCTCGCCTTCCTGGCGGGCTTCGCCGTGATCCTTGTCGTGCCCGTCCTCGCCAAGTCCAGTGGCCGCGTCGACCAGCCGTATTGGGAACTCATCATTTCGGTCCTCGGCGTCAAGAAGACTCAGATCCTGATGCTGCCCCGCAGCCGCTTCCTGCTCCTCGCCTTCGTGATGCTGCTGCCGCTTCCGGCCCTGGCTTTCCGCTGGGGCAACCCGTCCGGCACCGGCGTCGACCGGCTCGTCTCGACCCTGGTCTGGCAGTTGTTGAAGTTCGTCTGGTTCGCGGGATGCCTCGCGCTGGCCCTCGACACCCGCTTCAGCCCGCGCCAGATGGCCTACGGGGTTCCGCTGCTGACCTTCTCCTACTGCTCGGCGCTCGTGATCGCCTATGTCGCCGGCTACTACCTGCTGATGGGCACGGCGCAACCGGAGGAGCGGCATGCGCGGGACATGGGGCCCGTTGGCAAGCTGGCGTTTCGGGGCTTGGCGGGACTGACCCTGATCGCGACGTTGGCCATGCCCGCGTTGCTCCTGTACCGCAACCTGGCGGTGATCCGGGCCGAGAACGGACGGGGCCTCGCCGATCTCGCCCTCACGCTCCTGGCGCCGGTCCGGGGCCTGGACAGGGCCATGGTCTACTCCGAGGACCCGGTCCTCGGCCCGGTGCTGGTCGCGGGCAATGCGACCTTCTCCGTCAAGAAGGGCCTGCTGGTGGTCAATGGCCGCCTGGCGCCGACACGGGAATTCCGCCGTTTCATCGTCGCCCGCCATGCCGCCGAATGGCCGTCCCTCGCGAAGGTCGCCGAATCGAAGGAAAACGTTGCCGGCCAATGGCTTTCCCTGGCGGTCGAAGCCTCGGCCAACCGCCAGATGTTCTTCACCTCCCCGGTCTTCAACTTCTTCGCCGAGCCGTTCGACATCCGTCCCGTCGGATCCCTCCAAGGAGCGCTGACCCGGAAGTCCCTGCTCGAGGCTCCTGCGGATCCGGGGGAACTCCAGGGCATCCAAGGCTTCTGGAAGGAGGTCGCCCCGACCGTGGAGGCCGTCGTCCGCGGCCGCGAGGTCGGGTCTTCCAACGCGGTGGTCCTCGGCACGATCTGGTCGCGGAATGCCAACGCCTCGGGCGTGTTCTTCCAGCGGGCCGGGCTTCTCCCCGAGGCCGCCCAGGCGTTCGACTTGGCTCTCCGGCTCAATCCCGACAACGCCGCCGCCAAGGCCAATCGCGTGGTCAATGGGGCGCTGGTCGCCAAGGGCCCGATCCCGCCCGAGGCGATCAAGGCCTGGGACGGCCAGACCGGATTGCTGGACCAACACGGCCCGGTGGATGAACCCGAGTTCCTCCGGATCTTCGGCAGCGCCCTCCTGGCCCAGCGGGACGACCTGGTCCGTCGCGCGGCGATCGCGTTCGACCGCGCCTCGGAACTCGCCCCCACCAACCGGCTCAACCGCTTCGGATTCATCACCGCCGCGGTCACCCTCGGCGATCTCGCCAGCGCGACCAACGCCCTCGCCGCGGCGCGGCGTGACGCGGCCGCCGGCGGTTGGTCCGATGCCGAACGGGCCCGCCTCCAGGAGGCCGAGGGTCGTGTCCGTATCGCGCTCGGGGACACCGCCGGTGCCGAGGCGCCGTTCCTCGAGTCGCGCCGGCTCAATCCACAGAGCCCGGACATCCACGACCTGCTTTCCTACCTCTACATGGTTTTGGGGCGTACCGACGACGCCATCGCGATGACCCTCGACTGGGAGAAGGT
>JAIXUV010000370.1 GCA_027483345.1 Verrucomicrobiales bacterium | reverse complement strand
TGCCAGGACTCGGCCGAGAACTCCCAGTAGTCGACGCCGTCGACGCGGACACATCCGGAACCGGGTTCGCGCAGGCGCATGAGCAGGGCGGCGACCGTGCTCTTGCCGGAACCGGAGGCCCCGACCAAGGCGACCTTGGCGCCGGAGGGGACCTCGAAGGAGACGGACGACAGGGCGGGGCGATCGGGGGCGTAGCTGAAGTCGACGGAGTCGAACCGCAGCTCGCGGCCGATGCCGGTGAACTCACGTCCGCCGAAGGGTCGGGAGGGGAACTTGGGCAGCCGGAACCAGGGTTCCAGCTGCTCCATGTACCCGGAGGCGACCGAGAGGAGTCCGTAGGCGGTGGCGACCAGGTTGAGGTTAGGGACCATCCGGGACGCGGCGAGGAGGATGCCGAGCAGCTCGTTGGCCGCGAGCAGCCGCGCACGGATCAGCCAGTGGAACGCAACCAGGATGATCAGCATGACCGCGATCAGGGCGAAGAACTCGAGCAGCACCGGCACCAACGCGCCCATGCGCCGGTTGGAGAGTTCGGCGCGTGCCACCTCCTCGACCACGCCGTGGAAACGCCGGGACATCTCGGGCTGCGCGCCGGAGAAGCGGATCACGCGCATGCCGGTGAAGACGTCGTTGAGCAGTCCGGCGAAGCGGGTCTGCAACGCGGCCAAGCCGGCGCCCCGCCGCTTGATCGGCGCCTGGATCAGGGCGACCGGCCCGGCCAGCAGGAGGATGATGACCACCAGCAGCACGGCGACCTGCCACGACTCGAGGATGACGTAGACCAGGGCGGCGACGATGAGGGAACCGCGGAAGAGGACCTGGACCAGGTTCTCGAACCCCAGGACCACCCAGCCCAGGTGGTTCGTGAAGAGGTTGTTCAGCTCACCCCCCTTGGTCCGGTCGAAGATCTCCGGACGCGCGGTGAGCAGGCTGGAGCACAGGGCCTCCCGCAGGTTCTGCGAGACGCGTCCGGTGAGACGCGTCACGACGACGATGACCGACCAGGCTGCCAAGCCGCGGAGGGTGAACGCCGTGACCACCAAGACGACATAGGGAGCCAGCAAGGCCTCCCGCGGACGCCCCGGGAAGATCGCCTGGATCTTGCCGAGCATCCACTCGGTGCGTTCCGAGGAGGCGGTCCCGCCCTGGAGCAGGTCGATCAGCGGCACCAGGAGGCTGATCCCGAGGGCGTCCAACGCGGCCGAGACGAACATCAACAGGAAGGACGCCAGCGGCAGCTTCCATCCGGGTCGGGCCAGCGGGATGTATCGCCGGAGGATGGCCGGGAGCTGCAGCAGGACCTTGATGCGTGGACTCACGAGTTGGCCGTGATGCTGATGGCTACCGCTCCGGGGTGTCGAGACGCATCCCGGTCCCGGCGGACAAGCGGCGATTCCCGGCTTCCACCGCGTCCGACGCCGCGGGATGTTCCCGCGATGCTTCTCCGACGTCTCCGGAGGCTGGTCCTGGCCGCGGCCATCCTGGCCTGCCCGGGGCTTTCCGGGACGGTCCCCGGAACCGTCGCCCCCGAACCGAAGGGAACCCGTCCTGCACGGCACCACGAGGTGCTGGGGCTGGAGAACGTCCACGACCTCGGGCACGGCATCCTCTGCGGAGGCGAGCCGCAAGGGGATGCCGGATTCGCGGCCTTGGAGGCCATGGGCGTCCGGACGTTGCTGAGTGTCGACGGCATGGAACCGGACCTCGAACGGGCCCGGGGCCGCGGGATGCGGTATGTCCACGTACCGATCGGCTACGACGGCGTGGGGACGAACGCGCTGCGCCGGTTGGCGAAGGCCGTCTCGACGCTTCCCGGCCCATTCTACATCCATTGCCATCATGGACGTCATCGCGGTCCCGCCGCCGCGGCGGCCGTCGCCCGGGCCCTGCACCGATGGACCGCACCGCAGGCCTCGGCCTGGCTCGCGACGGCCGGCACCGATCCGCGATACGCCGGCCTGCATCGCGACGCGACCAACGCACTGCCCATCCCTCCCGACGAGATCGTGCGGATCGCGGATCCGTTGCCGGAAAGGACGCCCGTGGAACCGCTGGTGCGGACGATGGTGGCCGTGGACCACGAGTTCGAGGCGTTGCGAAGCCTGCGCGGAAACGCCTTCGGACCTTCGTCCGAGGCGGCGGCCGCGTCTGCCATGGCGACCCGTCTGTCGGAGCTGTTCCGTGAAGCCGCGCGTTTGGAGGGATCCGGCCCCGCCGGCGCCGAACTCCGGCACGGGCTGACGGAGGCGGCGGAAGAGGCTTCCCGCCTGGCTGTGCAACTCGGGACCGCCCGCGATCCATCGGACACCGAGAAGACCTTCCGGAAACTCACCGAGAGTTGCGTGCGATGCCATCGCAGCCATCGCGACCCTCCTGCGACGCCATGATCCGCCCGATTGCATTCCTCCTGTCCGCCATCCTGGGTTCCGGCATTCCGCTCCGGGGTGATCCGCCGCCCCACCGGGTCTCGTGGACCAACAACGTGCTGACGCTCGACTGGCCCGGCCTTCCGGGCGGACCGGTGCCGGTCTGGTATCTCGAGGCGTTCCTGCGTCCCGGCGCCCACCACCGGGTCTGGGGGGAATCCGTGATGCCGCACCGGACCACGCTGACGGCGGCTCGGGCGGACGGTCGCAGTCTCGAGTTCCTCACCCGCGTGGATCCCGGCGTGGAAGTCCGGCACACCGTGGAGTGCGTGGAAGACGGCCTCGCCATCGACTTCGCGATCACCCGCCAGGGGGAAGGCCGGAGCGACCTGCAGTGGTTCCAGCCGGCCTGCATCCGTGTCGCGGCGTTCACCGGCCGGTCCCAGACGAACTTTACCGGACGGGCGTTCGTGTTCACCACCAATGGACTGACATTCCTGGACGACACCGGTCGGACGACGGAGGCCCGCTACCTCGGCGGGCAGGTGTTCCCGATGCCGGGCGTGTCGGAGGCGGACGCCAACCCGAGGCCGATCGCCCGACTGAGGCCGGTCAACGGACTGATCGGCTGCATCTCCTCCGACAGCCGCTGGATCCTGGCCACGGCATCGGACCGGACGCACGAGCTGTTCGAAGGCGTCTATGTCTGCCTGCACAGCGACCCCGCGATCGGTGGCCTGGAGCCGGGCGAGACGAAGCGCGTGCGACAGAGGATCTACGTGGTGCCCAACGATCCGGAGGAACTGCTCCGCCGATACCGGCGGGACTTCCCGGAAGGTCGGTAGGCTGGTCCACATCGGGAATGCCGAAGGCTCGACCGACAGCCGGCGGCCGATGCCTTTCCCTTGGCACGGGAACTGCCAAGGAGGAGCCATGCTCCCGCCAACTCCCGATCGGACGACCGGACCGGACTCCGCCCGCACCGCCTTGGATTGGCTCCGAAGGCTCCTGGTCTGCAACCCCCTCTTCCTTGGCAGCGCCGCGCTGCTCCTCTTCGCGCTGAACCGCCTGTCGGTCGATCCCGGGTTCCTGGAGCGGGAGGAAGCCAAACTCCTGTTCAACTTCACCGCCCTCGAGGGCTACGAGATTCTGGTCGTGGCGACGGCGCTTCTCCTTTCGCGGCGCGCGTTGTGGTACGACTCCGCGCTGCTCGTGGTGCTCGACCAGGGTTTGGCGCTGGCACCGTTCCTCCTCGTCACACAGGGGGTGATGATCGATCCGGTGCTGGGAACGGTGCTGGTGGCCACCGCGTCGTTGATGGCGGTCTCGCGGATCTGGGCGGTCCGACGCGGATACCCCCGGTTCCCGATTACCGGAAGGCTGCTGGCGATCGGCGCGGGAATCCTGCTGCTGAACCTCAGCCTGCCGCTGCGGCTGCAGGCGGTGGTCCGGGCCGGAACGGTGACCGACTGGGAACCCTACAACGACGTCTTCTGGCTGGCCTTGCTCCCGCTCCTGATCCTTTCGGTCCACTGGCTGCCACGTCCGGCCCGCGACGGCATCCTGCCCCCGGAGCGTCCTTGGCTGCCCCTGCTCGTCGCCGGGCTCTGGATCGGGGCCACCGGCGTGCATGGCTGGAGCTGCGCCTACATCGGCAAGCAGCCGATGACCGCGGCGTTCCTGGCCCCGGCGGCCATGGCGGCAGCCTGGGTCGTGGCCCTGCGGCTGGAGGACTTCGTCCGCGTGCCTTCACGGAACCTGCGGCTCGCCACCTGGGCCCTCGCCGCAGCCGCCCCGCTCATGGCCGTCGGGCACGAACGTCTCTTCCCCTTCCTCGCGGCCGCGGGTGCGATGACCCTCGTCCGTCAGGCGATGATCCACCGGTCGGAGGCGACCCTGTTGCGCGCCGCCGCGGGCCTGTCCGCGTCGGCCGCGTTCCTGTCGCTGCCGTCGGAGTGGATCCAGATGGTTCCTGGAATCAACGGCCGCGGCGCCTGGGTGCTGGCGACCTCAGGGTTCCTGGCGGTCGTCGCCTCGTTGCTGCGGCGCGACGCCCGGAGCGGCCTGGTCGCAGGGGCCTTCATCGGCGCAGGCGTCCTGCGATGCCTGCCGGCACCGGACGCCAACCTCGCCCTCCAGGCCGCCTTCGCCTGGTTCATCATCCACAGCCTCTCCTGGCGAGATGTGCCGGAGCCGGGGCGGGACTGGGTCCGGAACGCGGTCTTGACGGCCTGGCTCTTCGTTTCCTGGAACCGTCCGGCAGCGGCGGAACCTTCGGCGATGACCTTGGGGTTCGTGGCGGGGACGGTACTGGCCGCCGCGTGGGCCCGGGTCGCGAGACGCCGCGGCTGGGCCCACCTGCCCCAACTGCCTGCGACGGCGGCGCTGCTGGCGGCCACCACCCCCGGCGGATGGATCCTGCAAAACGGTCCCACGGGATTGCTGGCATTGGCGGGCAGCCTGTTGCTCTTCGCCGGCGGATGCCTTCTGGCCTGGACCCGGAGCCGCTGGGAACGCTGATCCGAGAGGACCCGCACAAAGACGCCGAGGCGTCACCGGGGAACGGCGTCCGGACCCGAGACGGGAACGCGCTCACCAACACCCGAAGTTCCCGTTCCGCTTCCTCGGCGGGTTCGGTGAAATCGGTGTCACCGTGTCACCGCCGCCGATCAGGCCGGCTTGTAGGTGGTGATGCTGGGGTGGGAGACGGCGGTGAAGCCCGCGTCGAGGTTGATCGCGGTCTCGGCGGTGCCGAGGAAGAGTTGGCCGTCGGGGGCCATGTTCCGGCGGATGTTCCGCAGGATGGTCTGCTTGGTCGGGACGTCGAAGTAGATGAGCACGTTCCGGATGAAGACGACGTCGAACACCGGGAGGGAGCCCCAAGTCTGGATGAGGTTCAGCTCGCGGAACTCGACGGACTTCCGGATCTCGTCGCGGACCATCCATCCGCCGCCGTTCTGAGTGAAGTGCTTCACCAGGTAGATGGCGGGGAGGCCGCGGTTGACCTCGATCTGGGAGTAGACGCCCTTGCGGGCCTGGTCGAGCACGCGCGGGGAGATGTCCGTGGCGAGGATGTTCACCTTCCACGAGGCGAGCTGGGGGAAGTGTTCCCGGAGCATCATCGCGATGCTGTAGGGCTCCTGGCCGGTGGAACAGGCGGCGCACCAGATCGTGAGCCGACGGAGGTTCGCCCGGGCCTGGATCAGCGGGGGCAGCACCGACTTGCGAAGCGCCTCGAACGGATGGTGGTCCCGGAAGAAGAAGGTCTCGTTGGTGGTCAGGGCGTCGACGACCCGGGAATGCATCGGCCCGGACTCGGGACCGGTGCGCAGCCGCGCGATGAACTCCGCAAGCCCGGCATGCCCCTCCTTCTGGGCGATCGGGGTGAGGCGGCTCTCGACGAGGTACTCCTTCCCGGGCTCCAGCACGATCGCCGCACGGCGCCGCGCCAGGTCGGCGATGTAGGTGAAGTCTGGAAGGGAGATGGCCATGAAAGGGGTTGGAGTCAGCGGACGACGACGGGAATGGAGGCGGGGACGGGGGTGCGGCGGACGGAGACGCGACGGACGAGATCCGGGCCGATCTGGGGTAGCGGAAGGATGCGGTCGGCGAGGCCCGCCTGCGCCACGGCACCGGGCATGCCCCAGACCACGGAGGTGGCCTCGTCCTGCGCGATGACCTGGGCGCCGCGCCGGCGTGCGGCCTCGCAGCCGCGGAGGCCGTCGTAACCCATGCCGGTGAGGATCGCGACCACCAGCCGGCCGTTGTAGGCCTCGATGGCGCTGCGCAGGAGCACGTCGACGGCGGGCCTGCAGGAGTTCTCGCTGGGACCGTCGTGCAGCCGGATGCGCACGGTCCCGGCCACGCGGACGACCTCCATGTGATGCCCGCCGGGGGCGATGTACACATGGCCCGGCCGCACCGGCATGTCCTGGGCGCCCTCGCAGAAGCGGAGGTTCCCGATCCGGTCCAGCCGTTCGGCCAGCATCTGGGTGAACAGGGGCGGCATGTGCTGGACCACCAGCACCGGGACGTCGAGCGCGGCGGGGAAGGCGTTGAAGACGTCCACGAGGGCGTTCGGCCCACCTGTGGAGCTGCCGATGCAGAGCGCGTCCGGTGGGGCTGCGGGGCCCGGTGCCGGAACCACGGCCGGGATCGAAGCCACCGGGCGGACTGCGGAAACCGCAGGCGAAGGCCGTGGAATCCCAGCCGCGGACGGAACGGGGTTCGGTGCGGCGGGCGCGGACACCGGTCCGCGGCGGCACAGCGCCTTGATCTTCGGGATCAGTTCCAAGCGCAGGCGGCTGAATCCCTCCATGACGCTGCCGACGTTCGCCGGCTTGGTCACGTAGTCCGAAGCCCCCGCGGAAAGGGCCTCCAAGGTGGTCACGGCACCCCGCTGGGTGAGCGTGCTGAACATGATCACCGGAAGCCTCGGGTGGGTCTTCCGGATCTCCCGCACGGTCTCGACGCCATCCATCTCCGGCATCTCGACGTCGAGCGTCACCACGTCCGGCTTCACCTGGTCCAGCTTGGCCAGGGCGATGCGTCCGTTGGCGGCGGTGCCCACCACCTCGATCGACTCGTCCTGCGCCAACGCCTCCGAGATGACGCGCCGCATGACGACCGCGTCGTCGACGATCAGGACGCGGATCCTGCCGGTGTGGTTGGGGTCCATCGGTGTTCTTGGCGCTGGGGTTCCTCGTTCCACCGGCTCAGGCGACGAGTTCCAGGCAACGCATCTTGTCCTGGAACATCTCCTCGGTGAGCGGCTTCATGAGATAGTCGTTGGCGCCCATCTCCACCGCCGCGGTCACCGCGCTCATGCTGCTCTGCGCGGTCACCATCATGAGCTTCCAGTTCGCATAGGACGGGTTCGACCGGAGGATCCGCAGGAGCTCGATGCCGTTCATCACGGGCATGTCCCAGTCGATCAGCACCGCGTCGAACGGCTGGTGGCGGGCGATCTGTTCCAGGGCGTCCTTTCCGTCCACCGCCTCGGTGACGGTGAAGCCGAGGGGGCGTGCGTAGGAGGCGAGGATGCTGCGCATGGTGCGCGAGTCGTCGACGATCAGGAGCTTCATGACGGGATGACGGACTGGGGAGAGGGATCGGAAGGGGGTTGCAGGGGAACGGCGAACCAGAAGCGGGAACCTCGTCCCACCTCGCTCTCGAAGCCGATCCGCCCCTCCATGAGGCCGACCAGGCCCCGTGCGAGGGCGAGACCGAGTCCAAGTCCGCCGGCGCGGCGGTTCTGGCCCGAATCCACCTGGCGGAACCGGTGGAACAGCGCCGACTGGCGCTCCGCGGGGATGCCGATGCCGGTGTCCGCGACCCCGATCCGGACCTGCGGTTCCATCCGGGAGAGGTCGTGGAGCGACGGGATCGCCTCGGCCTCCACGGTGACCACGGCACCTCCGTGCTCGGTGAACTTGGCGGCGTTGGAAAGGAGGATCCCGACGACCTGCCGGAACCGGCGCGGATCGGTCTGGATGCGGTCCGGGAGCCCGCTTCCCCGTCGGAACTCGAGGTGGAGTCCCCGGCCCTGGAAGACCGGGGCGAACTCGGCCACCGCATCCGCCACGACGGCGGCCGGATCGAAGTGGGCGGCACCCAGGGACAGCTCGCCGGACTCGAGCCGGGTGAAGTCGAGGATGTCGTTGACCGCGGACAGGAGCCGGTCGCCGGAGAAGCGGATGGCCTCGGCGCATTCGCGGACCGCCGGGTCGGACGATGTGGCCACGAGGACCTCGGACATCCCCAGGATGCCGGCCAGCGGGGTCCGCAGCTCGTGGCTCACCACCGCAAGGAACTCGCTCTTGGCGCGGCTGGAAGCCTGGGCTTCCTCTGAAAGGATCAGGGCGGCGTCGAGAGTCTCCTGGAGTCGGGAGGCGTTCCACTCCGCCTCCTCGCGGGCCTTCCGGTACTTCTCGGCGAGGATCCGCGGGTCGGCGTCGGCCAACCCGACGACGGTGTCCGCCGGGGAGGCTCCGACGTTCCCGTGTTCCGAGGAAAGCCCGTGGGCGATCCGGAGGAGCGCTTCGATCCTGTGGTCCGAAGCCGCGGCCGAATCGTGGAGCGCGACGGCGAGGGCTCCGAAGGTCTCCCCGTCGCCATGCCGCAGGGACACCGCGAGGAGGTGGTCGGGGTTGTCGGACAGGGACTCGACGCCCAGCAGGATCCACGGCTCGTCGACCTCGCGGAGCACTGAGACGAGCGGCGCCAGTTCCGTGGCCCGCGACGGATCCGCCCCGGCGACGGCCGCCACCTCCACGACACCCCCGGGATGCAGGGCCACGAAGGCCGTGACGCCTCCGAAGAGGGCCGAGGCCGACTCGACGGCGTCCCATCGGGGATCGCCCGACGCGGGAACCGGAGCCCGTGCGGACACGGCGGGGATGCCGACGGATGGGTGGGTGAGAGTCATCTGCGTGGAACCCCGGGGCCGGCGGCCCCGGGGTGGTGTGTTGGACCGGTCAGACCTGGGCGGACTCCACCACGCGCTTGAGCTCGGCGGAGAGCCGGGCGAGTTCGTTGGCGGCGGTGAGGGTGTTGGTGGCGCCCTCGGAGGTGCTCTTGGCGGCCAGCGAGA
>JAIXUV010000221.1 GCA_027483345.1 Verrucomicrobiales bacterium | reverse complement strand
TTGGTGCCCCGGAGCACCCGCTTCGGACTCCACGCACTCCCGGTCAGATACGTGAGCCGTGTCGCTTCGGACGGCCCGGCCAACCGCAGTCTCAGGGTGTTGCCCACCGCCTCGCCGCCAGTCACCCGGCCGGTCGCTCCGTCCAGACGGAACTCGCCCACCAGCGAATCGTCCCACGTCACCGGCTGATCGAATTCCAGCACCAGTGTGTCGCGACGCGGACTGCCATAGACGGCCAGGACCAGGTTGGGAGATGTGATGGAGCCCGATGGCTTCACGCCGTGGACATCGCGTTCGACGAGGGGAAGAATCAGACGGGCGAACTCGGCGTACCCGGCCGCCGGATAGTGGCATTCCCCCGGCGGCGTGATTCCCAGGGTGGACATCAGGCTGAGATGCGAGAACGCCGAGGGCAGGTTCCGTTGGACCTCCCGCAGACGGTCGTCGGAACCGTCGATGCCCATGGCGCAGGACTTCGGCCAGATCTGGAAGAGGTAGCGATGACGGAGATTGGGGTAGTCCCGCTGCCATCCGGCCGCCATCTCCAGGAAGTGGCTCCGGTAGTTCTCCCAGCCGAATCCGCCGTCGGGTCCGTCCGCACCCTGGTCGTTCTCGCCCTGATGCCAGAAGACGCCGCGCACGCCATGCGTCAACCGGGCCCGGCGGACGCGATCGAGCAGATGGCCGTACAGGGTCTGGCGATCGGCCGGGTTGGACAACGAACGTTGGTGCTGGTCGATCCGCGTGCCGCCGACCGCGCCGTTGAGAAGACACACCGGAATGCGGTGGCGCTCGACCAGTTGTCGCGCCAGTTCCATTCCCCAATAGCCGATCTGGTGACGGCCGCCTTCCGATGACCGGTAGAGGGCGTTGCCCCAGACCGGCTGGTCGTCCGTCGCATCGGACCGCGCACCGAAGGTTCGGATCCAATCGCTGCGGAACTCCGGCTCCTCCGGTCCCCAGTCGGTGGCCACCGCGTTGGACTGCCCGTCGATGAGGAACACGTCGCCGCACACGAGATTGGTCGCGGTGCCGAGCGGGGTCTCCCGACCGGCGGTCATCGTCCCGAACTCCACATGGTAACGGATGAGGCCCGGCCGGAGCGTCACCGACAGGACATAGGATCCCGAGGCGTCCGGCCGGACCTGCCGACGTTCAACCACGCCCTCCTGGTTCGACAGACGCAGGTACACGGCGTCGGCCGGGGACGTCAGCCGACCGGACCAGAACAGGAGTCCCCGGTTCCGCTCGTTCCGGGCGAAGAACTGGTTGTCCACCGGCCGCTCTTCCGGATCCGGTGTCCGTTCGATCCAGCGATCGCGCGCGGATTCACGGACTTGGATCGTCACCGACTGCGTGGTCCGCGTCCCGCCGTTGTCCGCCGTCGCGGTCACCACCAGCGGCCCGCTGTTCAGGGCGCGCAGCAGACGCAGACGTTCGCCGTCGACATCACGGACCACGGCCAGGTTGGAGACGGCCCATGTGATGCGGAGCGGACCCGCACCCGTGGTCGACAGCGCCGCGCGGTTGGAGAAGTGCGGCACGATCTCAATCGGCGTGCGCCCGTTCCATCGACGTGGGGCTTCCAGTCGGAAGACCGGATCCGGGATGCGTTCCCCGATCTCGAGCGGGATGTCCTGGGACTTCCAACCTCCACGTCCCAACGCTTGGAACCGCAGCGACCGCGACCGCGGACCCGCGACGCGTCCGGCATCCACGGCGAGGCGGAACCGATCGGTGGCGAGCAGGGTTTCCCGGCCGTCTTCACGAAGCAGCCAACGGACCTGCATCGCACCACCGGCCTGCGCGTTGAAGGTGACGGAAGTCCCCTCGGCAATCCGGGCTGCGGCGGGTGTCACCCCAAAAGTCTCACCGGCTTGGACCACAGGACCGACCACCGTCTGGAGCGGCCGTTGGTTCGCGTGTTCGAGCCGGATCCATTCGGCGGACCGCGCCACGTTCGAGAGCCGGACCTCGTCGAGATCGCCCACGAAGTCGTAGTGATCGTACCAGCCACCGATCCAGAAGCGGCCCGGGCTGCGGATCGCCAGACGCGGCGTCGCCGACGAATCGAGGACCCCGTCGACATAGAGGCGTCCTTCCCGGCCGTCGTAGGTGTGGACCACGTGGACCCACTGGTGGAGGGGGATCCGGTTCCGGCCGCGGACGTCGGAGAAGTCGCTGTCGACGTGGAAGTGCGACGGGCTCCGCAGTTGGAGGCGGATCTTGCTACCACGACCGCCGCCCTCGTTGCCCCAGCCCAACAGTGTGGTGTTGGGGCGTTCAGCACGGACCCACGCCGCGGAACTGTGGGGTTCCGCACCCTGGGGAAGACCGGCGATCCGGTCCCCGGCGAAGAGTCCCACGTTCCCGCGGAAGTGCCGGGCCGAGCCGATCACACCCTGGGTGGACGTCGTGCCGGTATCCACGGCATCCCGGCCGATCGGTCCATCCGCCGTGGATCCCCCCAGGTGCCAGACGCTGAGATGGCCGTTGGAGGGATTGAAGACGGCGGCGCCATCCGAGCGGGACACCGCCTTGGGATTCCCCCAGTGCAGCCGGAGTTCCTGGCGGTCATTACCGCGGATCTCCGGCACACGAACCCAGACCGACGCCGTGCCTTCCGCCGGGTTCCATTGCTCGATCTGGAACGGCAGTGGCACGCCACCCACGGTGGAAACCCGGAGGTCTTCACCCCCGGGCTGGGCTTGGTCGAAGGGGAAGAACTCCCGGTGCAGCCGCACCAGCAACGGGAAGGACTGGAGAACCGTCCCCGCGGGCAGATCCGCGCCGTCCGGAGTGGTGAGGACGAATACCGAGCCGGAGTGCTTCCAGCCGGTGGTCGGTTCCGGAAGATCCCGATGCGCCACCTCCGAATGCACCGTGTCGAGGCGGGCCCACTCCGCGGCGAGTTCCCGGACCTTCGCAGGCTGCGACGCCGCCAGGTCGGTGGACTCGGACCGGTCCGCGGTGAGGTCGTAGAGTTCCCACGGCGCGTCCTTGCCGGCGGCGACGATCTTCCAGTCGCCGACCCGCAGCGCACGGTTGCCTTCGTGACGCCACCACAGGGTCCGAACCTTGGAGACTTCATCGGCCTTCAATTCCGGAACCAGGCTGCGACCGGGAGCGGGCGGAAGCGGTTTGCCATCCCACGCGTCCGGAACCCGGCCGCCCGCCACTTCGAGCACGGTCGGGACCAGGTCCACCACATGGCCGGGACTCCTGCGGAGTTCCCCGCGTGCGGCGATCCCGCGGGGCCACCGCACCACCAGCGGCGTGGAGATGCCTCCTTCGTGGACCCAGGTCTTGTGCCGCCGGAAGGGGGTGTTCGCCATCGTGGACCAGCCGGGCCCAAGGCTGAGGAAGGTCGCGCCGGTGCCGCACATCGCCTCGGGATCGTGGCCGTCGCCGCGCACCATCATCTCGGCGCTGGCGCCGTTGTCGGACAGGAACAGCACCAGCGTGTCCTCGGCCGCTCCCATCGACCGGAGTTGCCCGAGCATCCGTCCGATCTCGCGGTCCATGCGGTCCACCATCGCGGCGTGGACGGCCATCTTGTCGGCCTGGAACCGGCGTTGGGAATCGGTGAGGTCGTCCCAGACCAACGGGCGGTTCACCTCATCCGGCCCAAGGCGTTCGAGGTCCTTCGGGAAGGCGTAGGGAGGTCCGACGGTTCGCTCGACGGCGGACAGCGTCGTTCCACCGATTCCCAGGGCCTGCATGCGGCTCCAGCGTTTCGCCCGGAGCGCATCCCATCCGGCCCGGTAGGGCTCGCGGTAGCGGTCGACGTCCTCGGCCGGGGCCTGCAGCGGGAAGTGCGGGGCGGTGAAGGCGACCAAGCTGAAGAACGGCCGGCCGGCGTGGTTGGTGGCGTGGTCCTGCAGGCACCGGATCGCGTGGTCGGCGATGGCGGTGCTGGAGTAGTAGCCCGCGTTGGTGACCACCGCCGGCAGGCGCGCGCCGTCCTCCGAATGCAGACGCGGATAGAAGTGGCGGTCGTGGTCGTCGAGGCTGTAGGAGCGGTCGAATCCGTTCTCCAACGGCCTTCCGTCCACGTGCCACTTGCCGGAGTGGTAGGAGCGGTATCCCAAGGGACGCAGCAGCTCGGGCAACAGGCGGGCCCAAGGCGGCCGGGTGCCCGGCGTCCCGCTCGGCACGCCTTCCACGGCGTCGCGGCGGACCTCCTGGGCGTAGCGGCCGGTGAGGATCGCCGCCCGCGAGGGCCAGCAGCGGGCGGTGTTGTAGAACTGGGTGAACCGCTGTCCGTCCCGGGCCAGGCCATCGAGATTGGGAGTGTCGATCTCCCCGCCGTAGCAGCCGAGGTCCGAGAACCCGAGGTCGTCGGCGACGATCAGCAGGACGTTCGGCCGGGTCGCCGACGCCGCCTTCGAGGCGGCCGGAAAGAGGGCAAGCAACGGAACGAGGAGAAGCAGGAGGCGGGTCATCGAAGGGGTTCCGTTGCGGGATGGAAGCGCCCGGATCTCAGGGCGCGAACTCGGACATCCAACCGATCTGCGGCCACGGCCGGCTCAAGTCGTTGGTCCTCTCCGGACCCGCCGTGCTGCGGCCGCGCTCGATGATCCGGCGCAAGGAGAGGCCGAGGCGCCGGACGATCTCCGGGTGGTTTCCGACGAGGTTGGTGCGCTCCGCGGGATCGGTCTCCAGGTCGTAGAGCTGGAAGCGGGGAAGCGCCGCGGCGCCCGCGTCACCGGGACGAGGCGCGCTCCATCCGCCGGAATCCGGGGCCAGCAGCAGCTTCCAGCGTCCGTCACGCACCGCGAACGAGCCGTTGATCGAATGGTGGACCAACCCTTCGCGGCCGGAGGGTGCGGAGTCTTCGCCGCGCAGCTGGGCCAGGAAGCTGACGCCGTCCAATCCGGCCTGCTTCGAGATCCCGCGATGCAGCGCCTCGGCCACGGTGGGAAGAATGTCCACCTGCCCGACCGTCGCCGGGCAGCGCGTTCCGGGCGGGATCTGTCCCGGCCACCGCGCGATCAACGGGACACGGTGGCCGCCCTCGAAGAGGTCCGCCTTGTGGCCGCGGAACCCGGCGCTGGGATCGTGGTGATGACGGGCCAGGGCCGCGAGTTCCGCGGCGGGCGAGCAACCGTTGTCCGCGGTGAAGAACACCAGGGTGTCGGCCGCCTGGCCGGTGCGGTCCAGCAGGTCGAGCAGGCGTCCGACCGAGGCGTCGAGCTCCGCCACGAAGTCACCGTAGGGCGTGGTGCCGGTCCGTCCCGCGAAGCCGGCGGTGGGGACGATCGGCGTGTGGGGCGAGGCGAGGGCGAGATGCAGGAAGAACGGCCGTCCGTCGGTGGCCCGCGCACGGCCTTCCAGGAACGCGGTGGCCCGATCGAAGAAGCGGGCCTGCACTTCGGCATGGACGAAGTCGGGCGCCACGACCCCGGCACGCCACATCGCCGGCGCCTTGCCGGCCTCGATCCGGCGGTCCGGCGGCACCGGCACACGGTCGCCGTCCAGGTGGACGTAGGGCGGCATGTCGAGCGACGCGGCGATCCCGTAGAACGTCTCGAACCCATGCGCCAGCGGACCGCCGCCGAACGGCCGGCCGAAGTCCACGTCCTCGCGTCCCTCACCCTTCTTCACCCAGTCGAGTCCGAGGTGCCACTTGCCGACCATCGCGGTGGCGTAGCCGTGGGACTGGAGGAACCGGGCGAGGTTCGGACGCCGCGGCTCGAGCAGCGCCGGATCGTAGCCGTCGAGGACGCCCGATTTGAGCCGCCCGCGCCAGGCGTAGCGCCCGGTCAACAGGGCGTACCGGCTGGGCGTGCAGACCGACGACGCGGAATGGGCGTCGGTGAACACCCGTCCCTCACGCGCCAACCGGTCGAGGTTCGGCGTCTTCCAGGCGCTGTTCGTGTTGAGGCAGGAGAGGTCGCCGACACCGAGGTCGTCGGCGAGGATCAGCAGCACGTTCGGACGCAAGGCGGCCGCGGCGCGGGGCACCAACACCACGAGCAGGATCAGGAGGACCGGGAGGAATCGGAGGACGGCGGACGCCATGGCACGCAGGCGAGATTCAGGGTTTCGGGATGCGGTTCACCGTGTAGTAGGCGACCTCGTGCAGCAGGGCTTCACCGGAGCGGTCCCGCAGGCCGGGAAGGTTCAGCTCGTGGATGTGTCCCGGGAGCAGGCGGTCGACCACCAACCGGACGCGAAGTCCGTCGGCGGACGGCGTCGCCGACACCACCCGTTGCTCGGCCTGCTCGATCTCGGGTCCGCCGTACGCGCCGTAGAAGTGGTGGGTGTAGGTCTCGAGCTGGTAGCTCTCGGGATCGGCGGCGGTGGCGGCGTCGACGGGACGCGTGAAGCGCAGTTCGAAGCCGTCGGGCCGGATGCGCATCGAGTGGACCTCGAACGGCACGACTCCGGTCCAGTCGAGCCGCTGGAACGATCGGGCGGAAAGCCCACGCACGGGCCAACCGCGCTTGCTGCCGCCCACGAACAGATGTCCGTCCCGGGTGAGCGTTCCGCCGATCAGGCCGGTGGCGAAGCCCTGACGGAAGGGGAAGCAGGCGCCCTGGTAGACGCCGTCCACCCGCTCCATGTCCACCCGGGACACGAGGCTCAGCGTGTAGTCGGCCACGAAGATCTGGCCGGTGAACGGACCGAAGCGGCCGCCCGAGCGGTCCGGCATCAGGGCCGAGGCGCTCTGGCCCATCTTCTTGTACGGAAGCAGGACCGCGGGGAGGACGAAGGCGGGTTCGGCCTCGGCGTACGGGATGCGTCGGCTGGCCTCGTCGCCAGGCGGATCGACGGGACGCGGCCCCATGCCCGGCGCCTGGTCGTACCAGCGGTTGCCGGCGGGGTGTCCGTGGAATCCGCCGGGTCGCAGGTGCTTGATGGAACACGAGCTGTTCCAGGGACCTTGGCTCTCCGCGTAGAAGGCGTCGCCGGCGTCGTTGAAGGTGATTCCTCCGGGGCTGCGCAGTCCGCTTCCCATGACCTCGAACCGTCCGTCCGGGAAATGCCGTAGCGCCCATCCGCGGAAGAGCCGCTCGGAGGTGTAGCTGTCGGTGAGCCCATGCACGGTCCACACCGCGCCGTCCCGGTCGAAGTCCGAGCCGAAGGTGTACTCGTGCTCGCCACCCCAGGCCCAGGCGTCGCTGACCGTCTCGTAGCGGTCCACCCTTCCGTCGCCGTCCGTGTCGCGCAGGCGGGTCAGTTCGCCCTGCTGCGTGGCGTACAGTTCCCCGTCGCGCCACGCGAGACCGAGCACCTCGGTCAGGCCGCTCGCGAAGAGGGTCCACTTCGGCGCGGGCGGCGTTGACGCGGCCCCGGTCGCCAGATGGACCTCGCCGCGGCGCGTGCCGACCGCGAGCCGGCCGTCGGGAAGTTCCAGGACGCTGCCCGCCTCCAGCACCGCCTCGGGCGGCAAGGGGATGTCCACGATCCGGTAGAATCCCGCTTCGCGCCCGTTGAACGGCACGTCGGCGAGGTCGTCGGTGCTCAGGTTCTGCTGGAGGTCCACCGGCCGCACGCCGCGTCGGAATCCGCCGAAGTCGCTCTTCCGCGGCGTGTAGTTGCCCACGGTAGCCACGTCGGACTTGGCGGGGATCTTCGCCTCGAGTCCCACGCACCAGTAGCAGGCGTTCACCAGCAGGCGCCGGATGGACTCCTCACGGAAGTCGTCGCCGTAGCCCAGGGTCGTGGTGAAGACGCGGGCCGCCTTGCCCGACGTGCCGGTGAAGGTCTTGGTCCAGGCGATCGGCACCGGCGCCTTGCCGGGATCGGGGGCGTCATCGGGGCGCAGCCCCATCAGCGGCTGTCCCATCAGCAGCGGCTGGCTGTCGCCTTCCAGCTTCGTCACGGCGTAGGCGTGCGACGGACCCCACAGAGGCTCGACGCCGCGCAGGATCGGATGCGCCTCCTGGCCGGGGACGACGATTCCGCGCGTTCCCTGGCTTCGGTAGCCGCCGTAGTGGTCGACCCAGGTCTCGCCGAGCACCTGGCGTCCGAATCCGCCCTGGAACTTCGGATGCGGTCCCCGCCAGGCCCATTCGGCGAAGCGTTCCTTCGGCGAACGGTCGTAGTCGAAGGCGTGGGTCGCGGTGCGGATGCCGATCACCGGACGCCCCGAGTTCATGTAGTCCACGAAGTGCGCCATCTGGTCCTCGGGCAGATGCCGGTAGCGGGTGAACACCACCGCGAGGTCGGCGTCCTTGAGGGCCTCGAGTCCCGGGATGTTGTCGGCGACGGCGGGATCGATCTCGCCGGTCTCGCGGTTCACCGAGAACAGCACCGTGCAGCGGAAGCCGTGGCGCTTGGCGAGGATCCGCGCCATGGCCGGCATCGATTCCTCGGAGCGGTACTCCTCGTCGCCGGTGATGAACACGATGTGCTTCCCCTTCCCCGGCCCGCGGCCCGCGCGCAGCGACATCCAGGGTTCGTCCTCGGCGCGGACGGACAGACCTCCGGCGGCGAGGAGGGCGAGCGCGAGGAGCCAGCGGCGAAGCGCATGAAGGCGGTTACCAGACATAATTGAACTCCAGTTGGCCGACGCCGTCGCGGGTCTGAACCGGGATCCGCAGCTCGTGGTAGTTTCCTTCACCGACGAAGTGGGCCGGCCACGTTCCCCGTCGTTCGATGCTGTATTGGCCGGGAAGTTCCCATCCGGAATCCGGCCTGGACCGGAGATCCCCGGCCGCCACACGGAGGTACAGGCCCTCGGGTGCCGTGCCCGAGAAACGGAGCGTGCGGTGCAGTCCCGACCGGCCGCCCTCCGAGTACGGGACAATCCGGTCCTCCACCCCGAGCGAACCGATCCGGTAGAGGAGGATCGGGCGCTTCTGCGGATCGAGCTGGTATCCCGAGAAGCGGATTCCCCGTTCGCGTGCCGAGTTGGTGGGCCAACGCGTCTGGAAGTCCGGCAGCACCGCGAACGCCGGGCCCTTGGGCAGGATCACGACCGGGTTGCCCAACGGACGGATCTGGCCCATGCCCTGGACGCCCCAGTGCGGTCCCGCGTTGAGGAAGCGACCGCGCCAGAGCAGCGCGAGACGCATCTCCTCGGCGTCGAAGGCGGCGTTGAGTTCGCCCGGGAACCCGACCGCGAACGCTCGGAACCCGGCTTCCCACAGCTTGCCGCGATAGACCACCGGCTCGCCGCCGACCACGAGTTCCATGTTCTCGCGGCTCAGGCCGGCCGGGAACTTCGCCTGCGGGCCGTCGGCGAGGTAGGTCCAGATCGCGGCGTGCTGCCGGTCCACGTTTCCGCCGAGCAGGTCGGGCAGCGGACTGACGCCGTCCGGCCAGAACGCCGGCATGCGGGTGCCCGGATGGAAACGCTCGGGATTGCGCAGGAACCGACGGAACCAGTCCTCGTTGAGACGGCCGGTCACCGTGGTGAGGTCCAGCACCTGCAGCGCGTGGGCGGGCTGCCGGTTGAAGCGGTGGCAGGCGATGCACGACAGGCCGTCGGTGCCGACCAGGCGTCGGCCGGCCTCCCGCAGGTCCTCCGGCGAGTCGGCCGCCGGGGCCACCGGTTCCTCCTGCCGGTCGAGCGTGACGAACAGCGGCGCCAAGCGCGCCACCGCGTCGTTGTGGAAGCGGGGCATGCGGGTGTTGAGGTACGGACGGACCGGAGCGCCTTGGGCGAGCACCCGGGTGATCCACTCCGGACGGAGACGGTCCCCCACGCCGTCCAGCGACGGCGGCACACGGCCTTCGTCGCCGAGGTCCTCGCCGTTGGAGGTGAAGAACGCGTCGCGCGCCGCATCCACCCCACCCGCGCCGTCCCGCACATGGCACGCGGTGCAGCGGAAGGCCGCCATCGTGTGGGCGACCTGCTCGCGTTCCGACGGCTTCGGGAGCGCGGTCCGGTTCAGGTCCGCGAGCGCGGCCCGGAAGGCGTCCCGCCGCGCGGCATCGAGGCCGAAGTCCGGGGACCGCGCGGACGGCGTCGAGGCGAGGCATCCTCGTTCCGCATCGAGCGACATCAACGGCTTGCCGGTGGGCTTCCACGATTCGGGTTCATGGCAGGCCGCACAGCCGAAGGCGACGGCGTGGGCCTTCCCCTTCTCCGCCAGCGCCGGGTCGTGGCGGAAGCGGACGGGTTCGGGAACCGCCTCGCGCGTGGCGCGAAGCCGGGAGGCGGCAAACGCCTCGCGGGGAACGCCGGGGCCTTCCCATTCGAGTCGGAACGACGGCGGCTTCGGCCCGCGCCGGACATGGTCGATCACCAGCGGGTACCAACCCGGGTCCAGCCGCATCGTGGTCGAGGCATCCACCCGCTCGCGCTGCCAGCTGTCCATGCCCAGGCGCCAACCGTCGGCGATCGACAGGCGGCACGCGCCGTCGGCCACGAGCCGGAAGGTGTAGCGTCCCCCTTGCACGACCTCGAACCAGCCGCTGAACCGGACCGCCCTGCCCGCGCCTTCGCCGACCGCGGACATCGAGAGGTTCGTCGCCGTGCCGGTGCGGAACGGCTTCGCGGCGTCGAGGTCCTCCAACGACTCCAGCCGATCCCGGTACTGCGCCACCTCCAACACGGCCGGGACCCGGGTGTCCCGGAGCAGGTATTCGGCGATGTCGCGGGCCTCGGCCTCGGACAGGTTCAGCGAGGGCATCCGGCCCGACGGCCGCACCGACCTCGGATCGTGCAGGAACCGCTGGAGCCCCTCGAGGGACCACTTGTCGGCCATCACCGGCAACGGGACCGAACCCACGGCGGCCGCCGCACCGTTCTGCGGAGGATGGCAGGCGACGCAACCGACGGAATGGAACAAACCCTCGCCCCGCGCCACCGCCGCACGATCCGGCAGGACCGGCTGGAAGCCCTGCGGACGGTCCGACATCAGGAAATGGGTCAACGCCTCCGCCACCTCGGCCCGGGAATCGGCGGGGAGCCCATGGAGGACGTGCGGCATCGCGGTGCCGGGATGCGTTCCGCGGGGATCCGCGAGGTACGCCTTCAACCACGCGGGCGAGACCCGTTCGCCGAGTTCCTTCCAACGCGGCGCCGCCTTCGGCACGAGCCATTCGGACTGCGCCAGGGAGGGCGTGTGGCAGGCGATGCAGTTCGCGTCCTCCAACAGCCGGGCCGAGTCGACGGGCCCCGCCTGCAGTGCGGCCGCCATTCCGCCGACGGCCACTGCCGAGGCGATCCGACGGAAGACCGATGCGCGGGACCGGACGCCGGACGGAGGAAGGGAGTTCATCGGGGGCCGGGGGGAAGCTTCTCGTGGAGGAAGGCGGTCATCAGCTCCCGCAGGTGGCGCGAGGTGTTCACGCCTTCGCTGATGGAGTGGGAGCGGTTCGGATAGGACATCATGCGGAACGGGAGGTTGTTCCGGACGAAGGCGTCGACGAGCGCCTCGGCGCCCTGGTAATGGCAGTTGTCGTCGCCCGTGCCGTGGATGAGCAGCAGCTCGCCCTTGAGGCGGTCGGCAAAGGTCAGCGGCGAACCCTGGAGGTAACCCTCGGCGTTGTCCGACGGCAGACCCATGTAGCGCTCCTGGTAGATCGTGTCGTAGAGCCGCATGTTGGGGACCGACGCGATGGAGATGCCAACCTTGTAGAGGTCCGGATGCCGCAGCAGCGCGTTGAGGGTCATCGAGCCGCCGCCGCTCCAGCCCCAGATACCGACGCGGTCGGGGTCGAGGTAGGGCCGGTTGGCGAGCAGGTGCCGCAGCGCCGCCGCCTGGTCCTGCGAGGCGAGCACGCCCACCTGGCGGTAGATCGACTTGCGCCATTCCCGGCCGCGCGGCGTGGCGGTGCCGCGGTTGTCGATGCTCATCACCACGTAGCCCTGCTGGGCCAACATCCAGTGCCACAACAGGCCGGTCCCACCCCACTCGTCCTTCACCGTCGAACCCGCCGGCTCCCCGTACACGTGCACCAGCAACGGGTACTTCTTCGACGCGTCGAAGTCCGGCGGACGCAGGCACCAGGCGTCGAGCTCCACGCCGACCCCGACCGGGATGCGCAGGAACTCGGACGAAGGCTTCCTCAGGGCCGCGAGACGTTCCTTGAGACGGGTGTTCTCCTGGAACACGCGCACCGTCTTGTGGTCGGCGAGCGTGATCAGCTGGATCCGCGGCGGCTGGTCGAAGCGGGACCAGGTGTGCACCGCCCAACGTCCGTCGGGCGACGCGGAGTAGGAGTGGGTCCCGGGCTCGTTCGTCGGCGATAGGCGTTCGGTCGAACGCCCGTTGAAGCGCGTCCGGTAGAGGTAACGCTGGGTCGGATCGTCCGGCGACGCGATGTAGTAGACCCACTTCCCCTTCTCATCGAGGTGGACCAGCTGGACCGTGTCGAACTTGCCGCGGGTGACCTGCTTCCGTTTCCCGTCGAGGGAGACCAAGTAGAGCTGCTCCCAGCCGTCCCGTTCGCTCGGCAGGACGAAGCGCTTCCCGTCGCGGGTCCAACGGAGGTTCAAGTGAGCCTCCACCCAGGCGGCGTCGGTGTCGGTGTGGAACTGTTCGACGGCGCCGGTGACGGGATCGGCGAGGAAGAGGCGGTTGGTGTTCTGCAGGCGGTTGAGCTGCTGGACCACGAACCGCGCGGAACCCTCGGGCCAGGTGAGGTCGAACGGGTAGTGGTTCCGCGGATCCCCGGGCAGCGCGACCGGTCGGACCGTCTTGCCCTCGACCTCGACGGTGAGGATCCGAACGGCGGAATTCTGTTCGCCGGTCTTCGGGTACTTCACCCACTGGACCTTCGGGTAGAGGCTGTCGGTGTTGTTGACCAACGCCACCTCGGGGACGCCTTCCGTGTCGAACTGCCAGAAGGCGATGAACCGGCTGTCCGGGCTCCAGCGGAACGCGTCGCGCAGGTAGAGTTCCTCCTCGTACACCCAGTCCGAGGTGCCGTTGACGATGTGCGGCGTCGGGGTCTGGGTCAGCGTCTCGATCCGGCGGGACTGGAGGTCCTGCACGTGGATGTTCCGGTCCTGGACGTAGGCCACCTTGCGGCCGTCGGGCGAGAACTTGGCGAACATCAGCGACGACGGCGGCGCGTCGCCCCCGATGCGGAACAGCTCGTGGCTGGTGCGGTCGAGTACCCAGTAGTCGCCGCGGCTGTTCGTGCGCCAGACGCGGCGCGAGTCGGTGTAGACCAGCAGGCGCGACCGGTCCTTGGACCAGGCGAAGTCCTCGACCGACAACGGCGACGAACGGCCCGCCGGGACGAGGTCCGCCGCGGACACCAGGATGTTGGTCGCGCCGGTGGCGGGATCGTGGCGGACGAGGTCGCGTCCGCCACCCGGCGCCGTGGCCGTCTCCCACGTCGTGTAGCCCGAGCCGTCGTCCAGCCACCGCAGGGACGGCCCGCCCTCGCCCCCGAACTCGCCAGAGCCGTACAGCCGCTCGAGGGTGAGCAGCGGAGAATTGGTCTCGGCGGCGAAGGCCGGGACCGCGACGAGCACGGCGGCCAGGCCGGACAGCAGGCGGGCGAGGACGGGGGAGGTTCTCATCGGGGCTCGGGGCTCGGGCTTCGGGGTCAGCGGACTTCCACGACGACGGGGCCGAGGACTTCAGGTCGCGGCGTGATGCCGAGTCCGGGACCGGTTCCCGCCTTCATGTAGCCGTCCACGCGTTGCGGCGCCCCGGCGGCGGTGCTGACGGTGACGTAGCTGTTGAAGTCGGTGCTGGTGAAGCGGAACGACTCGGGCGTGCTGTGCGCGAGGTGGGCGATGGCGGCGGTGGTGATGTCGCCGCCCCAGCTGTCCTCGAGGGTCATCGCGATGCCCATGCTCACGCAGAGGTCCCGGGCCTGCTTGGTGCGGGTCAGGCCGCCGAGCTTGCTGATCTTCAGGTTGACCACGTCCATGGCCAGGTCCGCACGGGCGCGCAGCAGCAGGTCGAGGTTGTCCACGTTCTCGTCGAGGACGAACGGGTGGTCGGTGTTGCGCCGCACGGCGAGGCATTCCTCGTAGGAGAGGCAGGGCTGCTCGATGTAGACGTCGAGGTCCCGCACCGCGCGCACCACGCGCATCGCCTCGTGCTGGGTCCAGCCGGTGTTGGCGTCGGCCACGAGGCGGTCGGTCGGCTGGAGGATGCCGCGCACGGCGCGGATGCGGGCGATGTCGACGTCGGGATCGCCGCCGACCTTGAGCTGGAAGCGCGTGTAGCCCTCGGCGCGGTAGCCGGCGACCTTGCGGGCCATCGTCTCCGGATCCTCCTGCGAGATGGCCCGGTACAGCCGCACCGCCTCGCCGTAGCGGCCGCCCATCAGCACGCAAACCGGCAGCCCAGTCGCCTGTCCCAGCAGGTCCCAGCAGGCGATGTCGATGCCCGACTTCACGTACGGATGCCCCTTGAGCGCGGCGTCCATGCGGTGGTTCAGCTTGAGCAGCTCGCGGGGATCCTCGCCGATCAGGTGCGGCCCGAGTTCCCGCAGGCCGGCGCGGACGCCCTCGGCGTAGGCCGGCAGGTAGAACGGCCCGAGCGGGCAGACCTCGCCGTAGCCGACATGGCCGGTGTCGGTCTCGACGCCCACGATCGTGCTGTCGAACACCGTGACCGACTTGCCGCCGGACCACTTGTAGGTGGTTTCGTGGAGGGGGAGTTCGACGCGGTGGGCGAAGATGCGGGAGATTTTCATTCGATCCGGTTGCGGAAGGACGGGTCGGGCCTTCCGCCGTG
>JAIXUV010000231.1 GCA_027483345.1 Verrucomicrobiales bacterium | reverse complement strand
GGGCAGGTGGCCTGTTCCGTCCATTCCGAAGCCGCGGGCTTCCCGGAGTCCGGGCCGAAGGAGCTGCGCCGGACGGCCCCGTGGGCTCCGGGCGGCGTGACACTCGTCTTCACCAACCTGGTCGCCGGACGCATCGCCGTGGCGGCCTCGCTCGACCGGAACGAGAACGGCCGCCTGGACAAGGGGCTCTTCGGCATTCCAAAGGAGGAATGGGGCGTCTCGGGCGGCGCGAGACCCGCGATGCGGGCACCGAGGTTCGAGGAGGCGGCGTTCGTCCTCCCCGAGGGCACCAACACCCACATCGAGATCCGTCTCAAGCGATGACCTCTTCCGCGGATTTCCCCGAACGCTACGGACCCTGGGCCCTCGTCACCGGTGCGTCCGACGGCATCGGACGGGCGATCGCCCGCGAACTGGCCGCCCGCGGACTCCACCTCGTCCTCGTCGCCCGACGTCGTGAAGCGTTGGAAGCGGTTGCGCAGGAACTCGGCTCCGGATTCGGGATCCAGACCCGGGTCGTCGCCGCGGACCTGTCTTCGCCCGCCGAGCGCCGTCGGCTGGAATTGGTGGTCGGAGGGACGCCGGTCGGGCTCGTCGTTGCGGCCGCCGGGTTCGGCACCTCAGGCCCGTTCCTCGAGGCGGATCCCGAGGCGGAGTCCGGGATGCTCGAGGTCAACTGCGCCGCGGTCCTCGAACTCTGCCTCCACTTCGCTCCCCGGCTTCAAAGGCGGGGAGGCGGTGGGATCATCCTCCTCAGTTCCCTGCTCGCGTTTCAGGGTGTCCCAGGAGCCGCCCACTACGCTGCGACCAAAGCCTGGGTCCAGACCTTGGCCGAAGGGCTGCGACCCGAGTTCCGAAGACACGGGATCGACCTCCTGTGCGCCGCCCCGGGTCCGGTGCGATCGGGATTCGGCGCCCGTGCGCGGATGACCCTGGGCTTCGCCGCGGAAGCAGACGATGTCGCCCGGGACGTCGTGCAGGCGCTGGAGCGTCGCCGCTTCCTCGTCCGCCCGGCCATGCTGTCCTGGCTTCTCGAGGCCTCGCTGAAGCCTCTCCCAAGGTTCGCCAGAACCCGGATCCTCGCGAAGATCATGGACGGAATGACCCGCCGCCCACCCGAAGCGGCGACGGTCGGTCCGGCGACCCGCATCTGAGCCAACGATGCTGAAGGGATCCGCACGCAAGACCGCAAGGCTTCTGGGGAGCGGGAGGAAGACGCTGGCGGTGGCGCCGAAGCTCAACGCAGGGTCCGGCGTGGTCGGCCCGCGTCCTCGCCTTCGGAGGCGTCGTCAGATTCACTCGGGCTCGCATGCCGAGGCGCGTTGCCAAACCGAGATCCCGTCCGAAGGACCTGAAGGAGGCCTGTGTCGTCGCCGCACATGCGGTGATCGCCGAGAAGGGTGTCGACGGCCTGAGCCTGCGCGACGTGGCCCGGCGGCTGGGCGTCTCACACCAGGCACCCTATCGGCACTACGAGTCCCGGGATCACCTGCTGGCCGAGGTGATCCGACGTGGGTTGGAGCGCTTTGCCGAACATCTGGAGGCGCGGCCGCGGCATCCGGATCCGGAGAAGGACATGGGTGCGTTGGGCGAAGCCTATCTGCGCTATGCCCGCGACAATCCGCTCGAGTACCGTCTGCTCTTTGGCATGCGCTGGCCTGATGTCGCCCGGAATCCCGAGCTGTTGGCCAATGCGATCAAGGCCTTCGACATCCTGCGACAGACCTTGGGCCGATTGCCCCAGGCGAATCACAGGTCCTCCGATCAGCTCAACCTCGACGCCCTGTTCGTCTGGTCCGTGATGCACGGGCAATCCACGCTGCTTCAGACCAACGCGTTCGAGAACCTCAACCTCCCAGGCACGGTTGTGTCCAAGGCGGCGGCCCACATCCTGGGCCGCATCGGCGACGCCCTCGGCGGCCATTCCTGACTACCCCGAGATTCCGCGGGACATCCCCGCGAACCTACCGGTGCCTTGCATTCCGGACAGATTCAAGGATTTGAGTCCTCGTAGGAAGAGACCCGGTTGGACCCGCAATCGGCGCCTTCTCGGAGCCCGAACATCCCTTTGCTGTCCCTACGGTCGAGCCATCCGCGGCGCCTCTTGCCCATACAGCCGCCTGATGTTTTGATGCGTTGATGCGGACCACCTTGGATCTCCCGGATTCCCTGTTTCGCGAAGTGAAGGCCCGCGCCGCCCAGAACGGCATGAGCCTGAAAGACTTGCTGACCCGGTATGTCGAAGCCGGGCTGCGGGGCGGTCCTGTTGTCCAGGGTGTCCGCCGAATCCGACCGCTGCCGCCGGTTGCGATCCGTTTGGACCCTTCCCTTCCCCCGACGCTGGCCCTAAGCAACCGCGAGTTGTCTGAACTGCAGGACCAAGACGATGCGATTCGGCAGGGGTTGGGTGGAAATCCCGCAATCCCAACGCCATGACCGACCTGCTCGACGTGAACGTTTGGCTGGCACTGGTCGATGAGAACCATGTCCACCACGCGACCGCGGTTGCCTACTGGCAAAACCAGGC
This sequence comes from Verrucomicrobiales bacterium, assembly GCA_027483345.1. GTDB lineage: Bacteria > Verrucomicrobiota > Verrucomicrobiia > Limisphaerales > UBA9464 > SXXZ01. The sequence continues at coordinate 11,758 of JAIXUV010000231.1, read as the reverse complement.
CCAAGACACGATGGCCTTCTGCCGGATCAGCCTCCTGAGTTTCCTTCGTCTCGCGACTCGGAAAGGGGTCCTCGGTCGGACTATCACTCCGGAGCAGGCTTGGGCGATCGTCCACCGGTACCTTGCCGAGCCCGGGGTGGTGCTCTTGGACGAACCTGCCGGAATCGACGAGGTCTTCCTCCGCTGGACCTCCGAGCCGGGATTCCCGCCGAACCAATGGACCGACGCCTACCTGTCGGCGTTCGCCATCACTTCCGGCTGCCGGTTGGTTTCGTTCGACGCCGGATTCGACCGATACCCGGGTCTGGAACGGCTGCATCTGCCGTCCAGCGGTTGATCTGGGAACCCAGCCGGAAGATGACCCTGCGGGATCGAAACCGGGAATCCGAGGCGGGAGGGGCACGGTGCTTCGAGCCGCCAGCCAGGGTCGCGGATGTCTCCAATGCGACGGCCATCGCCCGCAGTGTGGCAGCCGCGGCCACGGGAAGCAGGGATCAGGGATCAACGGAGGTCCTGCCGTCTCAGCGGGATTGTCCGCGGAAGAACCGGATCGCCGGATCGGTCATCGGCAGGCTGAAGTCCATCGAACCCGAGGCCGGCATGACCGCGGCGGGAGCCGCGTCCGACCAGGCTCCCGGTGCGATGACCTCCGCCGATTGCAGCGCATGCAGCACTTCCGCGCGACCGAGCAGACGCAGGCGGATCCGTGGTTCCGGTCCGATGTCGATTCCCAGGAGCACCAACACCGGAGCCTGTCCACCCCCCGAGCCGGGAGGAGTGCTCCTCGGGTCCGCGGGATCGGAACCGGCCAGCCACTCCTCGCCATCCGGGTAGGAGTCGGCGTCCTGGTCTCCATCCGTCGGCAGCCCACGCTCCACTTCATCCGGGATGCCGTTCCCGTTGAGGTCCACGGGTTGGGCCGGGGCCAGCGGATCGGCCGCCTGGATGCGGTACTCGGCGGAGGCGACCGGTGTGGCCACGCCGTCCGTACCGCGCGCCCAAGCCCGCAGCGTGAGGGAGTTCGACACGGTGATCGGGCCGGAGACCTGGGTCCAAGCGGGGTTGGCACCGGACTGGATGAAGAACGTCGGCGAAGAAAGGCCCTCCACCGCGACGGCGATCTGGATCGGTTGGGAAAACCGCCCGGGTCGCGGCTCGAATCGGATCCGTGGCGCCGACACGGACTCCGGCGTGGCGTAGCTGAACATGGAATGCAGCGGTGAGAGCTGGTTCACCGCGAGGAAGCCGCCGGCGCCGTTGCGGATCTCCGGGGAAACCATCGTGGCGTCGCCAAGCCCTGTGGACGATCCGCGGTCCGTCTCCGCGAGCACCCGTGCGTCTTCGAGCACCGAGGTTCCCCAGTCGGACGCCCGCCCCAACGCGATCAGTCGGGCCTCGCGGTTCCGAACGGGATCGGCGGTGAAGGCGAAGACCTGGCTGCCGCGGCGGGATCCGGCCGGCAATTCCGCCAGGGTTCCCCGCGCGGCGAGGACGTGTCGTCCCTCCTGCAGCGGATAGAGGCTCCAGGCGGAAGACCGACCGGATTCGCCCTCGAGCAACAGCAGCCCGCCGTCCGGCCGCATCGCCGCGGCCGTGAAGGACAGCGCACCATCGGAGGAGAACGACTGCCGCGTGCGCGGAGGGTTCGTTCCGTCGAAATCGAAAAGCCGCGCCTCGCGGCCCGACAGCACCAGCAACCAGCGTTCGGTTCCCAAGCCGCCGGCCAGCAGCGCTTCCACCGGCAGGCCCAGGTCGTAGCCCAGCGGATCCGATGCCGGCGGTTCCTCGCCGCCAATGCGGCGGAGTTGACGGAAGTCCACGGTGGAGCTGCCGCGCCGGAAGAACACCAAGCCGGCAAAGTCGCCGCCGGGGCGGAAGAAGTCGGCGACCCAATCGGAGCCTGCGGCCACGTCGACCACGGCCGGCCGCGATTCGAGTCCCGCGTCTCCGGCGGTCCAGGCGAGGAACCGTCCGCCGACGAGGAAGCCCGCCGACTCGGCGCCGGCGCGGGTGATGCGTAAGGCATGGCCCGCCTGTGCGGGTTCGGACAACGGGGGCGCCGGCCAAGGCAGCATCGAACCGCGGGGCCCATGCAGGGACAGACGCAGCGGCGTCGGCGAGCCGTTGTCGCTCGAGGCGACCATCAGCTGCGGGGCCAGGGGATCCTCGCCGGCGATGCGGGATTGGAACGCGGCGAGCGACGATGGGCCGATCACGCCGTCGAGGAACACCGGTTGCACCTCGGATGTCGGGCGATGCGGGACCACCGCGAGGCGGTTCCCGATGGGATCCCCGACCGCCACGGCTCCGAAAGCACCGTCCGAACGGACGAACGCGGCGGTCTCGATCCTTCCAAGGCCGGAGGCGCGCACCGGGAAGGAGCCCACGTTGGTGCCGTCCAACCGGATCCAGCGCACGAGGCCGGAGGCGCGGTCCGCCACCATCCAACGTTCCGGGGAATTGCCGTCCGCCTCCACGCTTCCGAAGAGCTCGGTGGGCGTGCCAGTGATCCAAGGCAGCCGGGGCTGCGGGGCTGCCTCCTGCGCGACGACCCCGACGGCCGCGGCGACGACGTGGAACAGGTGGCGGAATCTCATGGGGCCTCCTCGGGGAAGGTCAGTTCACCGGCCGGAATGGTTTCGGTCATCTCGCCGGTCACCGCGTCGAAGCGCAGGAGCAGGTAGCGATAGGTTTCCCCGGCCACCGCGGGCTGGGTGTCGAGCAGGTAGAACTCGAGCTGGCCCGAGGTGCCCGACATCGCGTCGGCCACGGCGACGTAGGGATCGCGGAGGACGCCGTCCGGGAGGAACGACCCCGGAACCGGCACGGAGTTCCAGGCGATCCGCTCGAGGAGCGGGGAGACCTGCTGGATCTCTCCGGTGGCGACCACCTGACGGTAGAGCGCCACGGGAAGCAGGTCGTCGGACGGCCGATCGGCCCGGCGCAGGGTCATGGTGTTGGGATCGATCCCGGAAGTCGGTGTCCGACCGACCAGACCCTTCAGCCGGAGCAGTCCCCGGTCGGGACCGTCGCCGACCACCTCGAACGAAGTGGATCCACGGACGCCGGAACGTCCGATCAACACCCCGGCGCGGCGGACCTGGGCGAATTCCTCGGGCACCTGACCGGGAACCGGAACCGGAACGAGAAGCCTGGGTGTGAGGCGGTACCCCAGCAGGCGAGCCCGCACGTCCGGATGGAAGCGGTTAGCGGGCGGCAACGGACGGGCGGGCCAGGCGACCTGCTCCTCGCGGAGCGGCGGCGTCCAGACGAAGGACTGGGCATTGCCCGGAGGACCGGAGGAACCCGCGGGGAAGCCCAAGGCCCGCACCGTGATGCCGCCGTAGCGCACACCCCGTTGGACCCGGAGCTCGAAGGTGAACCGTCCGGAATCCGGCGGATCCTCGACCAGTTCCGATCCGACGAAGCCCGTCAGCGCCCGCTCACGGTCGTCGAACTGGAAGAGATCCATGAGCTGGGCGGCCGCGCGGTTCACCTGCTGGAAGGTCGAGCGGGCGGGCGAGGCGGTGCCTCCCGCCCCAGCCAGGTTGTAGAGTCCGACGCTGCCGACCCACGAGGGACGGACCGAGGGGTCCACCGGGAGCGACTCGGCCTTCATCACGATCTCGAACCGGGCCACGCCGCGCGGCGGACAGGTCCACGTCAGGCGCATCGCCGGCTGGCCGTCGGCGGTGGTCGTGGACTTCGGCGTCGCCAGCAGCGGTGCGGGCAACGGCCGTGCCGGCACGACCTTCCCGATCGGGATCATCGGGCCGTCCTGCCCGTCTCGGCCCGACAACTGCGCGAAGTATTCGACCAGCGCGGCGTCCGGGGGCAGCGCGATGTCACGGTAGACGACCTCCCGGTTGGGATCGGTGGGCTGGAACCGCTCGGGCGCCTGTCCGACCAGTTCCAGGGTCCCGGAATCCACGCTACGCCAGATGCGGTACTGGTGCGTTCCGGGGGTGAGACGGAAACGCAGCACCACCGGACGCAGTTGGCCCGATCCGGTGGGATCCTCCAGCCCCTGCGGACAGTCGCCGGCACCCGGCAGCAGGCTTTGCGACACCACCCGCGCGTTGTAGCCGGCCGGTACCGGTGCACCGGGCACCGCGGCGGGGTCGAAGAAGAGGATCCGCCCGCCCTGGACCCGCCCGTGTCCGCCGGTGGAACCGAGGCGGCTGACCAGGTACGTGCCGTCGGCGGCATCCAGCGTGCCCTCGACCAAGCCGGCCTCGGGCACCGAGAGGGCGGTCACCGGCAGGATGGCCTGGCCCAGCAATGGCGCGGCGAAGACGGGGTTGGCCGCGAGGCTCGCGTCGTCGAGCGCCCGCGCCGTGAACCGCAGCACCGTCCGGCGTCCGGCCCCGGGGACGACCCCGTTCAGCGTCGCCCCGGGAAGCGGGCTCGTCGCCCCAGCGTCGCTGCCCACCACGCAGATGACCTGTGGCGCCGAATCCGCCACGAACCGGATCTCGGCAGGCAAGGCGAGGTCGTCGGCCGGGAAGAACACCCGTTCCCGCGCCGTTTCCTGTCCCTGCACCAACACCCGGAACTCCGCCCACAGCACCCCCGCGTCGCCGCGTGTGCAAAGCACCCGGTAGTGGCTCCGGCCGCCTCCCGAATCGCCCGGATCGACCGCCTCGTCCACGGTGCCGTCGCGGAGCACGGACACGCGGGGGCAGTTCGAGAGCACCGGCTGCGGGCCACCGGCCGGGACCGCGGGGAAGGTGGTCAGGTCCCGGATCGAGGCCGTCACGGGAGGACCGAAAGCGGACACCACTCGGCCCCACGGCCTCTCACGCACCGCACGGAGCGCGAACGCGAAGCTTCTCCCGACGAAGTCCGCCGTCGGCGTGGTGTTGGTGTCGAGGAACCGGACCTCCGCACCGCCCGCGGCGTGGGGCACTACCGCCAAGGGACGCAGCGCATTCCGTCGGACCGGATCCTGGAACTGCGCCAGATCCACCGTGCCGTCCGGTCCCGGCACCGCACGGAAGACCTCGTAGTGCGTGGTGAGGTCGTTCCCGGAGTCCGGATTGGCGGTCCAACGCAGACGGAACACCGGCCGGCGCGGCGCCGTCACCGGAAGCCCGGGATCCAGGTAACCCTGTTCGACACCCACCTCGAGCACCGGCGTCGACGGCGAGAGCGTCCAACGTGCGACGCCGAGTCCGCCCGGCGAGACGATCCCCGGACGGCCCAGCAGGTCCGCCGCCGCGCCGAAGTAGTAGAAGCGGGCTCCGTCTTCGAAGAACGGCCTTGGCACGCCTCCGGCCGTGGCCGGGTTGCGGGCCCCGTTGTCGTCGCCGACGTAGTGGAAGCGGTCGAGGTCTGCAGGCCCCGGTCGAAAGTCGGCGACCTCGTTCGCGTCGAGCAGACGGGTCGGATTCAAGGGCTCCGGGGTCACCCGCGCGGCCAGCCCGGGCGAGTTGCGCGACAACGCGTCGAGCGCCTCGGCCGTGGGCGGTTCGCGGTGCCAGTTCCTCGATTCGGCCTCCGCCGCGTCCACCCTCCAGAGGATCACGCCAGTGTACCGCGCTGCCGAGCCCCGGAGGGATTCCGGTGTCGCCCAACGCAGCAGCACGGTGCGGTCGCCGGTGGCGGCGAGGTCCGGCACCTGCACCGGCATTCCCGGCGCCGGCAGGGGAGCGGGACGGCCGGCGGTCACCACCAGACGCCCGACGACTCCGCCCGCGACCTTGCGCACCGGGTCCCAGTCGCGGATTTCAACCGTGACCGGCGAGCCCTCGGGCACCTCCGCCAATCCCGCCCAGCCCCGTCCGAGGGCCATGGCCAAGGCCGGTTCGCGCGTCGACATCATCCGCAGCAGGTCGGCCAGGCGACGATCCCGAGAACGGGCGGACATCAACGCCGAGAACTTCCCGGGCAGGTCCAATCCGGGAGGCGCCTCCAGCCGTTCGGCGAGGACGTCCACCGCGGCGGCCCAGGGTTCCAGTGGGCGACCGAGGTTCGCCGCGCGGGAAAGATGGACCGCGAGCAACGAGGGCACCGTGGCCGGGGCCACCGCCTCGCGCAGGACGAACACGCCGGGACCGTCCGGCGGACCGGCCTTGGTGTGGACGGAGAACAAGCGGTCCTCGGAGACGTCGGTTCCCGTCTGCCAATGGACATAGATCCAGGGACGTCCCGTGCCGTCCACGGCCGAGGTTCCCGTGGTCACGACCGCTTCCGGCACCGATTGCGCGCGGACGAGCCCTGTCATCAGGGCGAGCAGGCCGAGGAACCGGAGGAGGGAAGGAGGCGGTTTCATCGGAAGCAGTCCGAGCGGTAGCCGCGCGGGAGACTGAAGCGCCCGACGCCGGGCAGGGGGACATCCAGCTGGAGTGCGAGCCAAGGCGACCTCGGACGGATCTCCCCGTCGAGATGCAGGCTGTAGTCGACGCAGAATGGTTCCACGAGGCAGGCCTCGAACCCGGCGTCGGCGGAGAGGCACAGCGAGCTGCCGAGGAGATCCCGGGAGAGCGAGCCGGTGCCGAGCGGCACGTTGGCGTAGGCGATGGCCTTCGTGTTGACCGTGAGGCTCACGCTGCTGAGCAGCTGTCCCCGGAAGGAGTAGTCGATCAGCGCACCGCCGCGGACCACGGCCCCGCCGCCACCGGTCTCGCGCACGAAGGCGAACCATCCCTCGTGTCGGCGCCCGGAGAGGTCCGCAAGGGCCCTGGGGATGCCGAACATCCTGCTGATGTTCACGGAACCGCCGAAGCGGACGTAGAACCCGTTGAACGGCTGGAGGGGATTGTTGGGATTGGCGATGCCGCCAGCCTGACCGGCTTCGCCCAACACGCGGAGGATGTCGGGGTCGAGGGTTTCCAACTCCCCGAGCCGGCAGGTCCGGCCGGTGAAGAAGGCGACGTCGCCGACGATGCCGTCGAGGGTGACCTTGGTGTTGCCGGCGAGGTAGGCGTCGGCCAGCGAGCCGCCACCGGAGGGATCCACGCCCATCGCCAGCTGCAGGCGCAGGTCGTTCAGTTCGAGCGACCCAACCCGGACCGAACCGGCGAACCGGGCGTCGCCGAAGAAGGCGATCGGATACAGGCCCGCCGGCCCGCCGGAGGCGAACGAGAAGAAGCCGTCCTCGCTGACCGACACCGCCGACCCGGCGAGGTTGGCGCGGCCGGACGCGCCGAGCCGGACCGACGCCGCCATGACCCCCGCCGGGATGCAGCCCTTCGCCGGGCCGTTGCGTCCGTAGTCCTCGAACTCGAACCAACCCCGGAATTCCATCTCGTCCGGCAACCGGAGCTTCAGGTCCGCATCCAGGCGCAGCCGCGTGATGCTGGGACCGTTGAAGGTCGCGCTGCCCTTCAACGCCGCCGCGTCGATCGCGTCGCCCAGCTTCCCGGCGTTCACGATCCGGTCCACGGTGTCCCGGGCCTGGGTGAGGTTCCGCGGCTCGGCGAACCGACGGATCCCCTCCTCCACGGTGGCGAACATCAGGTCGAGCGACGCGGTGAGGCGTTCCTGGGGTTCCCCGAGCCGCCGCCGGAAGACCCCCTGCAGCTGCGGCAACAGGACCGACTGCTTCAGCCGCTCCTTCACCAGGCTCTGGATGCGGCGCTTCAACGTCTCCCGAACCGTGGCCGCGTCCGCGAACACCGCGCGCGGCTGCCCCGCCGAGGCGGCCATCTGGTTCAGGTCGCCCAACAGCTGGTTGAACACCGTGCCGTCGCTCACACCCAGGATCTGCCCGATGGTCTCCTGGATTTCCCCGAGGAACTCCTCGCCGTTCCGCAGTCCGGAGCGGAGTTCCGCCGCCTGCACCTCGAGGTCCCGCAGGACCCGGTCGATCTTCCGGAACGTCTGCTCCGCCTCCGGCACATACTGCGCGAGGCTGAGGTCCGCCGCGGTCAGCAGCGGTGCGGCCAGCGCCTCGTAGGTCTGGCCGTCCTGGGCCTTCGTCGCCTTGGCCACCGCGCGGAAAACCTCGGTCACCACGCGACGGTCCGCCGGATCGAACTCCCGCGCCGGCGTGCCGAGGATCCGCTTCGCCGAGCTGATTCCGTCCTCCAGGTCCGCCACCACCTTCGAGACGCCGTCGGACAGCTCCTGCGCCTGGGCCGTGGCGTCGCCGAGCCGGCCCAGCGAGGTGTTCATGTCCTCCACCGCCGACCGCAATGGCTGCAGGTACGCGCCACCGCCGGTGCCAAGGAGGGTCCGCTGGACGGCCGCCCGGAACTCCTCCTCGGTCCGGCCTTCGGCCGCCGCGACGAGCTGTGCCACCACCTGGGACGCCTGCTGGTCCACCAGCAGGTCCACGTAGGGTTCGATGAAGCGGTCGAGCCGGTCGTCCACCAACCGGTCCACGCTGTTGAGCGCCTCCAGGAGCCGCGAGGCCTCGTTCGATCCGGGCAGTCCGCCCAGTACCTGGCGCACGCCGTTCTCCACCTGCGCGTACACGCCGTTCCGCTCGTTCTCGAAGTCGTTCGCCAACGCCGCCAGTGACGCCGTCGGATCCCCCGCCAGGGAGACGCCGAACTCGAGTTCCGCACGGGTCGGCGTCAGGCGCTTCATCCGGTGCTCGGTCCGGAGGAACACCAAGTCCGAGGTCTCCTGGCCGCTGGACCGGAAGGAACGCATCGCGGGGCTCCACTGCAGCGAATACTCGAACTCCGCCACGTCGAGCAGGTAGGTCCGGTTGCGCACCCGGAAGTTCCGGTCGGCCGCGTTCGGCGGGTTCCGGTACTGGTCCAGGGTCACCGTCTCCGGGAATCCGCGATGGGTCGGGTCGAACCGGCTGTTGTTGAAGAAGTGGCGTCCCTGGGCGTCCTGCCAGCCGTACTGGTTCGGCCTCGCCGGGTCCAGCGGCCAGCCACCCATGATCCAGACGCCACCGGCCTGCGCGGAAAGCGGCACGTCCCCGGCCCGGGTGCTCCAGACCGGCGACTGACCCGGCAGCGCCGCCCGGGCATGCAGGTGCACCCGCGCCCCGGGCAGGGTCGAACAATGCAGCATGCCGGCGACGCTGACGAAGCCCTCCGGGATCGCCGGATCGAATCGGCTCAACATCGCCCGCGTCGACGGCACGAACCGGTACAGGCTCGCCGGTTCGCCCGAGACGCCGCTCGGACCGTGGATCCCGATGTCCGGCGGCAACTGCAGGGTCGAGTCCGTCGACGTCCCCGGTCCGCCCGGCACCAGCCGGCCATCCGCCGTGAAGCCCAGCGTTCCCCGCAACGGCGCCGTCGTCAGCGTCGGGATCCGCGCATCCACCGACAGCACCAGCGATCCCGTGTCCGTCGAGCAGCCGTCCGGGCTCCGCGTGGTCGCGAAGGAGACCGCCAGCGCCCGCATCGGGAGATTCCAGTACGGCAGCTGGAACGGCGTGGAATCGGACAGCTCCGCGCGGTCGAGTCCGCCGCGTCCGGTGAACCGCAGCTCGGAGAAGGGCAGCTCGAACCCGGTCGCCATCGGGTCCGTGGGGGGCGGTACCGCCAACACGCCCCGGGTCCGCGACGCCGAGGTCACGCCGTCGCTGAACGCGAGCTTCAACGCCGTGAGCCGCGTGCGGAACCCGAACAGCCGCAGTTCCCGCTCGAAGGCCTCCAGCTCGTGGATTCCGCTCACTCCTCCCGGGCGCACGTTGTACTTGCTGCGGGCCAGCAGCGGACCGCCGACCGGCTCCGGGTTGCCCGCCAGCCGGTGCACGCCCTGCATCCCGCCGGTTTCCACGCGCAGGTTCAGCCCGGCGTAATCACCGAGTCCCGCCGCGTAGGCCTCGCTCCCAGGCGTCTCGGTCCCCGACGGACCCACCCCGGCCAGCAGCAGCGCCGCGGCGCCGGTCTCGCCGACATGCCCTCCCGCTCCCGTCCCGCGGTGTCCCGCGATGCGCAGGCGTCCGGTGGTGAACGATCCCGCCTGGAACGCGAACTGGCCGCCGGCCAGCGCGCCCCATTGGAGGTCGGCCGGCGACGCTGTGCCGGAAGCCGTCACCGGCCCGCCGGCCAGCAACCCGCCGTCGTCGGAAAACCTCCACGCCGGATCCGCGGACTCGTCCACCCGTACCCGGATCCCACCCGGGAGGGCCAATCCCACACAGGGCGTGGTCGCCAGCGCCGCGCCGGATTCCTCCCGCAGGTAGGCCAGCTCGGTCCCACGCGCCAACAGCAGCCCGCTCACGCCGGTGTCCACCGCGCCGTCGGCGACCCGCAGACGGCTCATGCCCGACCATCCGACCCGCACGCCCCGGGGGTAGTGCGCCGCAAAGCCGCCGCCGCCCAGCATCAGATCCATCTCCGCCAACACCGCCCGGCCGTCGCTTCCGGCCCGGACCCGCACCGGACCCGCGACGCCGGCGACGGAAAGGTGGTAGTCGTCGTTCGACTTCTTGTCCCACGAACGGTCGTCGGCCGGGTTCTCGATCCATCCGGCCGCCGCCGCGTCCTTCAACGCCTGCACCGCGTCGCGTCGCACCGGGATGACTTCGTCCGGCGCGAACGTGTACTCCCCGGTCGCGGCCTCCCACCGGATGGAGGACGTGCGGAACATCAGGGGACGCCCTTCCAGCGAGACCCACAGCGGTTCGCCGTTGGTGAATTCAAGGCTGCCGCCGGGGATCCCGAGGCCTGCGTCGAGGCCGACCGACGACCGGAAGTCCAGGCGCCGCCGCATCGGGGTTCCGGAGGGTTTCGCCGGCAGAAGAAGGTTGTTGGCCCCGCCATGCGCACTCGGGCTCCAGCCGAATCCCCGGGGCAGGACCAGCCGCGGAAGTCCCCGGATCCCCAGCTGTGTCATCTCCACGGAACGCCATGTTACTCCACCGACGGCGAAGTCGGGCAGCGGGATCGGACGTCCCGGCGCCGGTCTCAGGTCGCCCGAAGTCGGATCGTAGAACACCTCCTGGCCGACCAGCTGGAACCGGACCTCCGGTCGGGCCATCAGGCGGACGGCGTCCGCCGGGGTGTCCACCGTCAGGAGGTATCCCTGACCGGAGGAACGGACCGTGATGGACGAGAAGGAGATCCGGTCGAACCTGGCCTCGGCCACGCCCGCCGCGAGCCTCCCGGAGAACGCCATCAGCCGGCCCGGATTCAACGTCCCGGTGTCGACGGGCACCTCTCCCGCCGCGTCCGCGAAGGCCCGGAGCCTCCAGCGGATCTGGTAGCTTCGGTCCGGCCGGATCCGCGACGGGTCCGCGACCGGGATGCCGAAGGTGTCCGAATAGACCGCCTGGGCCGGCAGCGGCAGGACGCCACCGTCATGGGTGGCCAGCGAAACCGAGCCATCGTGGGTTCCCGACTCGATCCGCACCGGTGCGCCCGAGACATCCAACAGTTCCCAATCGATGCGCACCGGCACCGACTCGGTCGCGGCCGGCGCGGCGACCTCGTCCAGCCGTTGGAACACCGCACCCACCGAGACCAGGAACCGATCCTGTGCGGATCCGGGTCCGGTCACCACCGCCGTCTGTGCCAGTCGCGTCGAGGTCACCCGCGCATCGATGTGCCGGTCCTCGTCTCCGGACGTGGGAACGAAGGCGATCTCGTCCACCCACGCGGCGTCCGGCAGTTCCTCCACGCTGCGGTCCTTCCGGTACTCCCAGTCGACCACGTGGGCGCCCTCTCCGATCGGCAGCTCCAACAGCGCCCAGTCCTGGTTGCCCGAGATCCGGTTGGCGGCGACGCCGTCGACGAAGACGGTGAGCCAATCGAAGCCGGCCTCGCTCGAGACCTTCCACCAGAACCGGAGCGTGCCGGGTCCTCGGAACGTGGCGGTGAAGGCGGAGGCCTGTTCGTGG
>JAIXUV010000251.1 GCA_027483345.1 Verrucomicrobiales bacterium | reverse complement strand
GCGGCGAAGGTCTATGCGCGCACCGCCGCCTATGATGCCGCCATCGCCGCCCACCTTTCGCGCGAGTTCAGCGGTGGCGTGGTCCCACCGCCCGCCTTGGCCGTCAGCGCCCCGCTGGTCCAGCCCCTGCGTTACGGCGAGAATCCCCACCAGAAGGCGGCGCTCTACGGCAAGTTCCGCGACCACTTCCTGCAGCTCCATGGGAAGGAACTCTCGTACAACAACATCCTCGACCTCACCGCCGCCGCCGCACTGATCGGCGAGTTCACGGGCGCGGAGCCGACGTTGGCCATCCTCAAGCACACCAACCCCTGCGGCGTGGGGCAGGGGACGACGCTCGCCGAAGCCTGGGATCGCGCGTTCGCCACCGACCGTCAGGCGCCCTTCGGCGGCATCATCGCGGTCAATCGTACCCTGGATGTCGCCTGCGCCCGCCAGATCGCCGAGATCTTCAGCGAGGTCATCATCGCCCCGGACTTCGCCCCGGACGCCCTTGAGGTCCTGCGGCAGAAGAAGAATCTCCGGCTGCTCCGCGTGATCGGGAATCCGGCCGCTGTGGCCCCGCATGACATCCGCAGCGTCGGAGCCGAATCCTTCCTGTGGCAGGAACGGGATCTGAAGGGCACGAGCGAGGCCGACCTTCGGGTGGTGACCCGTCGTTCACCGACGCCTGAGGAACTGCGGGCCATGCTCTTCGGATGGCGGGTGGTGAAGCACCTGAAGTCCAACGCCATCCTCTATTGCGGCGCCGATCGAACCCTCGGCGTCGGCGCGGGACAGATGAGCCGTGTCGATTCGAGCCGCATCGCGGTCTGGAAGGCCGGGGAAGCCGGATTGTCGCTCCGTGGCAGCGTGGTCTGTTCCGACGCCTTCTTCCCGTTCGCGGACGGCCTGGTCGCCGCCGCCGAAGCGGGAGCGACCGCGGCCATACAGCCGGGCGGATCGGTGCGGGATGCCGAGGTCATCCAAGCCGCCGACGAACGGGGCGTTGCCATGGTGTTCACCGGCGTCCGGCACTTCCGCCACTGAGCCGCAATCCGGCCGAAGTGAGAGTCAGCCCAAGGCGCCAGACCGCGAAGGGAAACGCTGGCTCCCGTGACGCATCCGAACATCGGCAAGCGGTCGCCATTTCGGTTCCACCTCCGGCCTTCCCTTGGCGTTTTCGCGTGAGGGCTCCCGTTGCTCCCATGAGGGATCTCAGCCGGGTATGCCCGAAGTCGATCGCCAGGACGCAGGACGCGGAAGGGAGACCGTACGCGTCGATCCGGGCCCGGATCGGCGTACGATGTCCCCTCCGCGCCCCGCGTCCTCGACGATGTCCTGCCGCAGGGCCCTATTCATGCCGCGGCCTCCATCAGCTCCTGTGTCCGCGAACGGACGAGGCCCTGCCGGAAATGGCGCTTCCGGGCGGCGCCGACCTTCTCCTCGAAGAGCGAGGGGAACACCAGCAGCGGGTGTGGCTCCAGCCAGGCAAGCGCGGCGGCCTCGTTGGCCGCGCGGTGGAGCTGCAGGATGAGGTCCGTGACGGTCGCCTTCGCCAGCAGCGGGCGCAGCAGGTCGTTCTTGAGGCGCTCGAGGTCGCCCTCGTCGGCGAAGCGGAACGGCACCGCGGGGTCGGGATGTCGTTCGAAGCGGTCGGATTCCTCCGTCCGCCCCGTTGGCGTTGTCGGTCTTGCATTCATGTTTCTGTGCATGTGTCTGTCTCTGTGTCTCTGGCGTCCTGCTCCAATGGCGGCGGACGCCGTGCCGCCAAAACAAAAAACCCACATCCGTCTGGCGGATGTGGGTCGGAAAACGGTTCGAATCTCCTCTAGGAAACGACCTCCACATCGCCCGGTGCGCCGGCGAAATGCCAGCGGCAAGTCGGGGAGCACTGGAGCAGCCCACGCTTGCTTACCTGAATGAAGTTGGCGGTCATTCCGATCATCGAACGGGCGCGTTTAGACCCGATTTGGACTTGGGTGTCAATGGTTCAATTCTTGGAATCTCTGAACGCTCGACGCGATTGCGGGCCGATTTCCGCCGTTCCGAGACCTCCCGTCGCCTTCATGCGTGCGGTTGCGCTAGCCCCGGCCGGCCGGCATCCGGATCGGTCCCCCGCCGGCGATTTGGGTGGCGCCATCGCGCTTCGGACGTAGCCTCGGTCTTCATGTTCGCGGTGTTTTCCGGTCTCCTTGCCGGGTTCCTCCATGTCCTTTCCGGGCCGGATCATCTGGCCGCGGTGGCGCCCATCGCGGTCCGGGCTCACCGACGCGCATGGACCAGCGGCGTTCGATGGGGAATCGGGCATTCCGCCGGCGTCCTCCTGATCGGACTCCTCGCCGTGGCCTTTCGTCAGGCGCTGCCCTTGGAGCGGATCTCGGCCGGAAGCGAACGCCTCGTCGGCGTGCTGCTTATCGCCATCGGATTCTGGAGCCTGCGCGAGGCTTTGAAGGTCGAGGTCCACACCCATGAGCACGAGCATGACGGCCAGGCCCACGGACATGTCCACTTCCATGGACCGGGCCATTCCCATGGCCCAACGGATGCGTCAGGTCCCCATGCCCACGGACATGCCGCATTCGGCATCGGGACGCTCCATGGACTGGCGGGCAGTTCCCATTTCCTGGGCGTCCTCCCGTCGTTGGCCTTCTCCAGTCGCTGGGATTCCGTGGCGTACCTGATCGCTTTCGCGGTGGGCACCGTGGCCGCCATGGCGGGTTTCTCGGCGATCCTCGGCACCGTGGCCGCCCGTTGGACCGGTGCCGCCCGCGGCCTCTACCGGGGCCTGCTCTGGACCTGTGCCTCGGCCGCCCTCGGCGTTGGCACTTGGTGGCTGTTTTCAGGCCCGGCCGGCGCCTGAGCCGGACGGGAAACGGGAGAACCATGGGGTCCGGTGCCGCCAACGCCTCCTATCGCGGACGAATCGCGCCCTCACCGACCGGTCTGCTCCACCTCGGTCACGCCCGCACTTTTTGTATCGCCCACAGCCGGGCCTGCGAAGCGGGAGGTGTCCTCGTTTTCCGCAACGAGGACCTCGACGGCGACCGCGTCCGCCCCGAGTTCGTCGAGGCCCAGTTGCGCGATCTCCGGTGGTTCGGCATCGAATGGCAGGAAGGTCCCGATGTCGGCGGCCCTCACGCTCCGTACTCCCAAAGCGGTCGGCTTCCACTGTACCGCGACGTGTTTGAACGGCTCCGTCGGATGGGGATGGTCTATCCCTGCCGATGCTCCCGGAAGGACATCGCCATGGCCGTTTCCGCCCCGCATGCCGCCGACGACGAACCGGTCTATCCCGGCACCTGCCGCGGCCAGACCGACTGGGCCGCTTCCCCGGGACGTCCCGTGGCCTGGCGGTTCCGTGTGCCGGACGGCGAAGTGATCGGATTCGAGGATCGCGGCTTGGGCCCGCAACGCTTCGTGGCCGGACGCGACTTCGGCGACTTCGTGGTTGTCCGCCAGGATGGTCTCCCGAGCTATCAACTGGCCTGCACCGTGGACGACCACCTCATGGGGATCACCGAGGTGGTCCGCGGCGCGGACCTCCTGGTCAGTACCGCGCGTCAGATCCTGCTCTATCGGGCGCTCGGCTGGGTGGTTCCCGACTTCTTCCACTGTCCGCTCGTCACCGACGAAAAAGGCGTCCGCCTTGCCAAGCGGCATGCGGCCTTGGCCTTGGCCACGCTTCGCGAGCAGGGGAGGTCCCCGGAGTCCCTCAGGGCTTCTGGATGAAGCCGTGGTGCAGTCCGAGGTAGTACGGCAGGAGGAACACCGTCCCGCTGCCCAGCACGTTGCCGTCGCCGCCGTAGTTGAGCGTCCACGGATCGGTGTTCCAGTGTTCGAAGTGACGGTTCTCGACCGGCAGCACCTTCCCGTTGGTCCGGTGGCCACGGCCCAGGTCCTTGGGCTCGTACAGGTCCTTCGACTTCTGCGGAGGCAGGGTCACCACGTCCAACCGGTGGCTGTTCTTCGAGGCCCAGTCCAGCCGGTCGAGTGGGAAGCCGCGCAACGTGGCCATCGAATCCTCGTGCCATCCCTTCCACGGCGTGACCGGGAACTCGCCCCAGACGTTCCGGATGGACTGGTCCATCCCGTGCGGGGCGAAGGTGAAGTGGAAGAACGGGTTCATCTCCGGAGCCTCCATCGCCCAGTAGGCGAAGAACGAGAAGAGCACGCGGTCCCGCACCTCGGGATCCTTGCCGTACTTCATCAGGTTGTAGAAGCACATGAACGCCATCTCGTCGTCGGATTGGTTGCCCGAGCCGGGCCCGAACTGAACCTTGGGGAAGGTCAGGTTCTGCGCGTATCCGTGCTTCACCACGAGTTCCCGGGCATGGGCGTTGTACTTGGGATCCCCGGTGATGTGGGACGCCACGGCGAGGTAGCTCAGCATGCTCAACGAGTTGAGTCCGCGCTCCGGCCACCAGCGTCCGTCGCCGTTCACCGTGTCGGGGCCGTAGGTCGCCCAACGCGTCGGCTTGCCGTCGATGTCGGTCAGCGTGAAGCCGTGGGCCACGAGATGGTCGGTGAGGTCCCGGACCACTTCCCGCACGCGGTCCTTCTCCGCCTCGGACTTCGCGACATGGTCGAAGTAGGCGGCGTGGAAGAAGTAGTGTCCGTCCAGTTCGTCGCTGCTCGTGTCCGACTTCCAATACCACTTCCCGTCCGCGCTCTTGGGCCAACGGGGCTCATAGACCTTCCAAAGGGCGTCGCGCTTCGCCTCCTCACGGTCGCCTTCGATCCGGCCGACGTTCGGGTCGGGCCATTCCACCGGCCGGATCGTCCGGGCGACGTACCCTTTGGGCGGCGAAGGATTCCCGCCTTGGGTCACCTTCTGCAGGAAGCGGAGCGCTTCGAAGGCCTGTATGGCCCGCGTCCGGTTGGCCGGATCGCCCGTCGCCGCGAAGCCGAAACATTCCCCGGCTCCGTACATCGCCGTCCAAAGCCCGTCGTTGTCGGAGTCGCCCGGATTGGCGGTGGACTTGTCCGCCCTCCGCCCCAATGGTGCCTCGGCCGTGTAACCGAACGGCGTGCGCTTGATGTGCTTCGCGATCTCGTCCTCGTAGAACGCCGCCTTGCGCGCCAAGGTCATCGATTCGAACCGGATCCTCCCGACTCCGTTCGTCGTGGCCAGCCACGCCTGGCCGTCGCGGTCCACCCGCACCGAGGATACTTCGTCCGCGGGCAGCCATCGCAGGCCTTGTCGGTAGTGGAAGCCGGTGCCGTCCCAGCGGATCGCTCCGAGGTGCGTCGAGAACCACACCGATCCGTCGGGAGCGGCGGCGATTCCGGTGAAGTCGTTCCAAGGAAGCCCATCCTTGCCTTCGTGGAACTTCCACCCGTCGCCTGTCCGGCATCCCACTCCGGCCTTGCTGGCGAACCACAGTCGTCCGGCGGAGTCGAAGGCCGCACCCAAGACGTCGCGGACCGCCCAGGCCCGTCCGCCACCGTCGAGCACCTCCAGCGGTGACCACTGTTCTCCGACCTTCGTCCGAAGTCCGCCCGAGGTGGCGACGACCACTTCGCCGTCCTTGCCCACCGTCAGTTGCCGGATCTCCAGTTCGGAGGGCCAGGACACCGGACGGGTCTGTCCTCCGCTCCAGGTTAGCAGGGAATTGCGGGTGGCGATCCAGAAGGTGCTTCCCGAGCGGACGATCTGACGCACGTCGGCCCATGGAACCGCGGCGGAGGCGGGACTGCCCTCCGGCACGGGCATCGGGAAGGTGTCCGGGGAGTTGGCGGCGCCATCGGGCTTCGGTGCCCATTTGGCGCCATCCCAGGTGAACCAGCGGCCACCGGAGAACGCCAGCGGCCGGCCTTCGGCGTCCAGCTCCAGCAGCGTCACCGGCCCCGCAGGCAGACCCGCGGGCGTGTCGGCCATCTCCTGGAGGAAGGCCTGCGGCGCCGGTTGGATTCCGGGCGAATCCGCGGCGCGGGTGAGGACCAGCGAAGCGCCCAGGGCGAGGGACAGGAGCGGACGGAAGAACATCGGGAAATCGACGTGGCGCAAGGTTTGGAATTCAGCCGCCGCCGGGGCTTCCGTTTCGTTCGTGTCAGGACACGGACCGGACGGCTTGCGAAAGTTCGCGGACAAATCCCGAGACGTACGGGACGAGGTCCGGCGAGGTGCCCTTCTCGGCGATGCGGTTCACGATGGCGCTGCCGACGACGATCGCTTCGGCGTGGGTGGCCACCTCCCGCGCCTGTTCGGCGTTGGAGATACCGAATCCGACCGCGATGGGCATCGGGGAATGCGCGCGGATTCGACCGGTCATCTCGGCGATCGTCGAACTCACCTTCGACTGCATTCCGGTCACGCCTTCCCGGCTCACGTAGTAGATGAATCCACGCGCCCTCGGGGCGATCACCGCGATGCGCGCCTCCGGTGTGGTGGGGGCGATCAGGTAGATCGGACAGAGTCCCGCCGCGGCCATCAGCGCCTCGTAGTTCGTCGATTCCTCCGGCGGCAGGTCCAGCACCAGGAGCCCGTCCACGCCGGCCTCCGCCGCGTCACGGATGAAGCGGTCCACGCCCACGCGGTGGAGCAGGTTGAAGTAGATGTAGAGGACGATCGGAACCGACGACGACTTCCGGATCCGGCGGATGGTCTCCAGCACCTTCGGCGGGGTGGTCCCGCTTTCGAGTCCACGCTGGGCGGCGAGCTGGTTGACGATGCCGTCCGCCAGCGGATCGCTGAACGGGACGCCCAACTCCAGGACGTCGACGCCGGCGGCGTCGAAGGCCAACGCCAGGTCGTGGGTGGCGTCCAGGTTGGGGTCTCCGGCCCCGATGTACACCACCAGCCCCTTGTGTCCGGAGGCCCGGAGGTCGGCGAAGCGTTTCTCGATGCGGTTCACGGGCGCGGACGTTCCGATGACCCAAGGGGCCCGGGCAAGGTCAACTTGTGGCACTCCCGGCGACCCCACCCTCGCAGTCCCCGCTTGGCGACAGGGTGTCGGCCCCCGTACAACCGCTGCCGTGCTGGTCATGGCGTTCCTTCTCACGGCCCTTGCGGCCTACCTGCTGGGTTCCATTCCAACGGGCTATCTCGTCGCCCGTTGGAAGAACATCGACATCACTCAGGTCGGCAGCGGGAACATCGGGGCGACGAACGTCTTCCGCATCCTGGGCCGTGGCCCCGGCATCTTCGTGCTGCTCACCGACGCGGCGAAGGGGGCGCTGTCGGTCCTGTTCCTTCCCGGCTTGGCCGCCTTGGTTGCCGGCGCCGGTTCCCAGTGGTTGGCGGCGTTGGCTGCCGTGTGCGCCGTGCTCGGACACAACTTCACCTGTTGGCTGCGGTTCAAGGGTGGGAAGGGGATCGCCACCTCGGCCGGCGCCCTCGCCGCCCTCGTGCCGGCGGCGTTCCTGGTGATCTTCATCACCTGGATCGTCGTCTTCGCCCTCGGACGCTACGTCTCCCTGGCCTCGATCGCCGCCGCCGCCGTGCTTCCCTTCGCCACCGCCTTTACCACCCAGGGAGAACTCCGCTGGCCACTGGTCGGGCTCACCTCCCTTCTCGCCTTCCTCGCCATCTGGCGTCACCGACCCAACATCCGCCGCCTGCTCGATGGCACGGAGAACCGCTTCGGTCCGAAGAAGGAGGTGGCCTCGTGAACGTCACCGTACTGGGAGCCGGGGCGTGGGGAACCGCCCTGTCGCTGGTGCTCCACCACAACGGACACAAGGTCGTCCTCTGGGGACACAACCCGGAACACCTTTCGGAGATCGCACGGGAACGGACCAACGACCGTTACCTGCCTTCCGTGGTCCTTCCCGCGGACTGGACCTTCGAACCGGACATCGACGCCGCCATCCGCGGCGCCGAACTGGTGGTGCTCGCCGTGCCTTCCAAGGCCGTCCGCGAGACCGCAGCCCGACTCGCCCGCTTCGAGGGCATCGTGGTCAGCGTCACCAAGGGCATCGAGGCGAGCACCGGACTCACCATGACGGGCATCCTGGAGCAATGCGCCCCCTCGGCCCGGTTGGCGGCGATCTCTGGTCCGTCCCTGGCCCTCGAGGTGGCCCGCGGCGTCCCAACGGCGGTCGTGGCGGCAAGCTTGGAGGAATCCGTTTCGCTGAAGGTCCAGCAGATGTTCCACCGGCCCGCCTTCCGGGTCTACCGGAGCTCCGACCTGACCGGCGTGGAACTCGGCGGCGCGCTCAAGAACGTCATAGCCATCGCGGCCGGCATCGGGGACGGACTCGGCTTCGGCGACAACGCCAAGGCCGCGCTGGTGACCCGTGGCGAGGCGGAGATGCGCCGGTTGGGCGTCGCCTGCGGTGCCCGCCCGGAAACCTTCTCGGGACTCGGCGGCTTGGGCGACCTGATGGTCACCTGCTTTTCGCGCCTGAGCCGCAACCGTTCCTTCGGGGAGAAGGTTGGCAAGGGAGGCCAGGTCGCCGACATCCTTGCCCACACCGTCTCCGCCGTGGAAGGGTACCCGACCTGCCGGTCCGCCCATGAGCTGGCGGTCCGGCTCGGTGTTGAGGCACCGATCATCGCCGAAGTCCATGCGATGTTGTACGAGGGCAAGGAAGTCCGACGGGCAGTCCACGACCTGCTCAACCGCGAATCCAAGGCAGAGGACTGAGCCGACCCTTGCGGAACGGGACCTCTTGCTCAGGCGCAAGGCCGCGAGGGCACCAGAAGGATATCAAGGCCCTCCAATCCGTTGGATCGGAAGGCCGATGATCGGTTCCAGACGCTTCCGTTCGGACTACGTCTTCCGCCAGGCCGCGATGAACATGCCGTTGCCGCCGGTCTCCTGCGGCCAGAGCTGCATCTCGGTCACCGGAGGATCGTCGGGCAGGAACGGGTTCATCACCGCCTCGGTCTCGAACTCCGGCCGCTC
>JAIXUV010000224.1 GCA_027483345.1 Verrucomicrobiales bacterium | reverse complement strand
GGCTCGACCGGCATCGACGACTGGGAATGGGGCGTGACGCTGCTGGCGCACCGCTTGGACGACGTGAAGAGCATCGTGTACGAGATGCGCTTCGACGAGGTCAGCGCCCGCTTCGGCGAGTTCGGCCCGTTCTACATCAACCTGCGGCTGCAGCCGGCGGCCCTCTGGTCGCACCTGCGCCTCGGGGCCGCCTGACCTGAGCCCGGGATTCGTCCTCCGAGTGGGTGGCGATGGAGCTCAAAGTCCATCGCCACAACAACCTGACGCCCGCTTCAATCCCTCAACCCTTCAACCGTCTCCCACTCACCTCTTCACCGCGACGAGGGCGGCGCAATGGGCCAGGGTCGGGATGCGCTCGATGGGATGCAGTCCGACTTCCCGAAGCCACCCGGAATACTCCGCCGCCGAATAGGCCCGTCCTTCGGTCACGCTGAACAACGCCGCGGAATACAACGCGATCGGCAGCGGACCGCCCAGGTCGTCGTCGAGGAAAACGTCCTGCAGGATCAATCTCCCACCCGACGGCAGCGCTTCCGCGCAACGTCGCAACAGGACCCGGCATTCGGGCACATCCCAATCGTGGAGGATGTTCGACAGCAGCATGGCGTCCGCCCCGACGGGAAACGGGTCGGTGAAGAAGTCTCCGGGCTGGAGTTCCAGTCGGTCGGCGACGCCGGAGCCGGCGGCGAACTCGGCTGCCACACGCAGCACTTCGGGGCGGTCGAAGACCACGGCCCGCAATTCCGGATTCCGACGCAGCAAGGCGACCGAATAGATGCCCGTGCCGCCGCCGACATCGAGCAACCGCTGCGCTCCGGCCATCGGCAGGCGTTCCGCCAAGGCCGGCGCCACGTTGCGGGCCCGGCCAGCGAGGGAGAGCGTGAAATGCCGCGCCATGGACTCGCTGTCCATCGCCGACTTCAGTCCGTCCCGGTAGATGAATCCCACCCCGGAACCGCCCTCGTCGGAGCCCTTGGGACGATTGGTGCGCAACCGTTCCACCATCTCCAGCACGCCCGGGGATCCCGCAGCGAGCGCACAGTAGTCGCCCATGAAGTGGGGCGAGGTCCGCACGAGGTGCTCCTGGGCGGATTCCGTGAGCCGGAAGCTCCCGTCCGGATCGCGGGCCACGGCGCCCATGGCACGGACGGCGGTCAGCAGGACGTGGAGCGCGCGCGGTGCGAGGCCGAGTTCCTCCGAAAGGCTTCCAAAGGACCGGGGGCCGGTGGCGAGACGGTCGAACAGGCCGAAGTGCGCCACTGCGGCGACGAACAGCTCGGTGCCGAAGCTGCCCCGGAAGATCTCGAACCACGGAGCCGGATCCGCCTGGGGCGGCGAGGTCGGCGTCCGAGTCTCTTCGACGGTACCGGGCCCGCCCGACTGGACCTGCCGGGGGATCACGGACGGAACGCCTGGAAGATGGTCCGCGCCATGAGGGCGGCGCCGTTGCCGTCGGGATGGATCTTGTCCGGGAACAGTTCCGGATGCCCGGTGAGGGCGTCGTTGAGGTCGATCACCGGGATCTTCTTGGAGTTGGTCACCTCCATGAGGACCGGGATGATGCCATCCTCGAGCACCTGGGCGTTGATGCCCCATTGGTCTCCGTAGATCGGGACCGGGAGGCAGAGCCAGATCTTGGGCTTGGACTTCAGGTCCCGGAACGCGGCGACGAGATCCTTTGTGGACTGCTCGAACGCCTTCGGACCCTTCCAGTTCTGGGGCTTGGTGTCGTTGGTGCCGAGCATGAGCAGGATCACGTCGGGCTGCCAGGCGTTGGCATTCTTGAACTCGTCCGTCGAGACGTACGGCAGGTCGCCGGTGGCCGACATGGTGGCGCCGCTGCGGCCGAAGTTGCGCACCTCGAAACGGTTGCCGAGCAGTTCCGCAAGCTGGGCCGGGTAGCAGAACTTCTCCCGGTCCTCCACGCCGGCGCCGAAGGTGATGCTGTCGCCGACGCAGGCGACACGGATCGGACGCCAGCCACCCTTGCGGTCCTCGTAGTCCTCGATGCGGAGCAGTTCGGGGCGGAGCTTTCGGCGGCAGCCGAGAACGCCCCCGGCAATGGCCGGAACGACGACGAAGGAGGACAGGAACTGGCGGCGGTTCATCCGGGGCAATGAAAGGCGGGCGGGACCACCCCGGGCAAGCGGGCTCTTGCCCCGCATCGCCCGGCGCGCCGACCACCAAAGTCTGGCGGTGCCGGGGGGGTCTTGGTATCCCCTTCCCCATGCAGTCGGCCCAGAAAGCGGAATCCCCGTGCCTGCCGCCCGCCTTGAACCCCCCACCTCGGACCCCGATTTCCGCACACTCCGTCCAACAGCCCTCCCGGGCCCGCGCCCTTGAACTCCATGGGATCCTGCGCACCGCCCGGGAACTGGACCGCTTGGAACTGGAGCTGATCCACCGGGGAGAGGCGTTCTTCCACGTCGGCGGTGCCGGCCACGAATCGTCCGCCGCCCTCGCGGCCCATCTCCTTCCCGACGACTGGCTGCACCTCCACTACCGCGACAAGGCCCTGATGCTCGCGCGCGGGCTTCCGTCGCGTTCGTTCTTCGACGCCCTGGTCTGCAACGCGGAGTCGTCCTCCGGCGGCCGCCAGATGTGCGCCCATCCGTCCTCGGCTGCGCTGCATCTCCTCAGCCTTCCCGGACCGGTTGGCAACGGAGCGCTCCAGGCCGTGGGCGTCGCCCTCGAGGAAGCGCGTCGGCATCCCGGCCGGGACACGGTGACCCTCTGTTCGGTCGGCGATGGCACGACCCAGCAGGGCGAGTTCCTGGAGGCCGTCGCTGAGGCGGTCCGGAACCGGCTGCGGGTGCTCTTCCTCATCGAGGACAACCGCTACGCCATCTCCACCGCCACCGCCGGACGCACGTTCTTCGACCTTCCCGACGGAAGGGCCGAGGAGTTCTACGGCCTGCCGCTGGTCCGGCTGGACGGACGGGATGTGCTCGCCTGCGACGCACGGTTCGGCGGGATCGTCTCCGCGATGCGGCGCGACGGAGGCCCGGCGATCATCCTGCTGCGGGTCGAGCGCCTGACGCACCACACCAACGCCGATGACGAACGGATCTACCGGACCTCGTCGGAGATCGAGTCCGTGAAGCTGGAGGCGGATCCGCTGACCCGGCTCGAGACGCAGCTGACGTCCATGGGAATCCCTTCCACGGACCTGGAGCAGATCTCGAAGGGAATCCGCAGTCGCCTGCGGGAGGAGGCGGAAGAGGCCCTGGTCGGAACCGATCCGCTTCCCGAATTCGAAGCCCGAGCCCCGCTGCCGGAAGGATTCCCGGCGGTCGACACCACACCACACGGAGACGGACGTCCACGGACCTTGCTGGAAGCGTTGAGGGAGGCGTTGGAACACCGGTTGGCGAGTGATCCGCGGTCGACCCTCTCGGGCCAGGACATCGAGGATCCGAAGGGCGACGTCTTCGGGCTCACCCGCGGATTGAGCACGCGGTTTCCGGGAAGGGTCCTGAACGCCCCGCTGAGCGAGAGCACCATCGTGGGAACGGGGATCGGCCGTGCGCTGGCCGGTGGACGGCCGGTGGGGTTCATCCAGTTCGCCGACTTCCTTCCACTGGCCTACAACCAGATCGCCAGCGAGCTGGGCAGCCTGCATTGGCGCACCCGAGGGGAATGGCAGGCGCCGTTGGTGCTGCTCTCCCCCTGCGGCGGATACCGACCCGGCCTGGGGCCGTTCCACGCCAGCTCCGCGGAGGGCACCTACGTCCACGTGCCCGGGTTGGACGTGTTCCTCCCCTCGAACGCCGCGGACGCGGCCGGCCTGCTCAACGCCGCCTTCGCCTCGGGACGTCCCACGCTGTTCCTCTATCCGAAGGTCCTGCTCAACGATCCGGCGGCGGCGTCGCCATTGGATCCGACCACGGCCTTCGTCGTGCCGGGAACCGCGCGCACGGTGCTGGAGGGGGACGACCTCACGCTGGTGTCATGGGGGGCGACGGTCGGACTTTGCCGGCGGGCGGCGGAACGGCTTTCCGCCGCGGGCGTGGCCGCCGGGATCCTCGACCTCCGAACCCTGGCGCCGTGGGATTCCAACGCGGTCCTGAAGGCGGTCCGCCGGTCTCGCCGGCTGGTCGTGGTGCACGAGGACAACCACACCTGCGGCTTCGGCGCCGAGGTCGCCGCCACGGTGGCGGAGAAGGCGGGCGTGCCGGTGGAGATCCGACGTGTCACGCGCGCCGACACCTACATCCCCTGCCATTTCGGCAACCAGCTCGAGGTTCTTCCGTCGGTCCGAAGGATCCTCGAGGCGGCCGCCGGGCTGTGCGGGCTGGAGCTTTCGGTGGAGGAGGCTCGGGATGGCCAGGTCGACGAGGGCTTCCACGTGTTGGAGGCCGTGGGATCGAGTCCCGCGGACCAGTCCGTTTCGGTGACCGAATGGAAGATCGCCGAAGGGACCCGCGTGCAGGCCGGCGACCTGCTGGCGGAATGCGAGGCGGACAAGGCGTCCTTCGACCTGCGTTCCCCGGTCGCCGGCGTGCTGACCGACCGCGTCGGGGAAGGCGAACGGCTGCGGGTGGGTTCCCCCCTTGCGCGCATCCGTCTGGAATCCGCGCCGCGCCCGAGCCGGCGGATTCCCAGGGAACCCCGCTTCCACCTGTCCCGCCGCGCCACCGGTGCGCCGGCTTCGAACGGAACCGCGCAGATCCACGCAGCTTCCGGGAACACGCCACGGGAGGCGGCCAACGGGACCGTGACGCTTTCCGCGCCGGCATTCGTCCAGGGTTCGGTCCGAGTCACGAACGGGGAGCTCGCCGCCCGGTTCCCGGGAAGGACCGCCGGGGACATCGAGCAACGTACCGGGATCGTCGAACGCTTCCACTGCGGCCCCGGCGAGGACGCCTTGACCCTGGCCACGGCGGCCGCCCGAAAGGCCTTGGACGCCGCCGGCCTGACCCCGGCGGACCTCGACGGCCTCTATGTCTCGACGTCCACACCGCTGGCCGTGAGTCCCAGCCTCGCCTGCCGGCTGCAGCAGGTCCTCGGCGAGGGTTCCACGGCGTCGGCCGATTTCCCGGCGGTCGACCTCTTCGCCGCCTGCTCCGGATACCTCTACGCGCTTCAGGCGGCGTTCGACGCCTGCGTGGCGCGGCCGGGGTCGCGGATCCTCGTCGTGACGACCGAGGCGATGTCCCATTTCGTGGACCCGCTCGACTTCGACACCGCCATCGTCTTCGGCGACGCGGCCACGGCCACCGTGGTCCACGGCACGGCCGCGCCTGGACCGTCCACGGCGGCGGGGCGCATCCGCCTGCGTCGACCGGTGCTGGGGGCGCGCGGCGAGGACGGTTCGATCCTGAGCCTGGGACGCATGACTCCGGGGTCGGCCTGCACGCCGGTGGCGATGGACGGACTCAAGGTCTTCCAACTGGCGGTCCGCCAGATGCCGGCGGTGTTGGAACGCGCCTGCGGCGAGGCCGCGATCCCGATGGCGGCCCTCGACTGGATCGTCCCACACCAGGCCAACGGAAGGATCCTCCAAGCGGTCCAACGTCAGACCGGCATCGAAACGGGCCGCTTCTTCAACAACGTCGCCCATCACGGCAACACCTCTTCGAGCACCCTGCCGATCGCGTTGGCGGAGATGTTGGCCGCGGGAATCGGGGGAACCGCGGGCCTTTGCGCCTTCGGAGGCGGGTTCACCTTCGGGGCGGCCTTGGCGGTCCTCGAACCGACGGCTTCCGCGCCAACCTAGAAGTGGCACCCTTCCGATGCCGACGCCCCGGAAACCCGAGTTCTCAGCCACCCGCTGGAGCCTGATCCTCGACGCCCGCGGCGGCGACGACGCGGTGGCGTTGCAGGCGCTCGAGGAACTCTGCCAGCGCTATTGGTATCCCCTCTACGCCTACGTCCGCAGGCAGGGCCGGGATCCGGAGGAGTCCGCCGACCTGACGCAGTCCTTCTTCGAGAAGCTGATCGAGAAGGAGTGGCTGCGGGCAGTCTCCCCCGAGAAGGGCCGGTTCCGGACCTTCCTCCTGACGGCATTGGGACACTTCCTTTCCAACGACTGGAACCGGTCGCGCCGCATCAAGCGCGGGGGCGGCCGGACGCCGTTGGCCCTCGACGCGCTCGAGGCGGAGGAACGATACCGGCTGGAACCCGCGGAGACCGTCACGCCGGAGACCCTCTATGAACGGCGTTGGGCGATGACCGTGCTGGAGGGCGCGTTCCTCGCGCTGGAGGCCGAATGTGGTGCCTCCGGGAAACGGGCCCTCTTCGAGGCCCTGAGACCCCACCTTTCTGGGGATCCCGACGCCGCGATGTTCGCCGACCTCGCGCCGCCGCTCGGGATGAACGAGGGATCGCTCAAGGTCGCAGCCCACCGCATGCGCCGGAGATATGGTGAACTCGTGCGGGCGGAGATCGGCCGCACGGTCGACGACCGGCCGGAGGCCATCGACGCGGAACTGGGGCATCTCCAGGAGGTCCTGCGCGGATGAAATCCGAGAACGGCGGTAACCTCCCGCCGGATCCGCTGCTGAACGAAGGGATGGATCCGCTGCCTGCGCCTGCCTGTCGCCGTTGTCGGCGTCCGCTCCCGGGTGGGAGGCTGCACGGGAACTGCGCGGCCTGCCTGCTGGACCTCGCGGGCGACACCGAGGTGCTGGACCGCCGCGGCGCAGAACGGATCCCGGAACGCATCGGCGGCTACGAGCTGATCGCCCCGATCGCCGCGGGCGGCATGGGGGTGGTCTACCGCGCACGCCAGGAAGGACTCGGCCGCGACATCGCCCTCAAGCTCATCAGCGCCGGCAGGCTGGTCCGGCCCGAGCAGGTGCAGCGGTTCTACACCGAGGCCCGGGCCGTCGCCCGGCTCGGACATCCGCACATCGTCCCGGTGCACGACGCGGGCGAGGACGACGGACGCCATTTCCTCGCGATGCCGCTACTCGAGGGCGGGACGCTTTCCGACCGGATCTCCGGCCTGCCTCCCCAGGGCACCGAGGAACGCCTGGAGACCGCAGCGCGTTGGATGTCCGTCGTGGCGCGGGCGGTGCATCACGCCCACCAACACGGCGTCCTCCACCGCGACATCAAGCCCGCCAACATCCTCTTCGACACCGCCGGGCAGCCGCATGTCGCCGACTTCGGCCTCGCCCGGCTCCTGGACGAGGAGAGCGGCCTCACACGGACCCAGGCGCTGCTGGGTACGCCCGACTACCTCGCCCCGGAGGTCGCCCGCGGAGGCGCCGCGGAATCCACCGTCGCCAGCGACGTCTACGGCCTCGGTGCGGTCCTCTACGAACTGCTCAGCGGAAGCCCGCCGTTCTCCTCGCCCACACCGCTGGAGACGCTGCGCCGCGCCTCCGAGGAACGCGCCGTGCCCCCCTCCCGCCGCGGACCGCCACGGGACCGACGTCCCTCGGGTACGGAACAGCGGCTCGACCTGCTCTGCCTGAAGTGCCTTTCGGCGCGGCCCGCGGATCGGTATGCGAGCGCGGCGGAATTCGCCGACGACCTGGACCGCTGGCTCCGGGGCGACGCGATCCTGGCGCGGCCCGAGTCCCTGTCGGAGACCCTGCTCCGGCACACCCGTCGCAACCCCTACCTCACCCTTGCACTGCTGGCATTCGCCGCGGCGGTCGCGACCGGAGTCGCCGTGTCTCTCTCGCAGGCCAGGGCCAACCGGTTGGACCTCTACGCCGCCGACCTCCACATCGCCTCCGAGTCGGTCACGGAAGGCGACCTCGGATTCGCCCGAGAGCTGCTGGACCGCCACCGCGCCACTGCCCCGGACTTCGCGTGGAGACTGCTCCGGCGCATGGCGGAAGGCGATCCCCGCACGCCGGTCGACCGACATCCGTGGATCGTCAACGGTGTCGCGTTCTCGCCCGACGGCAGCCGGCTGGTCTCGGCGTCGGTGGGTTCCGGCACGGTCGGCGACGCCCTGCACCTGACGCCGCTTTCGCCCGCCGGCCCCACCCGCTCCCTCGGCACCAACGGCGCCCGCAGCCTGGCCTGGTTCCCGGACGGCACCCGGTTCCTCGCCGCCCACGTCGACGGACGGATCCGCATCTGGAACGCCGACGAGGGCCGCGTGGTTTCGGAAGTGCCCGGCTACTCAGCGGCGATGTCCGCGGACGCCTCGACGTTGGTGACCTGCGAAGGGAACCCGTTCCCGTGGGGCTCGACCCCGGCCGGACCCACCTGGCTCCGGCACCCCGAAGCCGGCGGCCGGACCCGCAGGCTTCCCGAATCCCGGACGGTGGCCGTGAGCCGCGACGGAAGCCGGGTCGCCGTGAGCGACGCCATCGCAGTGATCCACATTCTCGACGGCCGCGACGGTTCCACGATCCGCTCGCTGGAGTCGCAGGGAAGGCTTTGGTCCCTGGAATTCTCCCCAGACGGCAGACGACTCGTGGCCACCGGTTGGCGTCCCGAGGTGCGGCTCTGGGACCTCCGGGAAACCTCCAGCACGCCCCGACTGCTCACGGGCCATACACTCTCGACTTGGAAGGCCGCATTCAGCCCGGATGGCTCGCGGCTGGTCACGTCCTCCTCCGACCAGACCCTCCGCTGGTGGGACGCCGGCAGCGGGGAATCCCTCGGAGTCGCCCGCGGACACGGCGGCGAAGTCTGGTGCGTTGCCTTCAGTCCGGATGGCCGACAGATCGCCAGCGGCGGCAAGGACCGGAACGTGTTCCGCTGGCCGTCGGCACCGCCCCGGTCCGACCTGTCACTGCCGCATCGAAGTCCGTTGCGGCCGGTCTTCTCCGAGGACGGAAGGCTGCTGGTGACGCTTCCCGGAAGCGGAGCCGACCCGGGTAGTCGCATCCAATCCCTCACCGAACCGGCAACAGCGTCCGCCGGACCCCATGGGACCCCGCTCGCCATCGGGAGGAACGGCGACTGGCTGGTCCAGGAACGGCCAGGGCTTCTCGCATGGATCCCCGGTGGGATCGCCGGCGCCACCAGACGCATCCTCGAACTGGAGACCGTTGGCTCCACTCCGCCGAACTTCCTGCAGGCGGCGGTTTCGCAGGACCTGCGCCACTTCGCCGCCGTCGACGCGGAAGGCGGCGTAAAGGTCTGGGATACCCGCGATGGCCGGATCCGGCATCGGACACGGATTCCCGCCACCTTGGTCGCCGAGGCCTCCTTCAGCGCGGACAACCGGTGGCTGGCGCTCGCCGCGGAGGAACACGGGGCTTGGCTGGTCCCGATTGGCGGCGGTGAGCCGCGGCAACTGGACCGCCACCTGGACCAGGTGCGTTCCGCCGTGTTCTCGCCGGACTCCCGGATCCTCGCCACGGCGAGCGTGGACGCCACCATCGGACTCTGGCGGGTCCCCGGATTGGAACCGGTGGCGCTGTTGAAGGGGCACCGGACCTCCGTGGATGCGGTCGCCTGTTCGCCGGACGGACGCATCCTCGCCTCCCTCGAGACCGCCACCGGAGTCCGGCTCTGGGACATGTCGACGTTCCGCGAGGTGGCCACGCTGCCCATGCCGGATGCCGAGCACTGGCTTCGCTTCTCCCCAGATGGACGCCATCTGGCAGTGCAGACCGCGTCCGGCGTGCGTCTTCTTTCGGCGCCCTGAGCCGGGGGGACAACGGACCGACATCGCAGGGGAGGAACGCGGCAACCGACTGTGGCCTCCCGGGGGTCCGCGGCAGCGCCGAAGCCATCCCCTCGGCACCGGCTACCCGCCAGGACCAGTGAAGGCCCAAAGTGCCACAGAACATCCCTCCAACTCCGGTGTAACCTTCCGCGGCGGACGCTGCTGAAGTGGAGTGTGAAAACCATTACGGCATGCCTGTGCCTCCTGCTCCTGCCCTGGTCGGCCCTTCTGGGGGCCGACGCGGAGATCCAGACCCGCCCCATCCAGGGGTTGATCCGCTTCACCAATGAGAACCCGGAAGTTCTGGAGATCCTCGGTCCACCCGGAAACCTGGGGGTTTCCTACGTCGCGGTCCTCGCCGACAGCCGGGCCCCGAACGCCGGACTGCGGGCCACCGGCTCGCGTCCTGCCACCAACACCCT
>JAIXUV010000363.1 GCA_027483345.1 Verrucomicrobiales bacterium | reverse complement strand
GTGACGAAGTACATCGCCCCATCCGGACCGAATCGCATCGCGGCGATGTTCAACGGACTGCCATGCAGGAACTCCGTCTTCGTGCCGGTGTAGCTGGAGCCGCTTTCCTGCAGCTCCACGGTGAAGATCGTCCCGAACGTCCAGTCGCAGATGAAGAGCTTGTCCTGGTACTCCGCCGGGAAGCCCGAGTGATGTCCGAAGCTGATCGCCGTCGGCGAACCGGGGCCGACATCCAACACCGACCCGAGGCTGTCCGCGAAGTGGTCCAGCCAGACTCCCGACCCGGAGCGCCAGCCGAACTCCGCACCGCTGGTGACATGGTTGATCCGCGTCGGCCGATACCACGGGACACCGATGTCGAACTCCATGTCGGAGTCGTACGTGAACAGTTCGCCTTCGCGGTTCACAGCGATGTCCACGGAGTTCCGGAACCCCGAGGCGATCATCTTCCAGTCCTTGCCGTCGGGCGAGATCCGGCAGATCCAGCCTCCGGGGGCCGTCAGTCCCACGGCATGTCCCATCGGGTCGGGAATCGACGGGAGCAGCGTGTCCTCCTGCCAGACCGGCGGCTGTGCCGAGGACGTTCCCTCGGGGACGCCGGTGAAGTTTCCGCTCACCAGATACAACCCCTTCCCGTCGGGAGTCGGTATGATGCAATGGGCCGAGTGCTCGTAGCCCATGTCCAGTTTCCGCAGCAGCTGGAACTCGTCATACCGGTCGTCGCCGTCCGTGTCCCGGATCCGGTAGAAGCCCCGCATGTTGGACATGTAGAGGCTGTCGAACGCGTACAGGAAGCCGTAGGCCCCGCCGACCTTCCGCTTGCCCCAGTCGACGGGGTCATACGGAAACCCCGGCAGGCTCTCGACCCGGATCGGGGCCCGTTCCGTCGGCAGCGTCACGCGGAAGACACCCTTGTCGTCCTGGTCGGAGACGACCAGTCGCCCCTTGGGATCGAAGGCCATCGCGACCCAGGATCCCTGGGACTTGGGCACCTCGTAGAGCAACTCGGCGTCGAAACCCTCCCGGATCGAGATCCCGGTATCCGCGTCCAGAACCAACCGGGCCGTGCCTGTGTCCGAGCCGCGTCCGATGGCCGGCTCCAAGGCGATTCCGAGGAGAAGTCCGATTGCAGTGAGGCGCCTGATCATAGGGGTGGGGACGAATGGCGGAAGCGGCTCCTGATTCCGGGCGGCGGACCGATCTCGGGAATGAAGAAGAAGCGGGTTGGTTGCCTGCGACCCCGAACGGGATCGACCCTGCCGGAAACCCAACTGCAGGCAACCGACAAGGTCCCGGTCGGCAGGCGGCCGCGACGCCTCGAACGTCGGACCGAAGCCTTTCGGGCTTCCTCTGGCTGGAGCGAACGCCGTCCGATGTTGACCGTTTCGGCCCCGGTTCCGGAGCACCGGTTGGCTTCTGGGCGTTCCCGCGTGAGGTCCGTGTTGGCTCCCATGGAAGGGTTGCGGTCTAGGCCTGCTGGAGGTGGAACAGCGTGATCTCAGGCCGCACGTTGAAGCGGACCCTCATGACGTGGCCCACGCCGCGACTGATGTAGAGGCTGCGTCCGCCTTCCAGGGAAAAGGCTCCGGCGGTGTAGCGACGGTTGACCACGGGCAGCAATGGCGGAGGCAGGAACGGCGGCTTGCACTGACCGCCGTGGGTGTGGCCCGAGAGGATCCAACCCGAGTGGTTCTCCCACCCGTCCAGGTCCACCGAGTCCGGGTTGTGGCTCAACACGAGGTTGGCCCGCCTCCGGTCCATCGTCTCGAGTCCCAGTTTCACCTCCAGCCGTCCCGCCCACAGGTCGTCGAGTCCGAAGAAGTGGAGCCCCTCGATCTCGGCCGCCTCGTTCCGCAACATCCGGACGCCCGCGCGCGTGGCGAAACCCGCGATCCGCGTGCCGATGTCGTCGTGCGACCAGTTGGGGCCGTAGTCGTGGTTGCCGAGGATGCCCAGGGTTCCCCTTCGGCCCAACGGGAGGCGCGAAAGGACCTTCTCGGCATGGGTGAAGTCGCCGCCCTCGTAGTCGGTGAAGTCGCCGGTGTAGACGACGAAGTCCGGGGAAAGCCGACGGGTCAGGGCGAAGCACTCCTCCAGGTAACCATCGTCGACCCGCGGACCGATATGCAGGTCGCTGAGCTGGATCAACCGGCACCCGGCCAGCGAGGCGGGGAGGTTGGCGATCGGCAGGGGACGCTCCACCAGTTCCAACCAATGCGGCTCGACGCGCCAGGTGTAGAGCCCGGTCCCGAGTCCGACGCCCAATCCGGCGCGGCCGAGCCGGATGAATTGGCGGCGCGAAATCATCCGGGGCGGATCATGCGGATGTCGGTTTCGCGGTCGACATACTTCCACTCCTCGGTCGCCCGCAACGCCGCCACCAGGTCCTCGAACGCCGTCGCATCCTTCGCGGCGTAGTCGAACAGGGTCAGGAAGTCGAACGGCTCGGCCCCCTCGAGGTCGCGGCAATGGTGCAGCCGGCGGGCGATGGACGGCAGGTATTTCATGCCGACGGCGGTGTGGTGGGACCTCTCCTCGAAGATCGCCCGACGCTCATCCTGGGTCAGGGCCCACCACTTCGCGTTCTTGCGGATGGGTATGAGCGCACCGTGCTGGGCCTCCGGACGTCCCAGCGCCGCCTGCCTGGCTTCGAGCTCCACCTTCTCGTCCCGCTCGACGTAGCGGACGTTGCTGGTCACACCCTTCAGCATCCACTGCGCTCCTGCGGGCAATCCCGGCAATCCGCCCGGCACGATGTCGATCTTCGGAGGTTCGGCGATCGGGTCGCCGACCACCGTCTTGAACCGGGTCACGGTCCACGGACCCGAGTTCCCGCCGACAAACGTGAAGAGCCTAGGATTCATGGATTTGGATTCGGCGGCGAAACCGTGGTGGACACCGATGCCCGCGGCCACGCTCCACGTCGCGGCGTGGCACAGGAAGGATCTGCGGTTGAGGTAGCCCTTCTGACGGAGCTTCACGCCAACCCTCGAAGCGATGGAGGAGTCCATGGAACGGCAGCCGGAGGTTTGCGGACCTGCGACCGCTTCGGCAGTATCGGCCGAATCCGGCTGTGGCAACTCCCGGGTGACGAAACCGTCGGATTCAACTTCGGATGGCCCCAGGTCGACGGGAAAACCTCGGGGCATAATGGCACGGACCGCCCCTTGCCTTCATGCCCGACGTCTCCCAACCTCCGCGCCCGTGACGAAGCCGCTCGCCATCGTCTTCTACGAAAAACTCCTCCCGGGAAGCCAGGTGGTGAACCGGTTGACCGACCTCGGATACCGCGTCACCGCCACGCAGCTGGCCTCCGAGGTCCCGCGGCTCGCCCGCGCCGAGAGCCCAATGGTCATCGTGGCCGACCTGCAACTCCGTGCCGGCGACTTCGTTTCGGTCATCCAATCGCTGAAGTCGTCCGCCGACACCGAACACGTCCCGATCCTCGGCTACTGCGACCCCAAGAACCAGAAGCTGGTCGATGCGGCGGTCAAGGCCGGTGCCAAGCTGGTCGCCGCCGAGAAGGGCCTGCCGGAACAGCTACCGCAGCTGCTCGACCACGTGCTCGCGGTGGAGTGAGGGGAGCGGGGGTTGAAGGGTTTAAGGGGTGGTGGAGCGGGCGAGGCGACGGGTTCAGAGACCGCAGGCTTCCAACACCCGGAAGTATAGCCAGTGCCCGAAATCGTTGGGGTGGTTGATGTTGTTCCCCAGCATGTCTTCCGGCTTCTTCCGCCCGCTCCAGGTCAGCCAGTTGCCGTGGACGTCGGCGTACGCCGATCCGGTTTGCTCGGCGACGCGGCGGGTCGCGGCGGCGTAGTCCTCCATGTGATGTGATCCGAACTTCCACCTGGGGTTCGGTGGAAACGCGGAGAACAGCAGCACTTCCGCGCCGTTGGATTCCCGGATGCGGCGGATCATCTCCCGGAGGTTCGCCTCGAATTGCGGGATCGGTACCCCTCCCCGGTTGTGGTCGTTCATCCCGAATCCGATCAGGACGAGATCCGGCTTCTGATCCAGCACCTTGGCCGGAAGCCGCTGCAGCCCCTGGACCGTGCTGTCCCCGCCAGTGGCGCCGTTCAGGATCGTGATCCCGGAACCCGGGTGCCGTTTCCGAAGTCCCTCGGCCCATCGGTTCCAGAAGATCCATTCCGGCCGGGTGGCGTCGCCGCCGGCGGTGATGCTGTCCCCGTAGGCGACGATCCGGAACGGTCCTCCCTTCGCCAGTTTCGCGACGGCACGCGGCAACAGGTCGACCTGCGGTCGCTGCACCGGCCACGGCGATTCCGTCCGATGCTGGTAGTCGACGAAGACAAAGAACCCCGTGTTGCCGAAGCCCGGGAACCGCGAGTGGTCGAAGTCCTCCATTCCAAAGAGGCTGTTCGTCCGGAAGTCGGGAATACGGGAACCCGGGGTGCGACGGAGCGTTCCCTTCGTGGGGTCGAAGACGAAGTCACGCCCCTGAACGTAGGTCTCGGCTCCCGGTTCGGGCAGATACCGGTTCCGGACCTGGATCGGCTTCGATGCGATCGGGATCCACGCGAGACGGGCCGGTTCCTCTCCGACCAGGACCACGCTTTCGCCAAGGACCAGGCTCGAACGGGAGCGTTCCATCGGATGGCATCCAACCACCCCGAGGGCGAGGAGCAGGACGGCGAGGACGCCGGAGACGCTCCGGAGGTTGGAAGGCTTCGACGCGGGGAACATGGGTACCAATCTACCACCGCGGCACTGGGCCGGCGAGGTGATCCGGATCGGTCCTGGATTCGGATCGAAGGTCCGATCCCACGCCGCAGGAGACGAGGTCACGGGTCCCTTCCCTGACCTCGCCCTCAACAGGACCGGGCGACCTGCCCGGCTCCCAGTGGCATGGATGCCGTCCCGATCACCCGCTACCCGGGCGAGACGCCCTGGTTCACTTCTTCTTCGCGGACCATGACGAGGTCTGGGGACCGTTGAAGTCGGTCTTGGCCTCGCCGGTGATCGCGTCGCCGTCGACGGTGCCGGTCATCTCGTAGGTCATCGAGGAGCCGTCCGGACGATCCCGTTTCACGGTCCAACGGAAGCGGTTGCCTTCCACGGTCCCACCCGAGATGTCGAGCCAACGGTCGCCGCCACGCTGGAACCGACCGGTGACCTTGCTTCCTTCGACGCGGATCGAAAGCGGTGCAGAGACCGGATTGCCATCCGGGCCGTTGATGGTCCAGGTCCACTCGCCCTGAAGCGGATGCGGGCCAGTGACGGCGGCGGCGGCGGTCACCCGTGAGTCGCCCAGGATCGACGAGAGTTGGTCTTCGATGGCTTCCGCCCAGATCCCATAGGCCTTCGGGGAAAGGTGCAGGTAGTCCGGCATCAGCTCGCGCGGCAGCGTGCCGTCATCGGCCAGGAAACGGTCGGCGAGATCGACCCAGAGGACCTCCTTGCCATCGGCCACGCGACGGAGCGCCTGGTTGATCATCGCGAGCTTGCCCCGTTGCGGGTTGAAGTTCTCGCCCCGCGGGAAGATGCCAAGGAGGAGCACCTTGGTCTCCGGGAGGTCCGCCCGCAGACGTCGGACCACGGCGGTCACGCCCTCGAGGATCTGCTGCGGGGTGTTGTCCTCGCCGTTCGAGTTGTTGGTGCCGATCATGACCACCGCAGCCTTGGGCTTGAGACCCTGGATGTTCCCGTTGGCGAGTCGCCAAAGCACATGCTGGGTGCGGTCCCCGCCGATGCCCAGATTCACGGCGTTGCGGTGGGCATAGTAGCGGGCCCAGATCTCCTTCCCCTCGCCTTCCCAGCCCTGGGTGATGGAATCGCCGACGAAGATCACCTGGGCCTTGGCGCCGGCCTCGGCCGCACGCTGGTTCAGGAGCGCCTGCCGGTCCTGCCAACCCTTGTCGGTTCTCGGAGCCGGATCGATGGCGGAATGTCCGGCCAGGAGCGCGGCGGAAAGCATGGGCGACACCAGAAGCAGGCGGGCAAGCAGGTTCATCGGGAGGTCAGCTTCCGCCGCGAATTCCGGTTGGCAAGCCCGACGTCTCCGCCGCCCCGATGCCGCAATCGGAAAGGAACGGATCCGTTCCCGGAGGAATTCCTGAAAGATCCCGACCGGTCCTGCGGAAGCAGGTTCGTATGTCGCCACTACGATCCGCACTTCCGGTCATCGCCACCCTCGTCGCCATCGAAGCCCTTCCGCAACGGGCGGTCGCCCAGGCCTTCACTTCGGTGATCACGCAGCATCCTGCGAACGCCTTCGGCATGAAGATGCAGGGCATCGTGTCCTACCGGAGCGTTTCCGGAGAAGTGCCGGACATCGAACAGATCCGCATCATGGGTGGAACCGGCGGCATTGCGCTCGCCACCGGCGAGACCTTCCGTGTCGACGCGCCCGCGGCGGCGTTTCCAACCCTCACCTCGAGCGGCGACTTCGGGAGCGCCAACGGGGTCTACGCCTACACCAACGGAGGCCCCGGCCAACCCGACCGCGTCGACTTCTCGCTCGACCTGCATGGAATCGCACGGACGGCCCGCGTCGGATCCGGCCTGGATCCGGCCACGCTCGCCATCGTGATCGAGGTCAGCCACGTGTTGCCGGCCCAGGCGAATCCCGGGTTCTACCGCTGGACGCTGCCGGCCCTGCCGGACGCCTCCACCCTGCCCTTCGGGGTGTCGTTGCGCGGGGAGGTCAACGGGCTGCCTTCGGGATTCTCGTTCGGGTCGGGCTTCGCCGGAACCACCCTGCTGCTCGACGCCCGTCAGTCCTATGTCTACAGCCTGAACTGCACTCTTTTCCTCCCCAACGGCACGGAAGGCCACTACTCGACGGCCATCCCAGGAATGGAGGTGGAGGTCACCGCGGTTCCGGAACCGGACGGATTTGTCGCCGCGGCGGCAGGCCTTTCCGCCGCCGGGTTCCTGCTGCGACGCCGGCATGGCCGGGCGACGCGCTGAGTCCGTCACGGCCGGGCGAGGCCGAAGCGGTCACGGGTGCGGACGTAGTCCTCGCCGCCGAGCCGGCCGACCAGATCCAGCAGCGCTGGATCCGGATGTCCGTCGGGACCCACCACGGCATCCGCGACATGGATCCGGAGGATGCGACCGAGGACGATGTTGCCTCCGGCGGGTCCCTCGCCGACGTGGATCACGCGGTCGAGCCGGCACTCGAACGAGACCGGGGAGGTGGCGACGCGCGGAGGGCGGACGACGACCGAGGGCACGGCGGAGACGCCGAAGTGTTCGAACTCGCTGTCGCCGGGAGGAAGGTTCTCCGAGGTCTCGTTCATCGAGGCCACGTCGGCGTGGCGCACCAGGTTGACCACGAACTCCCCCGTGGCCTGGATGTTCCGCAGCGTGTCCTTGGGCGTTCCATCCCGGTTGTTCACCGGACAGAACATCAACGTGGGAGGCTTCGCGCAGACGCCCTGGAAGAAGCTGAAGGGCGCGAGGTTCGTGAACCCTTCCAGCGAGACCGTGCTCACCCAGGCGATGGGCCGCGGCAGGATGGTGTGGATCATCCACTCGTACATCCGCCGCGTGTTGATGGCCTCAGGGTCGATCTCCATGGTCAGCGTCCTTCCAGTCCGAGCAGGTGGAGTTGGATGAGGTCGGGGAGGTCGAGGCTGTAGCCGCCCTCGAGCACGCTGAAGTGCGGCACCCCGAGCGAACGGATCCGGGATCCAAGCCAATGGTAGTCCTCCCGTTCCAGGCGACCGTCGGCGAGCGGGTCGCGTTCGTATGCGTCGAAGCCCGCCGAGACCGCCAGCAGCTGGGGCCGTGCGGCCGCGACCGCGACGAGGCCACGTTCGAATGCGGCGATCCAGTCCCGGCGCGAGAGGCCGCCGGCCACCGGGAAGTTGAGGCAGTTCCCGGCGAAGTCCCCGACACCGGTGCCCGGATAGGCGTCGCCTTGGTGGACGGAGACGAACGTCACGCCTTCCACGCCCGCGAGGATGTCCTGCGTGCCGTTGCCGTGGTGGACGTCGAAGTCGAACACGGCGATGCGGCCGACACCCCGGGCCCGGGCCTCGAGGACGGCGAGGGCAATGGATCCGTAGTAGCAGAAGCCCATGGCACGGCCGCGTTCGGCGTGGTGTCCGGGAGGCCGCATCAGGCTGAACGCGGATTCGCCGGCCAAGGCCAGCTCCATGGCGCGGACCGCGGCACCAACCCCACGCCGCGCATGGGCCTCGATCTCGGGATGCCATGGGGTGTCGGCGTCGAAATCCCCGGGCTGGCGCATCCGTTCGAGGTGCGCGGGCGTGTGGCCGCGCAGCAGCAATTCGTCCGACACAGCGACGGGTTCGGCCCAGCGGAGTTCGAGGGCCTTCTGCCAACGCAGCTGCTCGGCTGAGCGGACCACCCGGTTGGGCTTCTCCGGGTGGCCCGGCTGGTGGTAGCCGGAGCATCGGGGATCGTGGACGATGGTCATGCCTGACGATAGCCGCGGACGGGCTTGAGGCGATACCGGGATTGCACTCCGGCCATCGACGATTCAGGCAGCGGGCACGGCCTCGATCCGGACCAACTGCGAGTCCTTGTTGTTCTCCCAGCCGGTGCCGAACTCGATGATGTAGAGCGCGCCGTCCGGACCGATCTCCATCTCCGCGGGCCGCTTCAGCGGGATCTCCGGGGCGAAGCGCTCCATCCGAACCGGCTTGCCGGACTCGTCCGTCTTCACGGCCAGGATCCAGTTGCGTTCCCAGTCGTAGAGGAACTGGCAACGGTCGTATTCGGCGGGAAGCTTCCGCGTGGACTTCAGGGCCGGATCATGGCGGTAGAAGGGACCGGCGCAGGCGGTGCGGCCGCCGCTTCCCACCGCCGGAAAACGGGTCGAGGCCGCATAGGGATAATGGATCCAGGCCGGCCTCGCCGGAGGCAGTTCCCGTGGGCCGGTGTTCCGCGGCGAGAGGTTGACGGGATGCCCCGGATCGAAGGCGGGACCGCTCTCGCCCGTGTCGAAACGGTGGGTGTTGTACGGCCGGTTGTCGGCGATCACGAACGGCCATCCGAAGTTGCCCGCGGTGGTGGTGCGGTTGAACTCGTCGAACCCCGCCGGGCCACGCCCCTCGCGCGGCTCACGCGCATCCGGCCCGACATCGCCCCAGACGAGGGTCCCGGTTTCACGGTCCACCGCGATGCGGAACGGATTTCGGCATCCCATGACGAAGATCTCCGGACGGGTCCGCGGGGTCCCCACCGGAAAGAGGTTGCCTTCCGGGATGTCGTAGCCGCCGTCAGGACGCGGGCGGATGCGGAGGATCTTCCCGCGGAGATCGTTCGCATTGCCGGCAGAGCGGGCCGCGTCGAAGGGATGGCGTCCATCGCGGTAGTCGATCGGGTTGTAGCCGTCGCACTGGAAGGGGTTGGTGTTGTCGCCGGTGGACACGAACAGGTTCCCCTTCCCGTCGAAAGCCAGCGAGCCCGCCTCGTGGCAGCAGACGTCGCGCTGGACCGGGACGCTCAGCACGGGCTTCTCCGAGCCGAGGTCGAGGGTGTCGCCGCGCAGGGTGAAACGGGAAACCCGGTTCTCGGGGACGTCGCCGGCGGGCGAACGGTAGATGTAGACCCAGCCGTTGCGGGCGAAGTCCGGATCGGGCGCCACGCCGAGCAGCCCGGCTTCCCAACTGCCGCGATCCGGTTGCCGGGCGTTGAAGGCGTTCAGGTTCCCGTGGGAGGCGATCGTGGCGGAAAGCACGGTCGAGCCGGTGTCCGGCTTCCAGATCCGGACCTTTCCGAAACGCTCGACAAAGAGCACCCGTTCGTCCGGAAGCGCAGCCAACTCCATGGGGTTGTCGGTGGCGGCCTCGAGCACGACCTTGCGCACCGCCCCCGGCGCCGCGTGCGAACGGTGCGTTGCAAAGAGACACAGGAGCGCGACGGCGGCCTGGAACGCCAACGTGGGAAATCGGGAAGTCATCGGGATCTCCGGGAATTCGAGCGTGTCCCCCGGAGGAAGTCGATTCCCGGCCTGCTCCGGACGCCGAGCCCAGACCTCAGCGCACCGCAGCGGCCGACGCCACCAGCCGCATCAGTCCCTCGGCGCAGATCCTCGCGAACTCGGGGTCGTTGATGTTGCCGTCGTACTCGGTGACGCGGAT
This sequence comes from Verrucomicrobiales bacterium, assembly GCA_027483345.1. Taxonomy (GTDB): domain Bacteria; phylum Verrucomicrobiota; class Verrucomicrobiia; order Limisphaerales; family UBA9464; genus SXXZ01. Next base: position 2,640 of record JAIXUV010000363.1, on the reverse strand, counting down.
GTCGGGGCGGAGTCCGGACTTCCAGGCGTTGAACAGGGCGGCGTCGGCCTCGGGCCAATGGAACGGCTGACCGGGCGCACTGATGACGCTGACGCCCTTCAGGGGCAGGAACACCTCGACGGGTCCGGTGGAGAGATTGCACTTCTCGGCCAGGATCCGGCCGATGCGATCGTTCTCCTCCACGTTGGTGCGCATCAGCGTGACCTGGGCGTTGTGCTGGTAGAAGCGGCGGCCCTGATACCGTTCGGGCACCGAGGACGGTTCGCCGAAGTTCACCATGTCCACGCAACCGGGGGTGAGGATGGCCGGGACGCCGGCGCGCGCCGCCGCTTCGCAGCGGGTGGGTCCAGCGGAGAGGACGCCGCCCGCGACCTCGTCGGCCCACTCGGTGGTCGTGATGTCGAGCACCCCGGAAACCATCCCGCTCTCGACGAGGGACTCCATGGTGCGCCCGCCGGTCCCGGTGGCGGCGAAGACCATCACCTCGAACCCGGCACCCTCGAGGATGCCCCGGGCCGCGGTGACGCAGGGGGTGGTGTTGCCGAACTGGGACGCGACGATCACCGGCCGGGTCGACGCCGCGGGGACGGGCATCTCGACCATGCCGCAGATGGCGCCGGCCGCCTGGGCGAGAAGCCGGCGCGAAAGGCGGTTCAGGCCGGCGACGTCCACCACCGAGGGCATCATGACGATGTCCTTCACACCGACGTAGGGCGCGGTGTTGCCGCTGGCGAGCGTCGAGACCATCAGCTTGGGGAAACCAACCGGAAGGGCGCGCATCGCGGCCGTGCAGATCGCCGTGCCGCCGCCGCCGCCCAGGGAGATCACGCCGTCGATGCGGCCGTCCTTCTGCAGACGGGAGAGGATCAGCGGGGCTCCACGGGTCATCGCGGCCACCGCTTCGCCACGGTCCCTCCGGGCCGCCAACTCGGAGAGCACGGAACCACCGGCCGCCGCCACCTCGGCCGGACCGACGTCGGCACCGCTCGCGCCGGAGTCCAGAACACCCACATCGACCATCACCACGGAATGCCCGCGGGAGCGGATCAGATCCGCCACATAGCGGTGTTCCTCACCCTTGGTGTCGAATGTCCCGAGAACAGCGATGGTGGCCATGGAAGTGAGAGGATCCTAAGAGGTGGCCGGCGATGCTCCAAGCCCCGAGGCGGACGTTGGGACCGCCCTTCCACGTTTGCGGTGGCCGGCGCGACGCAGCTCGGCTAGGACGAGGCCATGTCCTTCCTGCACCACCTCCGCGCCGGCGTCATCGGAACGGGCTTCATCGGACCGGTCCACATCGAGGCCCTGCGACGCCTCGGCGTCCAGGTCACGGCCATCTGCGGCTCCACACGGTCGGCGACCGCCTGCGCCCGCCAATGGGGAATCCCGGAGGTCTACGGCGACTACGACCACAAGGCCATGCTTCGCTCGCCCAACGTCGACGTGGTCCACATCACCTCGCCCAACAAGGCCCATGTCGCCCAGGCACTCGACTGCCTGAAGTCCGGACGCCACGTCGTTTGCGAGAAACCGCTCGGCATGAACACCCGGGAGACGGCCCGCGTCGTGGCGGCCGTCGCGAAGCCCGGCGCCCCGGTCTTCGCCGTGAACTACATGTGCCGCTTCTTTCCCGCGGTGCTGCAGATGCGCGCAATGGTGGCCCGCGGAGAACTCGGGAAGATCATCCATGTCCAGGGACACTTCTTTCAGGACTGGCTACTCCACGACACCGACTACAACTGGCGGATCCTCTCCAAGGAGGGTGGCAAGCTGAGGGCGGTCGGCGACATCGGCACCCACTGGATCGATGCGGTCTCGTTCATCCTGGGCGCCAAGGCGGAATCGGTCTTCGCCCACGTCGAGACCTTCCACAAGAACCGCCTCCGGCCCAAGGGCGAGGTCCAGACCTTCGCCGCCGCGGATCCCGCCGACATGGTGCCCTACCGCGTCGACACCGAGGACTTCGGCAGCGTGCTGCTCCGGTTCGGGAATGCGTCCCATGGATTCGCCGACCGGGTGCACGCCAACGCCTCCATCTCGCAGGTCGCCGCCGGCTGGAAATGCAGCCTCTCCGTGGGGATCTACGGGACGAAGGGCAGCGTGCGCTGGGACCTGCAGCAACCGAACGAGATCCTCGTCGGCCGACGCGACGAACCGAACCAGGTGCTTCAGCGCGGCACCGCGGGCTTCTCGGCGGACGTCGCCGGATTCACCGATTACCCGGGCGGACATCCGGAAGGGTTCCCGGACAGCCACAAGATGCACTACCGGGCCGTGTACGAGCACATCGCCGGGGATCGGAAATCACCGGTGCTCTTCGCGACGGCCGCGGACGGACACCACGAGGTGAAGCTCTGCGAAGCCGTCCTGCGCAGCACCCGTTCGCGGAAGTGGGTGTCCATCTGACGACCTAAGCGGCGGCCGGCCTGCTTGGAAGGGACCCTCACGCAAATGGCGCGACATCGGTGAATCCGGCTTCGCCTTCGCGTCTCCGCGCGTTTGCGTGGGGTCCTTCGCCGGACCCCTTGGCTTGGATCAGAACCCGTCGGGTGCCCGGTTGTTGGAGTCCTGGCTCATGTTGAGCACGCGGAGGTACTCCTTGCGCCTCACGAACTGCGCATGGCCGTCGGTGAAGTTCAT
>JAIXUV010000183.1 GCA_027483345.1 Verrucomicrobiales bacterium | reverse complement strand
TGCGGTCTCCGGCTGTTCGGCGAGAACCGCATCCAGGAAGCCAAGGCCAAGATCCCCGCGTGCGCCGCCGATCTCGAATGGCACTTCATCGGCCACCTCCAATCCAACAAGGTCCGCGACGCCGTCGATCTGTTCCGCGTCGTCCAAGGCGTCGACACCTTGGACATCGCCGAGGCCCTTGCAAAACAGGCCGCCAAGCGGGATCGCATCCAGCCGGTGCTGCTCGAGGTCAACGTCTCCGGCGAGCCGTCGAAGTTCGGCTGGGATCCGGAGCGCCTCATCGAAGCCCTGCCGAGTCTCGGCGGGATGGACCGCCTGGCGATACGCGGCCTGATGACCATCGCCCCCTACGCCGAAGACCCCGAACTGGCGCGGCCGGTGTTCCGACGCCTGCGCGAGTTGCGCGACCGATGTTCGGAGCGGCTGGGAACGGCCCTGCCGGTCCTGAGCATGGGCATGAGCGGCGACATGGAAGTCGCCATTGAGGAAGGCTCCACCCTGGTCCGGATCGGTACCGCCCTCTTCGGTGAACGCCCCGTTCCCCAGTGACCCAGAGGGACAGGAGGCCCGGATCGCCGCTCCCAATGGCGGCCGTCCGCATGGAGGACATGTCGGTCAACACCAGGCGTTGATCGGCGACACAATGTCCGTCACGATGTCCGACATGAGGGTCACTTCGAGGGATTTCCAGCGCGACTTCGCCCGCATGAAGGCCAAGGCCAAATCGGGTGAAGCCATCTACGTCACCTCGGGCGCGGAGGAATTCGTGTTTCAGGCGGTGAAGCCGAAGACGTGGCAAGGCGCCTTGAAGGGCAAGGGTAGGATCACCGGCGACATCTTCAGCACGGGGCTTGATTGGGAGGCGTCTCGGTGACGCACCTGCTGGACACACACGCTTGGATTCAACGGGCCCTGGGCGAGCCGTTGCCGCACTTGGTGGAAGGCACGCTGACGGACCACGCCGACAGTCTGGCCATTGCCGACGTATCGCTGTGGGAGGCGGCCAAGCTGGCGGAACTCGGCCGGTTGGAGCTGTCCGTGCCGCTCGCCGAATTCTTCAGCTTGGCCATCACACCGGAACTCACCGTATTGCCCATCACACCTGCCATTGCCGAGCGGATCGCCGAACTGGAGGAATCCGGTTTCCACAAGGATCCGGCGGACCAACTGATTGTCGCCACGGCCCTGGTCCACAAACTGCGGCTGATCTCCGACGACTCGCGCATCCGCCAATGGGGCCAGGTTCCCCTGCTCTGGCGGACTTCCCGGGGCTAGCTCCCGTTTCCGTCCATCTCCGGAACGCGCAGGCCGGCCGCACGGGCCAGAGTCGCCTGCCGGGTGTCAAAGGTGACAAACTGCTCCGAGCCTAGAACAAGCGCACCGGCGACATGCAAGATGTCGAGACTCCGGGTGCCGATGAGTTCCGAGTGTCCCGCGCTCAGGCGTTCCGCCTCCGAAAGCACATCGGCCCACCTCGGGTCCGCATGGGCAAACACCCCGGCCGCGAGGTCGGAAAGCATGGCCTGAATCGAAAGCTCCCGCTGTACCGCGGTGATTTCCTTCCGAAAGACGCGAAGCCGAAGGGCGTTCCGAAATTCCAGCCGGTGAAGCCCGGTGAATGGCAACGGATCGCGGTTCTTCCTGAGCCAGGCAATCGCACGCCCCGTGTTCGCGTCGGGTGCATGAACCGAACAGATGAAGCCGGTGTCGGCGTAGGCGTTCATCGGACGCCGCGTTCATCGGCCAGCAACTCGGTCGCCGTGGTCGCGAGCACCGTGTCCCCGTAAATGGATTTCAGCCGGGCGGCGAAATCCGGCAGTGCCGATGCCTTCGCGTCCGGTGCGGGACGACTCAAGATCGCAACCGGTTTGCCGCGCTTCTGGATTTCAACCGATTCGCCCGCCGCCACCCACCCAAGAACGGTGGTGGTATCGTGCTTCAAGTCCCGGATGCTGGCCGTCTTCATGTGTGACACAATGATGTGACACAATGCCGACGTCAACGGGCCACGGCTAACGCGCCACGAAAGGCGCGGACGTTTCAGGCCGCGTCTTGGTCAACGTCCGGAAGTGCCGTGTGTTCTCCGTCAGGATGACGTCTGCTCCGGCCTTTTCCTCTGCTTGGACGTGGAGCCAGACATGGACCAAGCCTCCGCGGACCCCTTGTGCTCCCGCTTCTTGAACTGCCTTCAAGGTCTCGGCAGCGGAAAGTTCCACGAAGGCCAGCTTCGGCAGGTCGGAGAGGATCGCGGCAACGTCGTCCGGGAGGAGCCGTTGCCGCCCGTCCGGGGTGTCGATTCCCTTGCCAGTCGGCGTGGAGAAGACTTCGGCAAGTGTGTGCGGTCGGGTGACGCCTTCGAGCTCATGCCCGTCCATCAGCGCAGCAATCAGCGAGCTGGAATCCCAATAGGCGGTCATCGGGAATCCCGCTCCTCCCGGATCGCCTCGGCGATGGCGGCAGACGTCGCCGTGAATCCGGAAGGAAAGGCCAGCTTCCCGTTCTCTCGGGCAAGCCTCACCGTCGTGACATCTTCGATGGGCACCATAAGGCGGACAACGACCTTGTCGCCATCCACCTGCCAATCCAAGGTGGCGCCCGGCTCCCACCCGGCCTTGCGGCGGATATCGGCTGGAATGGTGGTCTGGCCCGCCTGTGTCAGCGTGGACGTCATTTCACAAGGATTCCTTGCAGAAGTGGGCTTGTAAATTGGGCTTCCGAAGTCCTGACCGCACCTGCCCACCGGGAGACGGCAAAACGGCTTGCCGCCGCGTTTTGGCAGCGCGTATCAACTCCCCGTCGACGCACGCCGGAAAAGGCGCTCCACAACCTGTTGAAAACGGGGCTGTCTGGACGCATCCTCCAGTGCCCTCACGAGACCTTGGGACTTGGACATCGGCCAAGGAATCGGGGGACACGAACGGATTGCACGCGGAGCAGGGAGCAGCAAGGAAGTTCCGCGGAACCCATTCGTCGTCAGCGGTTTGTCCTGATAGCTCAAATGGATAGAGCAGCGGTTTCCTAAACCGCGGATCCAGGTTCAATTCCTGGTCGGGACACCATCTTTCCTCCCGCTTCAGCAGGCCCGTCTCTGGGCTTCCCAGCGCCTCCGCGTCTCCGCACGAGCTTCTCGGCGGAAATCGGAAGGGCATCGCGCATCGGAAGTCGTGCGTCGGATCCGGAATGCGTTCTCCGCACCCTTGGCACCCTTGGTGGCGAAAACCCCTGCCACCCGCCTTCGATTTCCCCATTCCCCCTTCACCCCTTCATCCCTCCATCCCCGCCCCGCCTGCGGCCTTGAATCCGATCCGGTCGGGTCCAACCTAGTTCGACATGCCGCTGTCATCCGATGTCCTCACGGAACTCCACGGCCGCTTCGGGCCGGATTCCCTGCTGACCGCGCCCGAGGACCTCATCCCCTACTCCTTCGACGGCACCGCGGCCCTTTCCCAGATGCCCGGCTGCGTCGTCTTCGTCAGCTCGGCCGAGGAGGTCCGCTGGGTTCTCCAGCTGGCCAACCGCCGACGCGTGCCCGTCGTCACCCGCGGCTCCGGTACCGGGCTCAGCGGCGGCTCGCTGCCGGTGCCCGACTGCATCGTGCTCTGCACCGTGAGGATGAGCCGGATCCTCGAGGTGGACGCCGCCAACCTCACCATGGAGGTCGAGCCCGGCGTCACCACCGTGCAGGTCGCCGAAGCCGCCGCGGCCGTGGGACTCTTCTATCCGCCGGACCCGGGTTCGATGCGCATCAGCACCCTGGGCGGCAACGTCGCCGAGAACTCCGGCGGTCTCCGCGGACTGAAGTACGGCATCACCCGCAACTACGTCATGGGCCTGGAGGTGGTGCTGCCCGACGGCGAGATCCTCAAGACGGGCAACAAGTGCGTGAAGGACGTCGCCGGCTATTCGCTGAAGGACCTGTTCGTCGGGAGCGAGGGCACGTTGGGCGTGATGACCCGCATCCTGCTGCGCCTGATCCCGAAGCCGGCCGCGAAGCGCACCCTGATCGCCACATTCCCGGCGATGGATTCCGCGGCCCAGACGGTCTCCGACATCATCGCGGCGCGGATCATCCCGTGCACGTTGGAGTTCCTGGACCGAACGACGATACGCTGCGTGGATGACTTCGCGAAGATCGGCCTGCCGGACTGCGAGGCGCTGTTGCTGATGGAGACGGACGGGCATCCGGCGCAGGTCGCGGACGAGGCGGCGCAGATGGCGGAGATCGCGCGTCGCAACGGGAGCGACTCGATCCGGATCGCGGCGGACGAGGCGGAGGCCACGGCGTTGGCGACGGCGCGGAGGTCGGCGTTCAGCGCGTTGGCCCGGGTGGCGCCGACCACGATCCTCGAGGACGCGACCGTGCCCCGGAGCGAACTGGCCCGGATGATCCGGTTCGTCGAGGGCGTGGCCAAGCGGCACCGGCTCCGGATCGGGACCTTCGGGCACATGGGCGACGGCAACCTCCATCCGACCTTCCTGACGGACGAGCGGAAGGCCGACGAGATGGCGCGGGTGCACCAGGCGTTCCGGGAGATCTTCGACGAGGCGATCCGCCTCGGGGGAACCATCACGGGCGAGCACGGCGTGGGCGTGGCGAAGAAGGAGTTCCTGCCGGCGTTCCTCGGCGACGCGCAGATCCGGGTGATGCGCGCGCTGCGGCGGGAACTCGACCCCAACGGCATCCTGAATCCGGGCAAGATGTTCGACTGACACGAACGGGAGCGACCGCGATGGAACCCGCCCACCAACCTGAAAAGCCGACGGAACCGCAGCCCTCACCGGAGCGTCAGCAGGCGCTGCTGACGTTGTTGGCGGACGAGGACGCCGCGGTGTCCGATGCGATCCGGGAGCGGTTGCTCGCCGGCGGAGCGACGACGATGGCGTGGTTGTCGCGGCACCGCGCGCATCCGGATGCGGAGATCCGCCGACGCGTCCGGGCCCTGCTGCTCCAGGACGGACGCAGCCGTGCGGACGTGGAGTTCCTGAACTTCTGCAACCGGCAGGCCGAGCACTTCGACCTCGAGGACGCCTGCTGGATGCTGGCCCGCACCCGGAATCCCGACGCCCCGGTGGAAGCCTACCGGGCGCAGCTCGACGGATGGGCGGAACAGGCGCGGCCCGCGGTGGAACTCGCGGCCGACGGCGTCGGCGCGGCGGCGGCCCTGAGCCACGTCCTGTTCGTGGAGCACGGCTTCCGCGGGAACACGGAGGACTACTACGATCCGCTCAACTCCTACCTCGACGCGGTGATGGACCGCCGCCGGGGCATCCCGATCACGTTGTGCGCGCTCTACCAGTTCACCGCGCGCCGATTGGGTCTGCCGGTCACGGGCATCGGGATGCCGGGCCACTTCCTCTGCCGCTACCAGACCGTGCACGAGGAACTGTTCCTCGATCCGTTCCACGGCGGGGTGGTGGTCTCCCGGGCCGAGGCGCGCCGCCGGCTTTCGCACTTCTCGTTGGACGACCTGGACTCGCATCTCCAGCCGCTGAGTGCCCGCCGTTGCCTGCAGCGGATGATCTCGAACCTCCAGGTGATCCACCGGGAACGGAAGGACACCGAGGACTCCCTCCGGCTCGAGCGCTACCTGATGCTGCTCAGCCGTTGACCGCGGCCGCGGCGGCGTCTTCGAGCCCGATGATGGCGGGGTTGCCGTAGAGGGTGAAGCTGCCGGCACGTTCGATGCGCAGCCGGAGCAGTTCCCCGACATGCCGCGGGGAGCCCTCGAAGACCACGATCTTGTTGCTGCGGGTGCGGCCCTCGTAGCGGGCGGCGTTCCGGTGGCTGGGGCCCTCGACGAGGATCTCCACCTCCTGGCCGACCAGGGCGTGGTACTTGGCCATCGCCATCTCGTTGATGACCGCGAGCAGGCGCTGGTGGCGTTCCTCGATGACCTCCTCGGGAAGCTGGTCCGGCATCTCGGCCGCCGGGGTGTCGCGGCGCCGGCTGTACTTGTAGACGTACGCCTGGTCGAAGCCGACCTCGCGGCAGAGCGAAAGGGTGTCGGCGAAGTCCTCCTCCGTCTCACCCGGGAAGCCCACGATGATGTCCGTGGTCACCCCGATGTCCGCCCGGACCTCGCGCAGCCGCCGGATGATCCCGAGGTAGCGCTCACGGTTGTAGCCGCGGTGCATGAGCTTCAGCAGCCGATCCGAACCGCTCTGGACCGGCAGATGCGCGCACTCCGCCAGCTTCGGCAGACGTCCGAACGCCTCGATGAGGTCGTTCCCGTAGCCCTTGGGATGCGGCGACGTGAAGCGGATGCGGTGGATGCCGGGGATCTCATGGACGGCCTCGACGAGCTGGAGGAAGGCGCTGCGGCCGTCGACGACCGGGTAGAGCCGGCGTCCGTAGCTGGTGACGATCTGACCGAGGAGGGTGATCTCGCGGACGCCGCGTTCAGCGAGACCGCGACACTCGGCAACGATGTCCTCGATGGTACGGCTCCGTTCGGCGCCGCGGGTGGAGGGGACGATGCAGAAGGTGCAGTGCTGGTTGCAGCCCTGCATGATGCTGACGAAAGCGGTCACCGCGCCGGAGCCGCCCTTGCCGGTCTGGGGCAGGTGCTCGCGGATGGCCGACTGGCTGTCGGCCTCCTCGGCGACGTCCACGACCTCGGATTTCCGACCGGCAAGCAGATCGTCGAGGAACTCGCCGGTGCGATGGAACTTCTGGGTTCCTACGACCAGCCGGACGCCGTTGGACGGCTGGACGAGTTCCCCGCCGCGGCTTTGGGCCATGCAACCGAGGTAGCCGAGCACCTGGGTGGAACCCTGCTTGCGGTTGTCCGCGGCGAGCGCGGTCATCTTGCCGATGGCCTTCTGCTCCGCGAGGTCGCGGACGCTGCAGGTGTTCAGGAGGACCACGTCGGCCCC
>JAIXUV010000161.1 GCA_027483345.1 Verrucomicrobiales bacterium | reverse complement strand
AGCCAGACCGTGCTGCTGGCGCTGATCCGCAAGGGCCTGACCCGCGAGGACGCCTACGCGCTGGTGCAGCGCAACGCGATGAAGACGTGGGAGGTGAAGCACGCCGGCCGCGACGACGCCGACTTCCTGGAGGTGCTCAAAGCGGACGCGGACGTCGCGAAGCACTTCAAGAAGGGCGAGCTGGAGAAGCTCTGTTCCCTCGACTTTCACCTGAAGGAGGTGAAGAGCCGGTTCAAGCAGATCGGTCTCTGAACGGGATTCCTGCCACGGAGGCACGAAGCACACCGAGAGGAAGAAGAAGTCGCTCCCAACGCTTCCTCCGTGCCCTCCGTGTCTCTGTGGCCAAGTCGTTTCCCCGACGCCTACGGAACAGCCCCAAGCCTCACCAACGCCCCATCGCGGTTGTTCCACCAGTTGCTGCCCCACTCGAGCAGGTAGAGGGCTCCGTCCGCTCCGAGCTGGAGGCAGATGGGGCGCTTGAAGCGGGTGTCGGCCATGAACGGCTTCAGTGCGCGGACCCGGCCGTCGTCCGTCAGCCAGGCGGCCTTGATCCAGCCGCGCTCCCATTCGAACAGGAAAACGGCGCCATCATACTCGACAGGCAGTTTCCGCTCCGACTTCAGCCCGGGATCGAAGTGATAGACCGGTCCGGCCATGGCGGAGCGCGGTCCGGAACCAACGTCGGGCCAGCGGGTGCTGGGACCGGGCGGATACCAGAGGAACGCCGGCTGGGCGGGGGGCAGCTCACGCAGACCGCCGTTGTTGGGGGAATCGTTGACCGGATGCGCGGGATCGAATGGCGACCCACCGGTCCGCGTTTCGAAGTCGAAGGCGTTGTAGGGCCGGTTGTCGGCGGCGAAGTGGGGCCAACCGAAGTTGCCGGCGACCTTGGCGACGTTGAACTCGTCGAAGCCGGCCGGTCCCCGTCCCGGATCGGGGCCGAGCGCATCCGGTCCGATGTCGCCCCAGTAGAGCCATCCGGTCTTCGGATCGACGCCAAGGCGGAAGGGGTTCCGGCAGCCCATCACGTAGATCTCCGGGAGCGTCTTGGGCGTGCCGGGCGGGAACAGGTTGCCGGCGGGGATCGTGTAGGTGCCGTCGGCCTCGGGATGGATCCGGAGGATCTTGCCGCGGAAGTCGGCGGTGTTGGCCGCGGTGCGTTCGGAGTCGTTCAGTTCATGGCCGCGTCGGCGATCGAGCGGGGCATAGCCGTCCGACTTGTCCGCGTAGGTGTAGTCGCCGGTGGAAACATAGAGGTGGCCCGCGCCATCGAAGCCCAGTCCGCCGCCGGAATGGTTGGGCTTGGGAATCAGGGTGGGCACCCGCAACAGGACCCGCTGCGAGGCCTTGTCCAGCGCCCCTCCGACGACCGTGAAGCGCGAGACGCGGTTCTCGAGCACGCCCGGTGTCGCGTGGTACAGGAAGACCCAGCCGTTGGTCACGAAGCCCGGATGCAAGGCGAGGCCCAGCAGGCCGTCCTCGGGCCCGGTGAACACCTCCAGTGTTCCAAGGGTGGTCGTGAGCCCGGAGTCCGGTTGCCAGGCCTTCATGGCACCGCGGCGCTCGGCAAACACCACCCGGCCATCGGCGGCCACGTCGAGGGCGATCGGCTCGACCAGGTTGGTTGCCAGGACGGTCCGTTCGAGCCGCGTTCCCGCAGCCGCGGAGTCCTGGGCCAGGGCCATGGAAATGACAAGGCACAGCCCGGCAGCGAGTCGGCGGCGACGGGAGTGGAACATCGTGGGCCGGACGATGTGAGCGTACGTCCGTTTTGCTCAAGCTGTTCCGACTCCGGAATGCGCCTTTGCGCCGGCTTCACGCCGCACCGCACGCAATCAAGGCTCAGGCGCCTCCGCAGTCGTTCCACTTCAGGTCGAAGCGGGCCAGGTACTTGGTCAGGCGGTCGGCGTCGTTGGTGTGCTTGCGGGCCAGCCGGGTCACCTGGAACAGCTTCCGGCCGGCCTCGGATTGGCTCTTCGACTCGCGGCACACCCGGATCACGTAGGCGAGCTGGGCCTGGTCGAAGGGATCGATCTCGGCCAGGCGCTTCGACCCCATCACCGACGCCAGCAGCTCCGCCCCGTCTTCCCCCGCCTTCGGCTCCGACCAGGCCGCCCGCAGGCGCACCAGTTCCTCGTCCAGGACCGGTGCGGTGATGCGGCCGCCCTCCGCGAGGGTCGCCATGCGGGTCAGCGCGGCGTTGAGATCCCGGAAGTTCGCGCTCCAGCGGGCCTCGGACGAATGCGCAAAGGCGAGGAACCTCTCCCGGACCTCCTTGCTCATCGTGATGCGGTTGCCGTGCCTGCGGGCGAACTGATCCAGCTCGTAGTCGAGGTTGGGCTCGATGTCCTCGGGGCGCTCGCGCAGGCCGGGCAGCTGGAAGGTCCACAGATTCAACCGGGCTAGCAGGTCCTCGCGGAAGAGCCCTTCGCGGACGCGGTCCTGCAGGTCCCGGTTGGTGCCGGTGATGAGCTGGAAGTCGCTCGTCACCTCGTGGTCGCCACCGAAGGGCGGGAAGCGCTTGTCCTCCAGCGCGCGCAGCAGCATGGCCTGCTCGTCTAGGCCGAGCTCGCCGACCTCGTCGAGGAAGAGCAGGCCGCCGTCCGCCGAGCGGAGCAGTCCCGGGCGGTCCTTCAACGCGCCGGTGAAGGCGCCCTTCACGTGGCCGAAGAGGGCGCTCATCGCAGCGTCCCCACGCAGCGTGGCGCAGTTCACCTCGACGAACGCGCCCGTCAGTTGGTGCCGCGACTTCCTGAGCTCGTAGATCTTCCGGGCAAGCTGCGACTTCCCGGCGCCGGTCGGTCCCATGAGCAGCATCGGATCGCGCGACTGCATGGCGACGTGCTCGATCTGCTCGATCAGCCGGTTGAACCGGTCGTTGCGGGTCTCGATGCCGGACTTGAGGAAACTGTGTGCCTCGTTGGCTTCCTTGCGAAAGCGCGCCGCGATCCGGTCGTACCGGGACAGGTCGAGATCGATGAGGCTGTAGGTTCCTGACGGCGACTTCGTCTTCCGGTCCTTCGGCGAGGTCTGTACCAGCCGGCCTGGGAAATGCCGGCTCTCGGTCAGCAGGAACAGGCAGATCTGCTGCACGTGGGTGCCGGTGGTGATGTGGACAAGGTAGTCCTCGTGGTCCGGATCGAACGTGTAGCCGCGGGCAAACTCGTGCAGCGCGCCGAACACCTCCTCGAAGTCCCACGGATCGCGAAGGGTCTGGGAGTGCAGGCGAACCTCGGTTTCCGGCGACACCCGGGCGATGTCGGCGGCGACGGCGCGGGCCACATCCTTGTGGAACGGCAGGTGCATCAGCTCGAACCGGCTCACCACCAGGTCCTCGTGCTGACACAGCGAGACGCTGGGACGCCACCTCTGCCAACGCTCCTGGTGGAAGCCGGCATCCAGCACGCTGCCGAGGATGCCGATCACGACGGTCTTCTTCATGGCGATTCCGGTGGGGCGGCGAGCCGTACTACCTCGGTTCCCCGGTCACGACGGGCGGACTGCGGGAAGCCGGGTCTGAGGGTCGCGGCCGTCCAGCCAGGGAAGAGTGCCATTGGAAGAGACGCGCGGTAAAGCGCGTATGATCGCGGTAAAACGATGTGTTTGTAGGCGTCCCAATAACCGCTTGTGCCAAAACCTAGCAAAAGAGCCTGTTTGTGGACCGTTTGCCGGTTGGCACGCCTGCTGCAGAGAGGGAGAAGCTGACTCCGAAGCCAGCAGCCGGAGGCGATTGCCCAACCGGTCCTGCGAATCGGCGGACAGGCAAACTGGTAAACGACAGAAAGTCCGATCGGGTTCAAGTCCCGCTCAACGGCGGCAATCGGGCTCCAGCGCTTCGGCGCGGCTTTGAAACGGCTCTGTGAGGGGACCTCCTCTCCCGCCGTGGAGACGCGGAGCCCGGTTGCCTCCAAAGACAACGAAGGAAACGAACATGAACACAGACTTCCTCCTCCTGCAGACGCAAACGCCGTGCGCACTCAAGGGCTTCGGCCGACGCCTCGCCGTGTCCGACCATGAGTGCGTTCTGCTCTATCGGCACGGACGATTCCTCCGTCGACTCGACGCCGGACGTCACCGTCTCTGGGGAACTGGCCATGCCATACACAGAGTCGATCTCCGCAAGGCCACACTCACACTGTCTGGGCAGGAGGTACTCACGGCCGACAACGTCGGGCTCAAAATCAGCCTCGCGCTTACCTGGCAGATCAGTGATCCGGTGAAGGCCTTGCACGAAGTCCAGAACTGGCACGACAGCCTCTATCAGACCGTCCAGCTCACCCTCCGTTCCGTCATCGCGGCCCAGATGTCGGAGACGCTTCTGGAGAAGAGGCTGGAGATTGGAGCCCAGTTGCATGCCAACGCTGCGCCTGAGGCCGAGAAGATCGGTATCACCCTCTCCGCCTTGGCCGTGAAGGACGTGATGTTGCCTGCGGATCTGAAGAAGCTCTTCAGCGAGGTGCTCAAGGCGAAGCAGGAGGGCATCGCCGCCTTGGAGCGTGCGAGAGGCGAGACGGCGGCGCTCCGCAACCTCGCCAACGCAGCCAAGATGTTGGAGGGCAACCCGTCGCTCCAGAACCTGCGCCTGCTCCAGACAATGGCTGCTGCCGGCCAGTCCGGCAGCACCTTCGTCTGGGGGCTGTCGAATGGGTTCGTTCCGACTTTGAAGGACTCCGATCGGAGCCGCCCACAGTTGGACACCCGGACGACATGAATCTTGAAGCACGCCCATGCGGCCAGCATCTGGCCGCATGGTTGGTTGCGATACGGTCAAAGCCATCTCCTACAATGTCCGAACTCATCCAAATCGACGGATCCCAAGGCGAAGGCGGCGGGCAGATCCTGCGGTCGGCGTTGGCGCTCAGCGTCGTCACCGGCCGGCCCTTCCGCATCGGCCGCATCCGTGCGGGCCGCCCCAAGCCAGGTCTCATGCGCCAGCATCTGGCCTGCGTGGAGGCCGCGGCGCGCATCGGTTCGGCCGAGGTCGCGGGCGCGGCGCTGGGCTCCCAGGAGATCACCTTCACTCCGGGTGCGGTCGTTCCCGGCGTGCACCGGTTCCAGATCGCCGGCGCAGGCAGCACGATGCTGCTGCTCCAGGCGGTCCTGCCGCCGCTCCTGCTGTCTCGTCAACCGAGCGAACTGGTGTTGGAGGGTGGAACCCACAACCCGTTCGCGCCGCCGTTCCCGTTCATCGAGCGTGCCTTCCTGCCGCTGCTGCGTCGGATCGGCTTCGACGTTGAGGCGACCCTGGATCGTCCCGGGTTCTATCCGAACGGTGGCGGCCTCTGCCGCGTCGTCATCCGTCCGGCCAACGCGCTCAAGCCGCTCCGGCTGGAAGTTGGGGAAGGGGCCAAGCCGGCCTCCCTCGCTGCCTTGGTCTGCCAGGCCGGCTTGCCCCGTCAGGTCGCCGAGCGGGAACTGGGCGTCGTTCGCGAACGGCTCGGCCTCGCCCCCGAGCAAAGCGCCCTGGAGGTGCGGGCGGACGCCATCGGGCCGGGAAATACGGTCCACGTCCTCGCCGAGGCCGACGGCTTCTCCAATGTCTTCACCGGTTTCGGAGCCCCCCGTGTCCGCGCGGAGCAGGTCGCCGAGGAGGCAATCGGCGCGGCGGCGCGCTTCCAAGCCAGCGGCGCGGCCGTGGACGAGCACCTTGCCGACCAGCTGCTGTTGCCGTTGGCGCTGGCGCGGGGCGGAAGCTTCACGACCACGGAGCCCAGCGGACATACCCGCACCAACGCGGACATCCTCCGGGAGTTCCTCCCGGTCACCATCACCACGGAGCCGGTTGCACCGGCCGTCTGGCGTCTTCAGTTGGATACCCAGTTTTCCCCATGAACGAAAAACACCTCGCCAAGATGGGCGTGCCCCCGGGCGAACCGGCCCGGCAGGCGCTCGCCTTCATCTCCCGCTACTGCATCGCCGGAAACGACAAGCAGCTCATCCCTCAGGCTGTCGAGACGGTGTTCCGCAATCCCGAGGCCTACGTGGACGACGAACTCCGCGCGGACTTCGCGCGGGCCCTGTTGGCCGTGCCGACGAGCTTCACGCCCGGCAACGCGCCGTGGCGGCAATGGGGCCAGGACCTGGAATCGCAGGCCGTGGCGCAGATGGCCCGTGCCTGCGAACTGCCCGTGTCGGTCGCCGGCGCACTGATGCCCGACGCCCACGTCGGCTACGGCCTGCCGATCGGCGGCGTGCTGGCGACGGAGGGCGTCGTGATCCCCTACGCCGTCGGCGTGGACATCGCGTGCCGCATGAAGCTGACGGTGCTCGATTGGCCGGCATCGGCGTTGACCGGGCGGCATGAAGAACTCGTGCGCGCCATCGAGGCGGAGACGCGTTTCGGGGTGGGGGCGACCTTCAAGCAGCGTCGTCAACACGAGGTGCTGGAGGCCGACTGGACGGTGTCCAAGCCGACCAAGTCCAACCGCGACCGCGCCTGGGCCCAGCTTGGGACGAGCGGGAGCGGGAACCACTTCGTGGAATTCGGGACGCTGACGGTGCGGCCGTCCAACGGGACCTCGGATATGGGTTCCCCGACGGCGGCTTCGGCGGCTTCGATCCTGCCGCCCGGTGAGTACCTGGCGCTGCTGTCCCACAGCGGAAGCCGCGGGACCGGCGCGGCCGTGTGCGACTACTTCAGCAAGCTCGCCATGTCCCTGCACCGGGAGTTGCCGAAGGAATACGCCCGGCTGGCGTGGCTCGACCTCGATTCCCCGGAGGGCCAGGAGTATTGGGCGGCGATGGAGCTGATGGGGCGTTATGCGGCGGCGAACCATGAGCTCATCCACCGCCACATCGCCCGCAACCTCGGCGCGCAGGTGCTCCTCGACATCGAGAATCACCACAACTTCGCGTGGAAGGAGCGCCACGTGGTCAACGGTGTGGCGCGGGACGTGGTCGTGCACCGCAAGGGCGCCACTCCGGCACATCCCGGCGTCCTGGGCATCATTCCCGGCTCGATGGCCACGCCCGGATTCGTCGTCCGCGGAAAGGGCGGCGAGGGTTCCCTCGGTTCAGCCTCGCACGGGGCCGGCCGCGTGATGAGCCGCACCAAGGCGGAGCAGACGTTCGAATGGAGCGCGGTGAACCCCGTTCTCCGCGAGCGCAACGTCCGCCTGCTGTCCGCGGGACTCGACGAGGTGCCCGGCGTCTACAAGGACATCCATCAGGTGATGGCCGCGCAGACGGATCTGGTCGAGGTGCTCGCCGAGTTCATGCCGCGACTCGTGAAGATGGCCCCGAGCGGTGAGCGGCCTGAGGACTGAGCACAACGGCAACGAGGCAGGTGTCCCCCTTGCGAGGGGACCCTGCCTCTTCGGGGTACGGAGTCCCGGCGTCAGCCGGTGGAGATCCGGTGGGGCAGGGCGTTCGGGGAAGTGCCGGGGGCTTCGGACCTGGAAGGTTTCCGCCGGCTGAAGCCGGGACTCCATGCCTGGACGACGGCACACTGGATCGTGGGTTTACCTCCTCCTCCGTGCCCTCCGTGTCTCTGTGGCCAACCCGTTCCCTCAGCTCCAAACACGGCGGAGGAAGCCAAGGAAGTTGCCGGAGAAGATGCCTTCGATGTCCGACGCGCTGTACCCGCGGCGACCGAGGATCCCAACGAGCCGCTGCAGGTCCGCGATCGATTGGAGGTCCTGCGGCATCTGCTCAGTCCCGAAGGCGCCGTCCGCGTCGGATCCGATGCCCACGTGGTTCGCATTGCCCGCGATCTGGCAGATGTGGTCGATGTGGTCGGCGACGCGTTCCAACGTGAGCTGGAATTCCGCCGGGGTGGACTTCAGGTGACGCCATCCGTGCACGAGCATGATGGCATCCACCGCCACGCCGATCACCGCGTCGCGAGCGACCAGCTCGCGGATCTGCTCGTCGGTGAACTGCCGGTTCCAGTCCGCAAGCGCGCGGCAGTTGGAGTGGCTGGCCCAGACGGGCCCGCCGAACCGGTCGAGGGCGTCGCGGAACGAGGCGTCGCAGAGGTGGGTGACGTCGAGGATCATCCCGAGCCGTTCCACCTCGGCCAGGAGCTCGCGGCCGAATGGTGTCAGCGGCTGGTCGTCGTCGGTGCCGCCACCGCAGCGGCCGGGACCGTAGTGGGTGAGCCCGACCGCCCTCAGTCCCTGGGAATAGGCCCGCTCGAGATGGGCCGGCGTGACGATGGAATCGGCCCCTTCCAGGCTCAGGATGTACCCGATCGCCTTGGGGTTGGCCCCTTCGGCGGACCAGTCGGTCAGGTGGCGTTCCAATCCGGAACGGTCGCGGATCTGCCGGAGTTCGCCCTGCGATTCCATCTCGAGGTACCACGCCAACTGACCCTGCGTCTGGGCCCAGGCCTGCTCCGGGCTGGCCCAGCCGGGCATGCGGCTGAAGCGGTCGACCGTGCGCGCGATCTGGGTGGCCACGCACAGCCCCATCCGACCCCGACGCATCTCCGGGAAGGTGACGACGCCATTGCCGCGGTCCGGGCGGTCCTTGAGGTGCTGTTCCCGTCGCCGGACCGATTCCAGCGAGCCACGGAGGTCCCGGTTCCACTCCATGGCGTTCATGGCGAGGTCAAGATGGACGTCGAAGAGCAACGGGGACGGGTTCATGGCGGGGACGGCGACGGGTTTCCGACCGTGGATCGGCCGGGGCGCGGCGAGCCTCCTTCCTCGGCAACCACGTGGCAATCGGGATCCCGATGCCGTTGGTCCGGCCGGCCTGTGCCTACTCGTCCGAGGTCTCGGGCTCCGCGGCGGGCAGGGTGAAGCGGAAGGTGGAACCTTTTCCGATCGCCGTCTCCAGCCGGACCTCGCCGCCATGGGCCTGGACGATGTGCTTCACGATGCTCAGGCCGAGTCCGGTTCCACCCTGTTCGCGGGAGCGGGCGGTGTCCACGCGGTAGAAACGCTCGAACACCCGCTCGGCGGCCTCCGGGGGGATGCCCGGTCCGTCGTCGACCACCGCGAGTTCCACGCGGCCTCCGTCGGGGATGTTCCGGCCCTCGACCCGCACCGAACCGCCCGGGCGGCCGTACTTGATGGCGTTGTCCACGAGGTTCGCGAGCACCTGGTCGAGGCGGTCCGAGTCCGCGCGCGCCCGCAGTTCAGGCGGAACCGCATTGACCAGGTCCACCCCGCGATCGTTGGCCTTGCGCGTGAAGTCGTCGACGACCTCCGCGACCTGGCGGCGGAGGGGGACCGTGTCGAAGTTGATGGCGACCTGGCCGGACTCGAGGCGGGAAAGCGTGAGCAGGTCCTCGATGAGGAAGGTGAGCCGGTCGCAGTGGCGGTCGATGATCTCGAGGAAGCGCGAAGCTGTTCCGGGGTCCTGGACCGCGCCGTCGAGCAGGGTCTCGACGGAGCCCTTGATGAGGGAAAGCGGGGTCCTCAGCTCGTGGCTGACGTTGGCCACGAACTCCCGCCGGGTGCTTTCCAGCTGGCGGAGGCGGGTGGTGTCGTGAAGGACGAGTAGGGTGCCGGTGAGGCGGCCGTCCGGGGTCACGATGCGGGCCGCGTTCACCTGGAGCGAACGTTCCTCGCTCGACCCGGAAAGCTCGATCTCGCGACCGGTCACGCTCTGGGCCCGACCGGCTTCGGCGGCGACGTCGGCCAGTTCCACGCAGCGGAAGGTCTCCAGCAGCGAGCGTCCGCGGAGGTCGGAATGGAGGCCGAAGAAAAGCCGGCAGGCGGTGTTGGTGAACAGCACCCGGCCGCCCTCGTCGAGCAGCAGGACGCCCTCGACCATGTTCTCGAAGAGCGCCTCCTGCCTCGCCTCGACCGCGGCCTCCGCTTCGGCGCGGTTTGAACGTTCGCGCGCCAGTTCGTCCTCCGCCGACTTGCGCCGTTCCTGCTCACGACGGATCCGCCCGCGCAACACGAGCAGCACGGCGACGCCGCCGAGGAGGGCGGAAAGGACGAGGGCTGGGATCCCGGACATCGTGTCGGCGGGGCGGGGCGGCTCAGTTCTCGATGAACCGGTATCCGACGCCGCGGACCGTGTCGAGGTAGCGCGCCGCATCACCGAGCTTCTCCCGCAGGCGCCTCATGTGGGTGTCCACGGTGCGGGTGTCGATCAGGTTGTCGTACTCCCAGACGTCCCGGAGCAGCGCCTCGCGGCTTTGGACCCGTCCACGCCGCTGCGCGAGGATGATGAGCAGCTTGAATTCCGTGGCGGTGAGGTCCACCCGGGCGCCGGCCACGCTCACCAGGTGGCGCGGGATGTCGATGACCAGGTCGCCGAACTGCATCTTCTGCGGCTTGTCCTCCTCGCCCTCGGTGCGCCGGCGCAGGAGGTTCCTCACCCGCAGGACCAGCTCCCGCGGGCTGAAGGGCTTCGTGACGTAGTCGTCGGCCCCGAGCTCCAGGCCCACCACGCGGTCGATCTCCGCGGCCTTGGCGGTGACCATGATGATGGGGATGCCGCTGGTCGCAGGATCGCGGCGCAGGAGCTTGCAGACCTCCAGTCCATCGACCTCCGGAAGCATGAGGTCGAGCAGGATGAGGTCCGGCAGAAGCTGGCGCGCCTTCTTCAGCGCCGCTTCGCCGTCATCGGCGGTGCTGACTTCGTAACCGGCGTTCTTGAGGTTGAACTCGAGGACCTCCAGCGCATCCGGTTCATCATCGACGACGAGGATTTTTGGCATAACTCGCGCCGGGGTTAACATGGGCCGCAGCGTGCCGTGGTGACGCCGGGGTTACAAGTCCGTGACATGGACTCCGGCTTCCGTCGGATTCCGTTTCGGAATTGAGCCCGGACGCGTGTCCGCAGAGCTTCCCCAAGGCCATGGCAAACGAAATCAAGGCGCGCATCCTCGTCGCCGACGACCAGGCGGATCTCGGCGAGGCGCTCCGGTTCCTCTTCAAGGCCGAAGGCTGGCGGACGGAGCTGGCCCAGTCGCCGGAGTCGGCGCTCGACCTGGTGGCCCGCACGGAGTTCGACCTGGTCTTCGCGGACCTGAACTACACCCGTGACACCACCGGCGGCACCGAGGGATTGGAGCTGCTCGCCCGGTTGCAGCAGCTGGATCCACAGCTCCCAGTGGTGGTCATGACGGCCTGGGCCAGCGTGGACGTCGCCGTGGAGGCCATGCGGCGGGGCGCGAGGGATTTCGTGCAGAAGCCTTGGGACAACGCGCGGGTCCTGGCGATCGCCCGGAACCAGATCGCCCTGCGGCGGGCGCTTCGGCAGGGCGACCGGCTCGCCGCCGCCGAAAGGGCCCGGCGGGGCGGGGGACCTTCCCTCGTCGCCGGCTCCGCCGCCATGCGACCCGTGATGGAGCTGATCCAACGGGTCGGCCCCAGCGATGCCACCGTGTTGATCACCGGCGAAAACGGCACCGGAAAGGGCGTCGTCGCCGAGGCCCTCCACGCCGCCAGTCCCCGTTTCGGCGGTCCGTTCGTCTCCGTCAACATGGGCGGGCTCAGCGAGACCCTGTTCGAGAGCGAGCTGTTCGGGCATGTGAAGGGGGCGTTCACCGACGCCCGCGCGGACCGGGTTGGGCGTTTCGAGATGGCGGAGGGCGGGACGCTGTTCCTCGACGAGATCGCGAACATGCCGCTGCCCCAGCAGGCCAAGCTGCTGCGCGTGCTCGAGACCCGGTCCTTCGAGCGGCTCGGATCCTCCCGCACCCAGTTGGCCGACGTCCGGCTCGTCGCCGCGACCAACGCCGACCTCCGCGCCGAGGTCGCCGCGGGCCGGTTCCGCCAGGACCTCCTCTTCCGCCTCAACACGATCGAGATCCGCCTGCCTTCCCTGCGCGAGCGTCTCGACGACGTGGAACCGCTCGCCCTCCATTCCCTCGAACGGCTTCGGCTGCGCTACCGCAAGGACATCGCCGGCTTCGAGCCCGCCGCCGTCGCGGCCATGAAGTCCCACTCCTGGCCCGGGAACGTACGCGAGCTGTTCCACGCCGTGGAGCGCGGCGTGCTGATGGCGGACGGTCCCAGGATCCGCGCGGCGGACCTCGGACTCTTCACCGTCCGCGAGGCCGCGAAGCCGCTCGAGGAGATGAGCATCGAGGAGGTCGAGCGGTTCCTCATCCGTCAGACCCTGGCCCGGTGCGATGGCAATGCGATGCGGGCCGCGGAGCAGCTCGGCCTCAGCCGGAGCGCCTTCTACCGCCGGCTGGAGAAGTACGGGCTGTGAAGGCGCCACCCCGATTCGAGCGGCGCCTCGTGATCCTGGCCGTTGGTGCGGCCCTCCCGGGCCTGCTGCTCGCGGCGTTCCTCCTGTGGCACGACGCGGCCATGGATCCCGGACTCCGGATCCTGCTCTTCTCGGTCGCCTTCTTCTCCGCCGCCTGGCTGGTCGCCACGCTGGTCGCCCGGGTCGTCTTCCCGCTCCGCACGTTGGCCAACATCCTCGGCGGCATCCGCGAGGGAGACTTCTCCATGCGCGCCCGCGGTGCGGTCCGCGACGACGCCCTGGGGGAGGTCTTCCTCGAGACCAACGCCCTTGGCCAGACGCTGCTGGAGCAACGCCTGGGAGCCATGGAGGCGACCGCCCTGCTGCGCACCGTCATGGTCGAGTTGGACGTGGCGGTGTTTGCCTTCGACGACCACAGCCGTCTCCGGCTTGCCAACCGCGCCGGCGAGGCCCTCCTCCGTCGGCCCGCTGAACAGTTGCTCGGGCGGTCGGCGTCCGAGTTGGCCCTCGACGGCTGCCTTGGCGGCGACGCCCAACGGGTCCTGACCATGGACTTGCCTGGGGGCTCCTCCCGTTACGCACTGCGCCGATCCGTGTTCCGACAGGAGGGACGTCCCCATCGTCTGGTGGTGCTCACCGACCTCGGCCGGGTCCTGCGCGAGGAGGAACGGGCCGCCTGGCAACGCCTGCTGCGCGTCCTCGGCCACGAGATCAACAACTCCCTCACCCCCATCACCAGCATCACCGGTTCGCTCGAATCGCTCCTCGGCCGCGACCCGCTGCCGGAGGACTGGCAGGCCGACACCCGACGCGGCCTCGAGATCATCCGTGGACGCGCCGGTGCGTTGGCGCGATTCATCGACGACTACTCCCGTCTCGCCAAGCTGCCGCCGCCCCTGCTTCGCCCGGTCGAACTCGCGGAAATCCTCCGTCGCGTCGCCCTGCTGGAGTCCCGTGTTCCCGTGCTGCTCGCCGACATCGCGACGGTCCGGATCGAGGCGGACCCGGACCAACTCGAGCAGCTCCTCATCAACCTCCTGCGCAACGCCGCCGAAGCCGCGCTCGCCAACCCGGACGAATCCGACCGGACGGTCCGGGTGGCGGTGGTCGAAGAGGACGACGTGGTCGCCGTGCGTGTGGAGGACACCGGCTTGGGGATCGCCAACCCGGCGAATCTCTTCGTTCCCTTCTTCACCACCAAGCCCGGCGGCTCGGGCATCGGGCTGACGCTCTGCCGTCAGATCGCCGAAGCCCACGCCGGTCGCCTCGGCTTGGAAAACCGTTCTGACCGCGGCGGGGCCGTGGCGACCCTGACACTGCCACGCCGTCGCTGAAGTGCCTTTTTCCCTGGCCGCGGACGAAAACGCTTCAAGGCGGATTTGCCACGGAGGCACCGAGGACACGGAGAAGACTCGGCCAGACAAGGCTCTTGCGGCTTCAGCACCCCATTGGCGCCGTTCCCTGAGTGATTTCCCTTCCGCGCCCTCCGTGCCTCTGCGTGAGCCGATCCGTGCAGTCCCTCTTGGCGCACGGGATTTCATCTCCGCCTTCATCCCGATTTCGGGACGGACGCATGCCGAAACCGGTCAAACGGACCCGTCGAGCGCCCCCGCCGGATTCCCGGTGGATCAGATTGCGGTTTATTCAAACGGCTCTCCGACAGTGAGATGCGTCAAAGTGGTTCATTGGCCTTGGACGCTGGCATCGGTGCTGCAAGAGGGACGGCATGAGCGCGGCATCAACGAGGCGGGGAATCGGCGAAGAGGCTTCTTCGGGACAGCTGGATCCGGCCGCGTCGATGCGACGGGCCGAGACGATCATCCTCCTGACGCTTTGGATCGTTATCGCCGCCGCCTTGCGTCCCGCGATGGAGTATCTCGAAGGGATGGGTGACCGGTTGCTCTGGGTCGCTTCCGCCCTGGAGTTGAGCCTGCGAGCCGCGTTGGCTTCCTGAACCGGATTTCGAACATGGATCGCATGCAACAGAAGGGCGCGGCGGCCGGGGATGTCCCATCCCGGGCCTTCACCACCACCGGATCCGGGGTCGACATCGCGCGTCCGGACCTGGTGCGCAAACGGCTTCGTCGCCGTTGGATCCTCGGGGTGTCCGGGGCGGCGGCGCTGACCCTGGTGACGGTGTTCCTCGCCCGCCTGGAACCCGCCGCGCCGCGCCTCTCCACCGAGCCGTGGATTGGCACCGTGACCCGCGGGGAGATGCGTCGCGAGGTGCGGGGCAACGGGACGCTCGTCCCGGAATTGATCCGGTTCGTCCAGGCCGAGACCGCGGGCACCGTCGTCCGCATCGCCGTCCAACCCGGGGCCGCCGTCCGCGCCGACACGGTCCTCCTCGAGCTTTCCAACCCGGAACTCACCCAGCAGGCCTTCGACGCGGAGTGGGCGGCCAAGGCGGCCGAGGCCCTGCTGGAGAAGCTCCGCGTCTCCGCCGAAAGCGACCGTCTCCAGCAGGAGTCGACGCTCGCTTCGCTCCGCTCCGACGCCCGGCAGGCGGCCCTCGAGTCCAAGGCCAACGAGGTGTTGGCGCAGGACGGCCTGGTTCCGGCGATCGAGATGGAGCGGACCCGGGCGAAGTCGCAGGACCTCGGTTCCCGCGTCGCGATCGAGGAACGCCGCCTCGCCTTCGCCGCGGAGTCGTCGAAGTCCCAGTTGGCCGTCCAATCCGCCGAGGTCGAGAAGCTCCGG
Source organism: Verrucomicrobiales bacterium (assembly GCA_027483345.1). Classification (GTDB taxonomy): domain Bacteria; phylum Verrucomicrobiota; class Verrucomicrobiia; order Limisphaerales; family UBA9464; genus SXXZ01. Next base: position 599 of record JAIXUV010000161.1, on the reverse strand, counting down.
GCCCTGCGCGACCTGCGCCGTCAGCAGGTTGCCAACCTCCAGGTGAAGGCCGGCATCGACGGCGTGCTGTCTCAGCTCGGCGACCGCGAGATGCTCCAGGCCGGCCAACGCGTCGCGGCGAACGCGACGTTGGCCAAGGTCGTCGTCCCGACCCGGCTCAAGGCCGAGGTGAAGATCGCGGAGACCCAAGCCCGCGACGTGGCCCTCGACCAGAAGGTGTCCGTCGACACCCGGAACGGCGTCGTGCCGGGCCGCGTGGTGCGGGTGGATCCGGCGGTCCAGAACGGAACGGTCCTCGTCGAGGTGCGCCTCGAAGGTCCGCTGCCGAAGGGCGCCCGTCCCGACCTCAGCGTCGAGGGCACCATCGAACTGGAGCACCTGGAGAACGTCCTGCATGTCGGTCGTCCGGTGCAGGGCCAGCCGGAGAGCACCGTGGGGCTGTTCCGCATCGCCGCGGACGGACTCCATGCGGTCCGTGTGCCGGTGAAACTCGGACGCGGAAGCGTGAGCGAGATCGAGGTCCGCGAAGGCCTCGCCGAGGGCGACCGGGTGGTCCTCTCGGACATGGGCCAATACGACAGCCACGACCGGGTGAGGGT
>JAIXUV010000368.1 GCA_027483345.1 Verrucomicrobiales bacterium | reverse complement strand
GATGATGAACGGGTGGACACGGAGGGCGACGACCATGCCGCCGTTGACGAGTCCGGCGAGGACGCCGGTTCCGAGGCAGACGGCGATGCCCAGCAGGATTCCTCCGACGCCGGAGCCTGCCGAGGCGCCCTCGGGGCCGAACCGGTGGAACACCTGGGCGGCGACCACTCCGGCGAGGGCGTAGATCGAGCCGATGCTCAGGTCGATCTGTCCGGCGATGACCACGAAGGTCATGCCGACGGCCATGATGGCGAAGAAGGAGGTGTCCTTGGCGAGTTGGGTGAGATTCTCGGCGTTGAGGAACTTGTTCACCCGTTCCTTGGCAGGGACGCGGTTGCCGTCGGCGTCGACCTTGAACTCCCGTTGCCGCGTTCCGTCGGGACCGACGGTGAACCGGGGTCGTTCGACGCTGCCGCCGAACGCGGACAGCAAGGCGCCGAGGACGACCACGACCAGGAACAGGCCGGCTTCCGCGAGACGGCGTCTTGGAGCGTGGGACAGGGTGGACACGCTGCGCAGCGTAGCCGCCTCCCGACGGCTGGCTCAATGGCGGAGAGCGTGGCGCCCCGGCCGCCAAGGCTTCGGTCTGGTCATCGTCTGAATCGCAGCATCCCCGTCCAGGGCGCCGTTCCTAGGGATTCACAACCAAGGGTGCCAAGTGTGGAGCGGATGAGTCCATTCAGCGGCCCAACACGACTTCGATGACGCCCGCGTTTGAGATCAGGGCCACGTCCGGTATGCCGTCGCCGTTCGTGTCGAAGATGCGGGCGGCGACCGGGATGAGCCCGAGGGGGAGCTCCGTCAGCACCCCGAAGCCCGCGGCGGGGCGGACCGTCGTCAGGACCAGGGCGCGCGGCCGCAGGGGATCGGGCATGACCACATCGCTGCGGCCGTCCAGGTCGAGGTCACCGACGGCGAACTTGGGAGAGCTCCCGTAGAGCTGCCCGGAGTAGACGCTGACCGCGGGGGCGAACGTCCCGTTCCCGTTGCCGGGAACCACCGTCACGAATCCGCTGTAACCGCTGAAGAACAGGTCCCGCGTGCCGTTTCCTTCCCAGTCGCCGAACTCGAGCACGTCGCCGCCGCCGAATCCGGAGACCGATTGCCAGCCTGCCGTCGTGGCGCCACCGAGGTGGGTCGCGATCGACTGCCCGACGCGGACCAGGTCGTTCACGCCGTCGCCGTCAATGTCGCCGAGGGCCACGTGGAGATTGGCGCGGTTGGCGGGCAGCAACGGCTGCGCGGAGGCGAGGTCGAAGGTCCCGACGGCGGTTCCCGGGACCAGCGTGACGTTGTTGCCGGCCAAGACCAGGTCGTCCGTCGCGGAGCCGTTGAAGGCCCCCGCGGCGAAGTCCGAGGTGTTCCCCGTGACGAGTGGCGGACCCGGCGGCGCGAACCGGCCGTCGGCCGTCCCGGGCAGGACGGAGATGCGGCCGGACCCGGTGGCGGTCGTCCAAGAGACGACAAGGTCGTCACGGTTGTCGGCATCGACCCGTGCCAGTTCCACCTTGCCGGAGGAACCGATCGAGCCGGGCCCGAGGACGTGGTCGATGGCGTTGGTGAACCGCCCCGTGCCGTCGCCGTGGAGGATGTTGACGCGCGCCGTGTTCGTGGAAACGCCGACGACCACGAGGTCCTGGACGCCGTCCCCGTTGAAGTCGCCGTTGCGGATTCCGGCCGTCGTGAAAGTCGGACCGAGCGGTCCGGCGGAGGAGACCCGGTTCGGGTTGAAGCAGCCGTCCACGCACGGCACACGCGCCAGGAGATGGCAGGGCGCGACCGTCGAGGACAGGGGCGTGACCGTCATCGTCGCCTGCGCCGCATCCAGCGTGATGCGGAGGACTTCCTTCGTCGCCGTGGTGGCGATGAAGTCGTTGGTGTTCAGGTGCAGCATCGCGAGTCCGTCCGCACGGCCGAGCGGGAAGGCCAGTCCGATGGTTCCGCTGGCGAAGGGTCTGATCTGCTGCACCACGTCGTCGCCGGCGGAACCCAGCAGCGCGAAGTAGCCCGTGGGATGCCCGAAGGCGAGGGCCTTGACCGGTTGGCCTACGCCGTTTCCGGGAACGAACGCGGGAACGAAGTTGGTCTCGATCCGGTTGTCGCCCGCCAGGTGGAAGGTGTTACCGTTGATTCCTCCCGCGGTGGCGACTCCATGGATTCGCCGGAATCCGTTTGGAGACCGGTCGAAGGTCAACGGCCCGGCCGCTATGGGCAGGGTGAACCCCCCGAGGGCGTTCTGCGATCGGATGTCCCCCAGTTTGGAGAACACGAGAAACCCGTCGTTCGAAACGATGTTTCTCATGTCCCGGATCCGACCCGGCACCGGCGGGGAACTGCCGCCGACCGCGGCACCGAGGCCGACAATGCTGCCGCCCGAACTCCCGGGGGACGAGCCGGACGAAGCCGCAAGGAGTCTCCATCCTCCGCCGCGGTTGGGAAGGTCGGGCCGTTCCGCCGGGACCGATCCCGCCCATTCGAACATTTCCGACCCCTGGGCGAGGTAGAGGGTCCCGCGATGGTCGAAGGTGATGCCGTCGCCCCGGTTGCCGGGAAGGCGGCCGATGGCTCCCAGCCGTCCAGAAAACGGATCCAGCAGGGCGAGAAGCCGTTCGCCCAGCTGGTTCGTGACCACCGTGAAGATGTCGCCCTCGGCGTATTGGAAATCACTGCGGTCGCCCAGCACCGGTGACCGGCCGAGGTAGTGCTCGAGGCTGTCCCACAGCCCATCACCATCCGTGTCCGGATCGGTTGCAAGACTGCCGATCCGGGCTTCGTCCACGTCGGGAAGGAGATCGCCGTCCGTGTCCGCGCTTGTGAGCGAGGTTCCCGTGGCCACCTCGTCGATGTCGGCCAGGCCGTCGCCGTCGGTGTCCGCCGAGTTGGGGTCCGAGCCGAGGGCCAGTTCGTCCTGGTTGGACAGGCCGTCGCCGTCGGTGTCGATGCCGCTCAGGCAGACGATGTGGCGATGGCGGAGTTCCTCCCCCGGATCACCGATCTCGACGACGTTGGCGCCCGGGAAGAGAACGAGGTTCACCCGGAACCGCTCGCCGGCGGTGTGGAGGTAGCAGCGCCGCGAAGCCGATCCGTCGGCCCGGCGGACGACGACGTAGGGACGGTCCGGGTTGAGGCCGACGTTGCCGGCGGGATCGCGCAGGAAGAGGTCCGGATCGCGCCGGGTGAGGACGGAGAGGACGTTGCTGGCGGTGACCCGGTTGCCGAACTGCTCCTCGGGGAAGGGCGAGCCTTCCATGACTGCCATGCCTGAGGCCGGCTCCGTCGGTTCCGCGTAGGGCATCTCGATCATCAGCCCGAATCCGATGCTGCGGACAAACGTGGCGAATCCGCCCCGACCGGAGAATCCTCCGCGGGTCTCGATGGTGGCCGTGGGCGACGTGGTCACGTTCCTGCCTGCGACAAGTCGGACCGCGCCGCCGCCCCCGCCGCCCCCTCCGCCGCCCGAGAAGCCGAACCTGTCCGCGCTTCCCGCTCCGCCGTCACCGCCGTTGGCCCGGATGGATCCTGTGAAGACCAGGTCACGGGCTGAGAGGAAGCGGATCGCACCCCCGCCTTCGCCGCCGGCTCCGCCTCCGAGGGTGGAGGTGAAGGATCCCAGAATCCGGCCCGAGGCGCCGCCGCCGCCGCCGCCCGAGCCCGGCCCGAAGGTCCTCCGGAACCCCGGGTTGGAGCTGACCACACCGCTGGTCCGGAGCGTGTACCAAGCTCCCGGGGCGCCGTGCCAGAGTCCGGGATGGCCCCGGCGTCCGTCCGGAATGGAGGCGAGGAGCCTCTCGAAGTTCGGGCGTGCTTCCTCGAATCGGTCGAACGGGTCGTTCACCAGTTCCGCGATCAATTCCTCGAAGCATTCCAGTGCATCCCCGCCCACGCATCCGATCCTTTCGGACAGCTCGGAGATGCTGTTGAGATCCGCCCCGCGCGTCCCGCCGAAGCCGAACCGCAGCCGGTTCCCGGGCAGGTCGTACACCGCGGAGAAGACTGCGTCGGCTCCCGGGCCGTTGCGCCCGCCATTCACGCCTTGGCGGGTGTCGCCCCCGAATGCGACGCCCGGATCATGCCGGTCCGCGTCCATTCCCCTCCTGCCCGAGAGGTCCACACGGGAGGAGATGACCACGCGTCGCGTCGCGTGAAGATCCACGACGTCGCTGCGGATTCCCAACAGGTCCCGGTCCACGACGATCTCGGAATAGAGGTTGGTCGTCCGTTCCCCGGGAAATCCGGCCCTGTGGTGTGCGGCGTCGAATTCATCCAGGCCCACGATGGTGAGCGGAAGGCTCGCGATGGGCCCGCCGCACCGCCTTACCCGGACCATCATCGTCCTCGTGGAACCCGCCGAAAGTCCTGGCAGCACCGGACAATCCAGCATGAAGGCCGCGCGTGTCCCGTCCTCGGCGAAGGGCGAGAGGCGGGCCCGGACGAACGGTCCATGGCCGAGCCCTTCGAGCGGAGAACCGTCGGCGTTGACCAAATCGAACGAAACGTCGCCATCAAGGCCGCTTCCCTCGACCAGGATCGGGCGTTCTTCGCCCTCGAGGATGCTGGCGGGCGTGATCGAACCCAGGACCGGAATCGCGCCGACCGCACAGGGGTCGCCGAAGAGGCCGAAGAGGGTGAAGTGTCGGACAAGCGCGCGGGCGTGTTGTCCGTCGGGCTCGACCGCGGCGACGACGCCCTCGTCCACCCACTGTCCGGATTGCGGATTCCAGACTCGCAGCGACAGGGCCGTCCCGGGCGCCAGCGAGCGGTCGAGCGGGACGAGGACCGTCGCCGGTTCTAAGAAGACCGTGCCCGAGGGGCCGAACTCGATGGCGCCGACGAGCGAGGTGTTCCGCGGCGCGGCGGGCATCTCGGCGAGCATCGGACGGCGGACGGAGATCGTGCTGTTCGTCGGGAGCGCCCCGGCGGGGATCTCGATCCGGGCCAGCGCATCGTCGGACCAGACCACCCCGCCGAGGACGGCGGAGACGGTCGCGGCGCCCCGGTTCAACGGAGCCGGGTCGATGTCGGCATGGGCTTCGGCAAGGAGGTTGGTACCGGCAATGGAGATCGTGGCGCGTATGGTGGCGTTGGTCCGGAGTTGACGGTTGGCTGGAGCCGTGAACAGCCCGTTGGTCGAGAGGATGCCGGGACCGACAAGCGACCACGTCACCTCGGAACCGGCCGGGAGCCGGCGGTCGATGCCGAAGCGCATGGATTGACCTGCCAGCAGGTGCGCCACCGCGGGTTCGATCCCGGCGTCGGGCAACACCGTGAACCGCGTCGGGGTGCGTGTCCGGCCCTGCGGCGTCCGCAGTTCGATGAAGCCTCCGTCGGTGTCCGTCGGGACGACGGCGCGGAACACGTTCGAGGACACTTCCGCCGCCATGGCGATGCGGCCGCCGATGCGGACGACTGCGTTGGAGAGATCGGCCGTCGGAACGTTCCGGGTGAGGATCTCCACGATCGCGCCGGCGGGTCCGCGCTGCGGCGAGAAAGAGTCGATCCGCGGGGCCTCCGCGGCTTCGGAAAACGGGGACGCGGAGAGAAACAGTTCCGATTTCACCGGTGCCGAAGCACGGCCCGAGGAGTCGATCGCGGTGACCTCGGCTTCCCAGAATCCCGGAACGCTCCCGGGACCAAACTCGGTGGGATAGAGGAAGAGGTTGGTCGGACCGGTCCCGAGATTCGAGACGGGGCTTTCCCATGAATGGGTCTGCCGATCCGGTGCGGTGATCCTCACGCCCAGCCGGATGAGATCGCCGTCGGGATCGGACACGGTCACCGCCAGGGCGGGCGTGGCCGAGGAATTGGTGTCGGACGGGCGGCGGACCTGCCCGGTGGGACCGGCCCATGCCAGCGACAGGACCGAAGGCGCCGCTCCGGCGGGGACGGCGGCGGCGTTGGATACATCGAACGCGAACAGGCCGCGGGAGGCTCCCGAGGAATCGACGAGGCGGACGCCGATCGTGGCGAGGGAGACGGGGAGGGAATCGCCGTCCAGGAAGAAGCCGACCGAGCCGTCCACGTCCTCAAGCAGCGAGGCGGGAATCCGGCGGATCACCTCGGAGAACGCGCCGCGCTCGATGATCTCGACGAGGTCGTCGTTGGCGAGGCCGCCGGACAAGCCGAGTTCAACGAACAGTTGGGTTCCCGGCGACAGCCGGCTGTTCCGGGGCGTCGCAGCCGTGAGGCGGATGCCATCGAGGTTCTTCAACCGGAAGAACTCGGTGGCGTTCGTGGTGTCGAGGGCCAGGAGTCGAAGCCCGTTGGTCAACGCGGTGTGCGCCTGGAGCGTGCGCCAGACCGGAGTGAGGAGGTTGGTCGAGGCCTGGACCGCGAAGCTTCCTGGAAGGTTGGTCCACGCGAGGGCCAACCGTTGCCCCAAATGCACCGTGGAGATTGGCGGCGGCGCCTGCGGCGGTTGGGGCTGAGAACGCGCGTAGACGCTGAACGGCACGACGATCTCGCCGACGCCGTCGCCGACTCCGGCCGACGCCGAGTAGAGTTCGTCGGTCTGCGACGCCGTGGGCGTCCATGTGATGATCCCGGTCGGGGAGATGTCCAGGCCCGCCGGCCCGCTCAGCAACCGGAAGCCGATGGACTGTGGCGGCTGGTCTTCATCGGTCGCGAGGATGGAATGCTCCAGAGTCTGCCCCAGCTCGACGCCCAGGGTGGCGACCGGTGCGACGACCGGCAGCCGGTTCGCCTCCGCGACATGGATGTCGAACGTCGTCGAGTTGGTCTGTGGCGGGATGCCGTTGTCGATCGCGGTGACCGTGATCGTGTGGCTCGTATCTCCGTCCAATTCGCCCGGCAACCAGGAGAACTGCGCCGTGTCCGACGAGAAGGTCGCCGCCGGCGGCAGTCCGCTGGCCGAGAAGACCACCGTCCGCCCCGGGGCCGGCGGTTCGACCAGGCCGATGTCCTGTGTGATCTGGACGAACTCGCGGCCGAAGATCGGGTCGATCGGCCGGATCGAGAAGGGCGCAGGAGCCGTTCCTACCTTCGGCGCGACGTCCGGTTGGGGCTTGCCAGTGCGGGCGGCCTCGGACGGGCGTTCCACCCGGGTCCCGTCCAGCGACGAGCCGTCCGAGGCCGCATCCTGGTGCACCGGATTGTGCGCGATCGCGGCGGCGCAGATTCCCGCGACGGCGGTCAGGGTGAGGTGGACGGCGACGGTGGTGCGGAGGGGAAGGAGTCTCATAGCGACGTCCCGATCCGGTCTCCGCCCTGAATCGGGATGCCGCCAGGTCGTTTAGGCGGCGTCGGTCTGAGGCGTCCCCGGACTCGGTGCGAAGAGCCTCCCATTTCCGGCCTTAAACGCCGGTTAACCGAACCTTAAATCGGTTTAAGGGTCCCGCGTACTCCGGGGCAGTACGATCGTGAAGCGGCTGCCGGTACCGACCTCGCTCTCGACGGAAACGGATCCCCCGTGCGCCTCGACGAGCGTCTTCACGATGGCTAGGCCCAGGCCGGCTCCGCCGTCCATCCGGCGGCGCGCGGCATCGATGCGGTAGAATCGATCGAAGATTCTCGGAAGGTGTTCGGGCGCGATGCCGACGCCGCGGTCGACGACCTGGAACCGCACCTCGCCGGCTTCGACCGAAAGGATGACCTCGACCGGGTTTCCCGCCGGAGAGTGTTTCACCGCGTTCTCCGTGAGGTTGAAGAGGATCCTCTCGAGGGCGGCAGGGTCGGCGAATAGAGCCGGGCGCGTTCCCTCGTCGTCGCCGGTGAATTTCAGGGTGACGCCGCGTTCACCAGCGATCGGCCCTAGACGTTCGAGAACGCGGCGGATGGGATCCGCGGGATCGACTTGCTCGCGTTTCCCGAGGCCTGTGCCGGCATCGGCACGCGCGAGGGTCAGAAGGCTGTCGATGAGCCGACTGAGATGGAGCGACTCGTCGAGGTTGCTCTTGAGGGTGTCGATCAGGAGCGGATGGTTCCCCGGTTCGCGCAGGGCCACCTGGATTTCACCGCGCAGGATGGTCAAAGGCGTGCGGAGTTCGTGGGCGGCGTCGGCGACGAATCGCTGCTGCCCGGCATGGATCTCGGCGACGCGGTCGATCAGGCGGTTGCAGGCCCGGACAAGACGCAGGGCCTCCGGATCGTCCACGGTCTCAGGGAGGCGGGTGGAGGAGAGTTTCGCGGTCTGCATGCGGTCGGCCGCGTCGGCGACCGCCGCCAACGAAACGCGTCCGCGGACGGACCACAAAGCGGCGAGGAGCGTCAGGGAACCGGCGGCCGCCCAGAAGACAAGGAAGCGGACCGTGCGTTCGCGCGAAGCCCGGAGGATTTCGTCCAGGGGAAGGGCGGCTTGGATCCAGGCGCTGACGAGGTTCAGCCGCCCAGAAGGGTCCCGGAAGCGGACCGGCGCGGTGGCGACGAGCCAGTCTCTGCCGTCGGTTCCCTTCATCTCCGAGAGCCATGCGCTTCCGAGGACATCCGTCGCGTGGTCGAGACTGCTGGGGCCTGGTTCCTCGGCGAGCTCGGAGGTGGCGGGCGGGGCCGGTGCCAACGGGGTCTCGCCCGACTTCGGGCGAAGGAGACCGGCGGGCACGAGGCGGGCCGCCGAGGCGTTCAAGGGAAGCACGGGATCCGAGCCTGCGGCGCGGCCGGCCTCGCGACCGGCGAGATCGTAGAGCAGGACCACCGGTCGTCCGAAGTGCCCCCCGGAAGGGGCAACGAATCCCGCGTCGTAGGCGGGCTTCCGCGGATCGACTTGGCCGGCGAGTGTCCGGGCCGAGAGTTTGAGGATCAATTCGGCGTGGTCGCGGTCGCGACGGTTGGCGAGGTCGAGCTGGGACCGGCTGATGGCGATCAGGGCGACGGCAGCCGCCCCCAGGAACCACCAGATCACGGAGGTGCGTCTCATGCCTGTTCCCCGGCTCGCAGCACGTAGCCGACCCCGCGGACGGTGTGGATCAGGCGGGGTTCGAATCCCTTGTCCACCTTGTCACGGAGTTGGTGGACGGTGACGTCGATGACGTTGCCCAAGGGATCGAAGCGCTGGTCCCAGACGTGTTCCGAAATCTCCGTGCGGCTGACGACCTGTCCCTGGCGGCGCAAGAGCAGGTCGAGTATCGCGAAGGGTTTCGCCGTAAGCTGAACCGGTTTTCCGCCACGCCGTACCTGCCGCGTCCTGGTGTCCAGCTCCAGATCCGCACAACGCAGGGTGGTTTGTCCCTCGGAGGCCGCGCGACGGATGAGAGCCCGGATACGCGCGAGGAACTCGTCGAAGTCGAACGGTTTGACGAGGTAGTCGTCGGCCCCGAGATCCAAGCCCCGGACCCGGTCGCCGACCTCGTCGCGGGCGGTGAGCATGAGCACGCGGACCGCCTTTTGTGCGGTGCGGAGTTCCGTGAGGACCGAGAAGCCGTCCCTCCCCGGAAGCATGACGTCGAGGACCACCACGTCGTAGTCGTTCTCGAAGGCCAAGCGCAGCCCATCCTCTCCGTCGAACGCGAGGTCCACGGCATGCGCCTGCTGACGGAGGCCGCGCTCCAGGAACCGCGCGACCTTTGGTTCGTCTTCGACCACGAGGATCCGCATCGCGGGGCAAGTTATCCGGGATGACCTTAAATGACGATTAAATCCACCCTTCGCCGCCGGACGGAAACGGCCGCCTTTTTGCCGGCTTCGGGACGAGCCGATTGCGATCACGGGACCGGCTCAGCCGGCCGGCGATCGTCGCACATTTCCTGCCCGTCACCGGATTCCGCGCGGCGGTTCTGGAACCGGTCCCGATCCTCCGCCTACGGCCAGACCGGATCGGGATCGTCGCGGCACGACCCACATCCGAATCATCGTCGGTTCCGGATCGGATCCATGCAGGACACTTCCTTCAAGCCGGGTTCAAGCTGGAAGCGGCTCCGTGAAACAGCAGCGCTCAAAGCCACCCGTTTCGTTGGCCCTTACGCCCGCTTCCGCCTCGCGCCTTTCATGAGGCCAAGAAGGATCCGTCCATTGTCGGCAGAGATGGCGGAAACGACATCGGTCTTCCGCGGCTCCCTGCCATCTTGCCAACCGTTCCGGAGTCAGCATTCTGAAAGATGTGGTTCAAGGGCTGATCGCATCATGAAGTCCACGACACGACGCCCGGGTCTTGCCCTTCTTTCCTACGGCATCCTTTCTGGATTCCTGCTTTCGACCACGGGCGCGTCGCCTGGGCTGGAGCCCAAATCGTCGACGTCGGTCAACCGCTTTCCGATCGACCTTGATGGGGATGGAGCGCCCGAGTTGGAGTTGGTGGAGACGTCGCTCCGGTACCCGGCCCTTCCGGAACCGTTCGGCGTTGGCCCTGAATGGAGCCGCGATCTGACTTTCGAGCCGAGAGAGGGTGTCTTTATCCGAGCCGATCCGGGAATTTTTGGTGTGCGGGTCCTTTGGCCAGAAAGCGCAGATCCGCAAGGCGACCATCCGCAATGGACTTCGAGCCCGGTCTCTGTCTGTTCGGTCGGGCGGAGCACCGTTGTATTGGGTGGTTTTGGAAGAAACATCGTTTCCGTGATTGGGGGAGGCGTCGCGAACATCGGAATTCCGTCCCAAGCATTTTCGGCAAGTGAACCCCACAACGTTTTTTTCAGGGTCGGAGAAGGGGCCGAGGCCCGACAGGGATGGGTGACCCTCCGTTTCCAAGGCCACTGGAATTTCGGTCCCCAGCCGGCGGGCGACGATTCACTCAAGGTGCGACTCAAGGGCTTCGGCTTAGGACAGCCTGGCGAACCTCTTCGGGTCGGGGTCGACAACCGGTTCCGTCCCGTGCGTTTCGAAAGGGGGGAGGCTGGTCCTCGGTTGGTTCTCGACACCGTGGCCCTATGGAACGGCGTCGAGGCGGCGCCGTTCCTGGGCTCCACGAATTGGACCCCGGTCACCTCCTCCGAGGCGATCGATCCTTCGGTCTCGGCGCGGTTCTACCGGTTTGCCCCCTGAGCCGCACCCACGTCCGAGAGGGGCGATCTCCCACGCTCTCCTCGATGACGGGGTGGTTTTCAGAACCGACTCGGTAGGGATCCGTCGTTCGGTGCCGCAGTCGCCTGCCTGAAGTTCGGAAAACGAAGCGGGGGCGTCTCGCTCTCTCCGTGCCTCGATGTGCCGTTGAGGTACGAACCCGAGGTGGTGCCGATGTCTTGGACTGTTCCGCCCCTCCCAGACCTGGTTAAGGAAAGGTTTGCCGGATCGTGGCTTGGGAATGTGCGAGCGTGATGGACTCCGGGTCGCAGAGGGTGGCTGGAGCCGAGGTGCTTCCGGGCGTCTTCCGCACTGGGGCATTGCCTTGCCGGTTTTCAATTCGCTATTACCCAGCGCCGTGCCTCAACAGCAGACTCTCAAACAGTCCGTGTCCTTCTCGGGCATCGGCCTGCATGGCGGGAACAAGGTCTCCATGACCTTCCTGCCCGCCGCGCCGGGAACCGGCCTGCGGTTCCGTCGCGTGGATCTGGACGGTCGCCCGGAGGTCGAGGCCCGCGCGGAACACGTCGTCGACACCCAACGTTCGACCACCATCGGCAAGGGTTCGGTTCGGATCCACACCGTGGAACACGTCCTGGCGGCGTTCGCCGGGGCCGGGATCGACAACGCGGTGGTCGAATTGGATGCCGGCGAACCGCCCATCGCCGACGGCAGTTCCCGCGAGTTCGTCCGGATGCTCCGCGAGGCCGGGACCGTCCCCCAGGCGGACGTCGTCGAACCCTACTCGGTCGTGGCCCCGATCGAGCTGACCATCGGCGAGACCCAGATGGCGGTCTTTCCGCACGACGGCTTCAAGGTCACCTGCACCAGCTCCGATCGCGGAGGCCGGTTCACCCAGTTCTTCTCCCTTGAGGTCACCTCCGCGTCCTGGGAAAAGGAACTCAGCCACGCCCGGACGTTCTGCTTCTACGAGGAGATCGAGTACCTCATCAAGAACGGCCTGATCAAGGGAGGCAGCCTCGAGAACGCGATCGTCATCCGCGACGACGCGATCCTCACCAACGAGCCCCTTCGCTACCGCGAGGAGTTCGTCCGGCACAAGATCCTCGACATCGTCGGCGACCTTTCGCTGGTCGGTCGGCCGATCCGGGGACACGTCATTGCGGTCAAGCCGAGCCATCACGCGAACACCGAGCTGGCGAAGGCGATCCTCGCCCAGATGCGCCGCCCCATCGAGGCCGCCCGGACCTTCGCCCCGCCGCCGGTCGCCTCCGAGACCAAGTCCGCTTCCACGTCGCCCAAGTCCGCCGCGAAACCCGCAGTTCCCGTCGTGAATTCCACACCGCATTCCGAGAACCTCGTCCAGGACGGCGCCACGCTCGACGTCATGCAGGTCATGAAGGTCCTGCCGCATCGCCCGCCGTTCCTCATGGTGGACAAGGTCACCAAGATCGACGGCAACCGGATCGTCGCCCAGAAGAACGTCACGATGGGCGAACCCTTCTTCGAAGGCCACTTCCCCGGTCATCCGATCATGCCGGGCGTGCTCCAGTTGGAGGCCATCGCCCAGGTCGCCGGCATCCTCATGATGCGCCAGGCGGAGAACGCCGGGAAACTGGCCTACTTCATGTCCGCCGAAGACGTGAAATGGCGGAAGCCGGTGCGGCCTGGCGACGTCCTCATGATCGAGGTCGAGATGACCAAGTCGCGCGGCAAGATCGGCAAGGCGAAGGGCAAGTGCTCCGTGGATGGCGAGACCGTCTCCGAGGCGGACGTCACCTTCATGTTGATGGACCGATGAACCGCACTTCGGTCCCAAACCGGTATCCATGAGCTGGCTCGTCATATTCGCCCGCGTGTCCCTTGGGGCACTTGCGGGGATGTCCATGGGCGGCCTGTTCGGCTGGGCGGCGGGAACCCTGGTGCCGTCGTTCTTCCGGCATTTCATCCCCTGGAACGACGTCGAGCCGGTGGGTTTCGCGATCGTCCTTGGCGCCACCGGCGGGGTCTTCCTCGGCGGCGGTCTCGGGGTCTTCGCGGTGCTGGTTGGCCTGTTCTTCCAACGCCGGAACCCATGCGGGCCGGCAGACATCTCCGACTCCACCAAGACCGCCCGATGATCCATCCCACCGCCGTCATCCACGCCGGAGCCCGTCTCGGTGCCGATTGCGACATCGGTCCGTATTGCATCGTTGGGCCGAGGGTGGTCCTCGGCGACCGTTGCCGACTCCATTCCCACGTGGTCCTCGACGGCGTCACGACGTTGGGATCGGACAACGAGATCTTCCCCTTCGCCTGCCTCGGCACCAAGACCCAGGACCTGAAGTGGAACGGTGGGGAGACAAGGACCGTGATCGGCGACCGCAACGTCTTCCGCGAGTACTCGACCGTCCACAGCGCGACCGCCGACGGCGACGCGACGACTGTGGGTTCCGACAACCATTTCCTCGCCTACACCCATCTGGCCCACGACGTCCAGGTGGGCAGCCACGTGATCATGTCCAACGTGGCCACGCTCGCCGGCCATGTGATCGTGGAGGACCACGCGATCATCGGGGGCTTGGCGGCGGTGCACCAGTTCTGCCGGATCGGACGCTTCTCGATGATCGGGGGCTGTTCAAAGGTGGTCCAGGACATTGCCCCGTACATGATGGCGGACGGCAATCCGGCCGAGACGCGGTTCGTCAACAAGGTCGGCCTGGAGCGTGCCGGGTTCGCCGCGGAATCCCTCTCGAACCTCACCAAGGCCTACAAGGTGTTGTTCCGTTCCGGACTGACCACGGCCAACGCACTGGCCCGCCTGGAGTCCGAGTTGCCGGCCTCCGAGGAGCTGACGCATCTGATGGCATTCGCCCGGGATTCCAAGCGGGGCTTGGCCAAGTAGTGTCGAAAACCGGTCCCCTCGCTGTGGACATGCGGACCGGAATCGGCGGGAATGGGATTCATCTAATGAATCCCGGAAACCGGTCCTGCGCCCCGCACCCGAGCCTGGTTGCCAGATTCCTGTTCCTCGCCGGAATCGTGCTGCTGTTGGTGGCAACCCCCGGGACCGAGGGCGCGTCCGTCCGGCTTCCGAACGGCTTTGTCCGCGAGGGATTGGCGGGCTCCGAGCTGCAGGAACCGATGGACCTAGCCTTCGCCCCGGATGGGGCCCCGTGGATCACCGGGCGCTCGGGTCATGTCTGGAGGATGGATCCGCAGGACCGGTCCGTGGTCCTGGTGGGCCGGATCCCCACCGACACCGCCGGCGACCGTGGGCTCCACGGGATCGCCTTCCATCCGGACTTCTCGGCGGCCAACGGCGGGGAGGTCTTCCTGTTCCATCACGCGACCAACAAGCCCGCCGGACTCTACCGGAGCCGGGTTTCGAAATGGAGCGTGGCCGGAGCCGGTCCGGCCGCGAGGCTGGTGCCGGATTCGGAGAAGGTCCTGCTCGAGTTCGACGGTGAGGAGCGGGGACAGCACGTTGGTGGCGGACTGCTGGTGCATCCCGTGGAGCGTCTCCTGTACGTGACCACCGGGGACAACAACGAGATCGGAAGGCTGAAGTCCTACTGCTCCGACACCAACAACCAGGCGCTGAACCCCGGCGATCTCCGCGGGAAGGTGCTCCGGATCGGCTTGGATGGCTCCATCCCGGCCCGCAACCCGTTCGTTGGAAGGCCCGGTGCCCGGGGCGAGGTGTACACCGTGGGACATCGCCAACCGTGGGCGCTGAGCTTCGACGCCCCGACCGGTTGGGTCCTGGAGGCCGAGAACGGCGGCGATGAACTGGACGACCACGAGGAGGTGAACCGTTTGGAGCCCGGTGCCAGCCACGGTTGGCCGCGGGTCTTCTCTGACGGGATGGAAACGCTGACCCGGACCAACCGAATCGCCGGGTATTCGCCCCCCTGGTTCCATTACCTGCGCAACACCGGCGGCTCCTGCACCGGCGCGCTCATCTACCGGGCCCCGCGCAAACCCGGGGCCTTCCCCGAGCGGTTCCTGGGCGGCCTGTTCTATGCGGACTACAACCGCAAGTCGGTCCGGTTCGCCCCCGTGGACCCCAAGTCGGGACGGCCCGGCGACAGCGAATCCTTCGCCCAGAACCTGCCTGGAGGGCCGGTCGCGATGCGGTTGGGTCCGGACGGCGCGCTCTATCTGGTCGAGTACGGAGGATGGTTCCAGTCGACCACCAACGACTCGATCAGCCGGATCGTCTGGCGTCCCTGACCCGGAAGCCGTGAGGGCCTGAAGGATCCCTTGAGGTGTGGTGGGCCCGTGTGGATTCGACCCCGCGATGCGGCCAAACCCGAACGTTTGGATTGCCATGCGTGCGCGCCGCTGGCATTTAAACCGGACCTGATGCGCGCCGGTGTGGCGAAATGGCAGACGCGATAGACTCAAAATCTGTTTCCCGCAAGGGAGTGGGGGTTCGAGTCCCTCCACCGGCACCATCTGTACAACCGCGAGCAATCGCGGTTTTCGTTTTTGTCGCTTCAGGTCGATCCGGCGCCCGAATCCGGGGGTGAAGTCCGGCGTTCCTTGCCGGCGTTGGGACAAGTCAGCCGCCACGAAATCCCTTTCCCACGCAGGCCCGTCCGCCATCATGGCGGCTCGTTTCCATGAGCAAGATTCTCCCACGCCTACTGTTGTGCATCGCAGGGTTCCTCATGCCGGGTCTCGAGGCCGCGGATGCCACCAATTCCCCGGTGTCCATCTTCGCCGACAAGCGGCTGGAGGCGGCCGTGCGGCAGCAGGTCTTCGCGAAACGGGGCAGCCAGGAGCCGCTGACCGCCGCCGACGTCGGAACCGTGTCCACGGTTTCGGCGCCCTTCGCTGGCATCACGAACCTGACGGGCCTTGAGCACTGCCGTTCGTTGGCGATGCTGGAGCTCCCGGGCAACAGGATCGTCGACCTGCGTCCCCTTTCCGGCCTGAAGCAGCTGCAGTTGGTCAACCTGGCCTCCAACAGCGTGAAGGTGCTGACGCCGCTTTCCGGGGTTCCGGCACTTCAATACCTGGAACTGACCCGCAACCAGGTCTCCGACGTTTCCCCGCTTGCCGGACTCACCAACCTCGCCTCGGTCTACCTCACCGGAAACCGCCTGGCTTCGGTGTCCGCGCTGACCAACCTGACCCGCCTCACCACGGTCTACCTCGACGGCAACAAGATCTCGAGCCTCGCGGGATTCGAGGCGCTGCGTGGCATCACGTCCCTCTCCGCGTCGAAGAATCGGATCGCGGATCTCTCGCCGGTGGCGGGTTTCAGGGCACCGTTCCATCTGAACCTCTCCGGCAACCGCATCCGCGACCTCGCTCCGTTGGAGAAGTGGATGGCGCCGGATCTCGCCGGTCCCCGTTCGTTCGCCCCGTTCGTCCGCATCCAACTCCAGGACAATCCGCTTTCTCGCAACTCGAAGAAGGTCCTCGAGGTCTTGAAGTCCAAGGGAGCGCGCATCAATCCCGCCGAGGCGAACTGAGCGGTTCGCCTCGGATTCCCGGGCGTTGCCGGTTTAGCGTCGGAAGGGATTTGGGGTCTTCTTCCTGGAAGCCCTGCCACCGTCGGCCGATTCGGGTTGCCCGGCTTCTTTCTGTCCGAACGGATTGCCGCCGCGGGACTCCTTTCCCGGGCGCCGAGATTCCGTGTTCTTCTTCGCCGGGGGAGGCCCGGCGGGCTTCTCCAAGACCGCCCAGACCGCCAGCAGCAACGTGGCGATGGGATGACAGCTGACCGCCGCGAGGAAGAACGGCCAGGGTATCCAGAGCAGTCCGTAGCCGACAACCGTCGCCACGGCGCAGAGGTTGGGAGTGACCGTCGAGACCAGGGCCAGTCGACCGGCCCCGCCCAGTGGGATACCCCGTCCCAGGATCCAACCCAGCAACCAGACGGGCAACGTCAGCGCCAGGCCAAGGAGGATCGACACCAAGGCGGCCGCGATCCCGCCACCGACAGCCGACGCGAACAACAAGGGGCGCTTCCACGCTCCCCATCCGGCGACGGCGTCCCGACGATCGAGGGAAAGCGTCCACCCCGCGGGCCATGGAAAGGCGACGAAGCCGGCGATTCCGGAAAGTCGGCACTCCGTCCGCCAGAGTTCCAGCTGGAGATCGGCGATCCGGCCGGTGGAAGCCGGTGACTCGGAACGCAGGGCGATCGCGAATTTCGGGGCTTCGGCGAGGATACCGGAACGGGCTCCGTTCCAGTTCAAGGCTCCGTTGCGCAGCTCGACCTGTGAATCCGGGAACGATTCGGCCGCGGCGGCGACCACGGGCCACCATGCGGACCAAAGAAGCCATGCGAGGGAGAGTCCGACCAAGCCGGAGGATAGCAGGATCCAGCTGCCCGATCTCCATGTCGGGGAGTCGGCAAAGGCCCCGATTCCGGAGCCGGTGAAGGGCTGCCAGGCTCCCAGCCGGAACCGGGGTCGGGACGCGCCATTCCCTTCGGCAGGCGGGTTCTTGGGCTTTTCGTCCACGGCGGAGATTCAACCGGAACGGCTGCCGACGGCAATCCGTCCCCTCCGACGATTTCCCATTTGCCCGGATCGGTGGTCCACCACAAACTCGGTTGCTCTCAGTTCAATTCCGATCCGACCATGAAAACCTCCCATTTGCTTCGAATTTCCGCGTTGGCGCTCCTCGCCGGATGCGCCTCCCAGTCCGGCAGTTCCACCGCCAAGAGCGTCCAGGTGGCCCCGTCGACCGCGACCGCCGGAGTCCTCGGTTCCGTGGACAGCGAAGGTTTTACCCTCATCTCGGACGGTTCCTGGACCGGTTGGAGGGTCAACGAGAACGCCAAGGCCTGGACCACCGTCGACGGTGCGTTCCGCGCCCAGGGTGATCGGTCCCACAACTTCTACTACGGTCCGCTGGCCCCGTTTAAGGATTTCGAACTGAAGGTCGATGTGCTCACCGAGCCCGGTTCCAACGGCGGCATCTACATCCACACCAAGTACCTCGACACCGGTTGGCCTTGGGGTGGCTACGAGACCCAGGTGAACCAGACGCAGGGTGACTGGCGCAAGTCCGGCAGCGTCTACTCGGTCCAGGACGTCAAGGAAGACAAGCTCAAGGGCGTGGTGCAGGACAACCAGTGGTACACCCACCACGTCGTGGTGAAGGGCAACAACATCAAGATCTACCTGAACGGCACCCTGGTGAACGACTTCACCGAGGAGGCCGGCCGCCAGCCCGGCAAGGACTTCGAGCGCAAGCTCAACGCCGGAACGATCGCCCTCCAGGCCCACGACCCGAAGTCGGTGGTGTTCTACAAGAACATCCGGGTCAAGAAGCTCTGAACCGGTTGGATTCCGGGAACCGTTCCCGGACCCCGAAACAGGCCGGGCGGCCGCGGAACCGCGGTTTGCCCGGCCTTGTTTCCCCATCAACCTTCCTCCGGTGGATTTCCCGTCTGACAGGATGCTCTTCGCGGCCGCGGTGGCCCTTTACGCCGCGGCTGCCGTGTTCGCCGTCGTGGTGTGGCGTCGCGGCTTCCGGGACGAGTCCAAGCCGATCTTCGTCCTGATGCTGGCCGGTCTCGTGCTCCACACCGGGGCCATGTTTCGCCGGGGCTTCTCGCTCGACCGCTGTCCGATCACGAACCTCTTCGAGGCGACGATGTTCGTGGGTTGGACCATCTCGGCGGCCTACTCGGTGATCGGAGGCTTCCGTCGGTTGCGGTTCCTCGGCGCCTTTGCGGCGCCGCTTCTGACGGTGCTGGGTGTGTTCGCCCTGATGCCGGCATTGGACCGGAACCGCGGGCTGCATCCGGACTTCTCCGCCGGTTGGGGGCCGGTCCACGCGGCGCTGGTCCTCCTCGCCTACGGTTCCTTCGGCCTCGGCTCCGTTGCTTCGGGAATGTACCTGCGTCAGGAGCACAACCTGCGGTTCAACAAGTCGCAGGCCCTTTTCGCCCTCCTTCCGCCGATCGCCCGCCTGGAACTCACCGTCACCCGTCTTCTCTGGGTGGGGCTCGCACTGCTTTCGGCCGGCCTGTTCACTGGGTCGCTGTACCTCCGCCAAGCCCGCGGCGCCTGGTTCGTCCCGGACCCCTTCGTGGTCTATTCGGTTGCCACCTGGCTCGTCTATGGCGGCTTGCTGGTCGGGGCCTGGAGGTTCCACCAACGAGGCCGGAGATTGGCCTGGGGCGCACTGCTGGGCTTCGCCGTGCTCATGCTCACCTTCTGGGGTGTGTACCTGCTCTCCGACATGCACAACCGCGGAGCCAACCCCGCGAACCTCTGATGCCCCTCGTCGTCGCCGGCACCAGCCACCGTTGCGCCTCCGTGGATGTCCGCGAGAGGTTGGCTTTCGCGGAAGCCGACCTCGTCCCCGCCGCCGCCCGGCTTCGTGCCGCAGGCATCGTGAACGAGGCGGTCGTGGTCTCCACCTGCAACCGCGTGGAAATCTACGGCGCCGGCACGGGCGACGCCGCGGCGGTCGCCCGCAACGTCCGCGCATTCCTCGCCGCCGACAGGGCTTTCGCCGCGGACATCGTTCCCGTGACCTACCTCCATTCCGGTGCGGCTGCGCTCGAACACCTATTCCGGGTCGTCTCCGGCCTCGACTCCCTGGTGCTGGGCGAGACCGAGATCCTGGGCCAGGTGAAGAAGGCCTATTCGGCCGCCTTGGCCGGGGGCCATACCGGCGGTGAGCTGAACCGCGTCTTCCAGAAGGCGTTCAACGTGGCCAAGCGCCTCCGGACGGAGACCCAGATCCAACGCGGCAACACCAGCGTCGCCTCGGTGGCCGTGGAACTCGCCGAACGGATCTTCGACTCGTTGTCCGGCCATGACGTGCTGGTCGTGGGTGCGGGCGACACCAGCGAGAAGACCGCGCGGGCCCTGCGCAGCCGTGGAGCCACGAGCATCCTCGTCTCCAACCGCACCTTCGACCGGGCTGCTGCCTTGGCGGAGGAGTTGGGCGGTACGGCCATCCGTTTCGAGGACTGGGAGAAGGCCTTCTCCCGGGTCGACATCGTGGTCAGCGCCACCGGCGCCCCGCACTACATCCTGGACCGCCCGCGCCTCGAGAGGCTGCTGCAGGTCCGAGGACGTCGGCCGCTGCTCCTGATCGACCTCGCGGTGCCGCGCGACATCGACCCGGTCGTCGCCGGACTGCGGGACGTCTATCTCGCCAATGTCGACGACCTCCAGGCGGTCGCCGATACCGCGGCCCAGCAGCGCCGCGAGGAGCTGGCGCGTTGCGAGGAGATGATCCGCCAGACCGCGGCCGAGTTCTCGGAGGGACGTCGCTTCGGTCCATTCGGCGTCCGTTCACCGGCTTCCTGAATTCCATCCATGTCACTCGACCGACCCGTGGTCGTCGCGACCCGGGGCAGTGCCCTGGCGCTGGCCCAATCCAAACAGATCCTCGGCCATCTCGAGATGGCCTTCCCCGCCATCGAGTTCCGCCTCGAGGTCATCCGCACCACCGGTGACCACCTCCAGAGCGCGTCGCTCGCGAATCCGGACGCGGCCTTGCCCAAGGGACTCTTCACCAAGGAACTCGAAGTCGCCCTGCTGGAGGGCAAGGCCGACCTGGCGGTGCACAGCCTCAAGGATCTTCCCACCGAACTGCCGGAGGGCCTGACGATCGGAGCGGTCGGACCGCGGGCGGACGTCCGCGACGTGCTTCTCTATCGGGACCGCCGACGGGTGGAAAGTGAGCGCCGTGCGGACGCGGAGTGGCGGCCCGGCATGAAGGAGAGGACCGGATTCGATTCCCACCTGTCCCTTGAGGAACTCCCGGAGGGCGCGGTGGTGGCCACGAGCAGCACCCGTCGTGCGGCGTTGCTGCAGCACCGACGTCCGGACGTCCAGGTCGTCCCGATCCGCGGCAATGTCGGCACACGCCTCCGGAAGCTCATGGAGGACGACGCGATCGACGCGACGCTCTTGGCCGCCGCAGGCCTGTCGAGGTTGATGCTCGACCTCGATCCGCGCGGCGCCCTGCGTGTGGACCCGCGATTGGGACCCAAGGCGCGGGCTTCGATCGAGGCTCCGCCGGAAGGCATCCTCGCCTCCATCCTCGAGCCCAACGAGATGATCCCCGCGGTGGGGCAGGGGGCGGTCGCCATGGAGATCCGCAGCGCCGATCCCGAGATCCTCGAATTGGTCTCCGTCCTCGACCACTTCAACACCCGTCAGGCGGTCACGGCGGAAAGGACCTTTCTCCGTTCGCTCGGCGGCGGTTGCCAGAGCCCCGTGGCCGGCTACGCCCGCGTCCTCGGCCACCAGTTGGAGCTTTCGGTCGCGGCGTTCACCGACGGCCGGGCCCGCTTCGCCTGCCTGCGCGCCCCGGTCCGCGAGGCGGAACGGCTCGGGCGTGAGGCGGCGGATGCCGTCCGCTGACCGAACCCGGCCCGCGGTTCCTGCCGGAATCCGCGCAACGCTGCGGTGTTTGCCTGCGGGTCGGAATCTGTTCCGATTCGTCCGGTGAACGCCTCCGCCTTCATTCCGTTTGTCCACGAGCTCACAGAAGCCAGTGCCCAGGTGATCCGGCCCTACTACGGCGCCCGGGACATGGGACTGGAACTCAAGGGCGACTCCTCGCCGGTGACCCTCGCCGACCGCGGCGCCGAGAAGGTGATGCGCGAGATGATCCAGGCCCGGTTCCCCGACCATGGGATCGTCGGCGAGGAGTTCGGTACCGAGAAGGGGGACGCGGAGTTCGTCTGGGTGCTGGATCCGGTGGACGGGACCAAGAGCTTCATCCTCAACGTGCCCCTCTTCGGCACGCTCATCGGGCTCTTGCACCGGGGCAAGCCGGTCTTGGGTTGCATCGACCAGCCGATCCTGCGTCAACGGATGATCGGCGACGGCGAGACCACCACGCTCAACGGCCAACCGGTCCGAGTCCGCGCCTGCCCTCGGCTTTCGGAGGCGACCATGCTGACCACGGATCCGCTGTTTCCGGCCAAGTACCAGAATGGACCCGGGTTCGACGCCTTGGCGAAATCCGTCCGGCTCTACCGGGGATTCAGCGACTGCTACGGATATCTGATGCTGTGCTCGGGCTGGGTGGATGTGGTCGTCGATCCGATCATGAATCCCTGGGACCTGCTTCCCTTGGTGCCGGTGCTCAAGGGGGCCGGAGCCAGCCTCACCGACTGGCAGGGAAGGCCGGCCGACCATGCCGGCGCGACCTCCGCCATCGCCGCCACGCCGGGCATCCACGACGAGGTCATCCGCCTGCTCAATTCCTGAGCCGCTGTTGGACGCAGCCGATACGGAAGAATTCCGGCCCGCAATTTCATGGGGGGCCGGACGCCCGTTTCAGGGTTTGCCCGAGGCGGCCGCGCTCAGCTCGCGAAGTGCCGAATGCAGGATGCGCGCGGTCTCGGGCCCGACCGAGTTGACCTCGCCGTAGGGGGCTCCCTTGGCTCCGTAGTTGAAGGGCGCGACGGTGTCCCACTCGGACTTCGGGATGATGTAGCCAATCTCGTCGTTCGCGAGGCCGAAGACGAACTTCACCTTGCCGGGCAGGAACTCCCGGATCGGTGGCACCTCCAGCGGCTCGATCCCGAAATCCCCGCCGTCGGTGCGGACGATCCCACCGTTCACGATCTCCGGATAGATCTCCCCGGGGATCAGCGCCACGGAGACGTCCCCGATCCGCAGGAGCCCGACCTCGGAGCGCATCTTCATGAAGCCGGAATGACCCCGGTCGAGCAGTCCGAGGAAGCCGGCGACCAGAAAGCCTTTGTTCGCCAGGGGCAGGTCCAGCGTGCGGGCTTCGATTCCCAAGGCCGCGGTCGAAACCGTCGGCACCGCATTGGTCGCGATGCGGTCGAGGATTTTCGCCGCGAGACTGTTCCCCAACGCGCGGGTCTTGTCGTGCGAAGGCGTCTTGAAGTCCTCGCCGAGGAACAGGTCGCGCACGGTGATCGAGGGGTGGGTGGTCATCAGTCCGCCCACGGCGCCGTTCACGAACAGGTGGATGCCGCCCAGGCCCGCCTTGCGGACGGTTCCGGAATATCGGATCCCGGAACCGAGGGACTCCCGGATCACGCCGGGGAAGTCGGCGGTGATGTCGCGGTTGCCCGCCCACGGCGTCTCGGGGTGGTTGCCCCAGCCGACCACCGTGCCCACCGTTTTGCCGTCGTCGACCGATGTGAAGTGCAGCACCCGGAGGTCCGCGTCGTACACCTCCGGTTTCCGGGTGTCGGTCACGAGGCCCTCCGGCGCGGTGCGGATCTCGTGCGCCGCCATGCGGACCTCCTGGAGCGACTTCACCGCGTCCGCGATCGCCGCGGCGGCATCCCTCAGGACACGGTTCCGGTACTCCGGATCGATGCCGGAGTGGAGGATGTCCGGTCCCCAGAGCCCCATCAGGTCCGGTGTGGAATGGTTGTGCGTGGAACAGAGCGTGACGTGGTCGAGACGGAGTTCCGCCGGCAGCGATTTGCGCAACCGGACCACGTCGTCGTGGAAGATGCCGATGGAGTCGATGGAGACGACCGCCAGCCGGTGGTGTCCGTCGTCGAGGGCGATCGCCACCGCCATCAGCGGGTCGTGGACGTTGGTCGCGGATCTTCCCTGGCTGAAGCCGGCGAGCCAGACGGGCTTGGACGGATCGGAGACGTCGGGCGTGATGTCGCGTTGTCCGAATCCGGCCCGCAGGGGCTTGGGATCGGCCGGAGCCGGGATGTGCAGATCGGCCCGGTAGCCCGGATGACGGTCGCGGGTCATCCAGAGGAACCGCGAGATCATCCCGAGGACGAGCAGGGTCAGCAGGATTCCGAGTAGCCGGAGAAGCTTCCTCCAGAGGGGAAGGGATCCATCGGGGCGCGCCATGGCCTCAGGCTAGCGGGCACCGGATCGGCGCGGCACAGAAATCGGCGGCCGGCGTCCTCGTCGGGTCCGGTGGTTAGTCTGGAGTCCCCGGGGAAGATTCGGCTAGGAATGGGCGTCCTCATCAACCCGTGATCCCCCAGCCGCCATCCAACGGAACGCCGTCAGGCCGGTGTGTGCCTGCTTCGGGTCCTGGCCGCGCGCTGCAGCCGGTTTGGAATCCGGTGCGAACCGTCTTGTTGATGGTCTCCTGGGTCTGGTTCGCATTCGGTGGCCTCCGGGCCGTCGGGGCCTTGGCTCCGTTGGATCTGGGTGACGAGTACACGGTCCGCAGCTATTCGGTGGACGAAGGGCTGCCGCAGAACTCGGTCACGCGGATCACGCAGACGCCCGACGGCTACCTCTGGTTCTCGACCTACCGCGGGCTGGTCCGCTTCGACGGCGTTCGGTTCACGGTCTTCGACCGCTCGAACACGCGGATCATCGACGGCCAGGATTCGGTGAACACCTTCTTCAAGGACTCCAAGGGCCGCATCACGGTGGAGTTCAAGGGAGGCCAGTTGGTCTGGGTGCAGGATGGCGTGCTGACGCGGGGACTCGAGTACGGTCTGCCCAAGCAGTTCCCGAGCATCCGTGGCGAGTCGCCGGATGGACGGCGGTACTTCGAGAACCCTTCCACCGGGATCTGGTACGTGGAATCGGAAGGCGGACGCTACGAGGAGACCCGCCCGATCTGGGGTGATGGCAAGCGGGTGGGCGATCTCACCAGCCTCCACATCCAGGAAGGTGGGATCCCTTGGATCCGCCTGGATGGGCAGTGGGTGCAGGTGGTGCTCCAGGACTTGGTCCACTTGGTCCCGGGACCCAGCGGCAAGGTCCGCAAGATGGTCCAGGCGGTGGGGTCTCGCGACGGTGGCGTCTGGCTGGTGTCCGACTGGGGCATCCATCGGATCAAGGACGGCCGTTTCCTCGCCGAGATCCCGTTCCCCGAACCGATCGGCGACAGTTCCGCGGGATTGGAGGATCGGGACGGCAATGTCTGGATCGGGAGCTGGGTGCAGGGGTTGTGGCGGTATTCGTCCGACGGCGGGATCCAACGCTTCGCCCTCGACCGGGGCGCCCCATCGGAGCCGGTGCGGTCCCTGTTCGAGGATTCCGAGGGCAACATCTGGATGGGCATGGAAGGCAGCGGGCTCCATCGGCTGCGGCGCCGTGCGTTCAGGACCGCGAGGACCGGTTCCGCCGCCGCGTCCAGCATCACCCGCTCGGTGGCCGAGGATACGGTGGGCCGCATCTGGTTCGCCGGTCAGGAGGGCGTCTCGGTGATGGATCCGACCGACGGCTCTAAGTCTCGGCTGATCTTGGAACAGGCCTTGTGCCGAAGCGTCTTCTGCGACTCGTCGGGCACGATCTGGGCCGGCACGTACAGCGGAATGATCCACCGGATCGATCCGGATCGGGGGCTCCGCGCGGAACCTCTCGAGATGGAGGAACGCCGCAACGTGGCCGTGCTCTTCGAGGAGCCCGACCTTGGAATCTGGGTGGGTCGGGAGGACGGGCTTTCCCGAATCGTCGGAAACCGCCTGATGCGTGTGCCGTTGCCGGTTTCCCAGGAAGACTCCGGGGTTCGGGCGATGGCCTTGGATTCGCGGAGGCGTCTATGGCTGGGGCTCGACGGGGGCGGGCTCCTGGTCCGGGAGTCCGGTGACTGGTCGCGGTTTCCCCTGCCTGGGCTGCCCGAACGGCTCACGGTGTCGGCCCTGCTTGTCGACTCGGACCAGACGGTCTGGGTGGCGGTCGCCGCCGGCGGCCTGGTGCGGATCCGGGACGGCCAAGCCAAGCGCCTCCATCCCGGTGATGCTGGACTGCCCAAGTGGCCCTCCGGTTTCGTCGAGGACCGCCACGGCCATCTCTGGATCGGATCCAGCGACGGCGTCTATCGGGTGGAACGTTCGATCCTGAATGGCTGGGCCGACGGGGTCGAAGTGACGGGAGTGCCGCGGCGGTTCGGCCGCGAGGATGGAATGGAGACCAGCGAATGCTCCGCAGGCATCCAGCCTTCCGTGGTCCGCAGCCGTGGGGGGCAGGTCTGGTTCGCCACCTTCGGCGGGGTGGCGGTGGTCGATCCGGATCGGCTTCCGCCGACACCTTCACCGCCGCGTGCACGGATCGAGGTGCTCGAGTACGGCGGCTCACGCCGGCAGACCGTCTTCCTGAGCGGCGACGCCGACCGTGTCGTCAGCCCCGGTGTGCCTCCGATCGGGATCCCCACGGGAAGCCAGTCCGTGGAACTCCGGTACACCGCCCCGCGCTTCATGGGGACGGAGCAGCTGCGGTTCCGCTACCGCCTGACGGGGCTGGAGTCGGAGTGGAATCCGGCCGGTTCCCGGCGCGTCGCCTCGTTCCAAGGGCTCCCGCCAGGCGACTACCGCTTCGAGGTGGCGGCCTGCAACGAGGATGGCGTCTGGGGGCCTCCAAGTCCCGGGGTGGAGTTCCGGATCCTGCCACGCTTTCACCAGACCTGGTGGTTCCGCGGCGGGGTGCTCTTGGCACTGCTCGGAGTGGCCGCCGCCGCCTACAACGCCCGCATCCGGGGATTCACCCGCGAGAACCTCGCCCGGAAGGCCTTCTCCCAGCGCCTCATCGACTCCCAGGAGGCCGAGCGGCAGCGGATTGCCCGGGAACTCCACGACAGCCTCGGCCAGAACCTGCTGGTCATCCGGAACCGCCTCGCCCTCGCACAACAGCACCTCGGCAATCCGGAACGGGTCGCCGAGCAGCTCCGCGAGGCGGCCGACGTCGCCTCCGGTTCCGTGCGCGAGGTCCGCGAGATCTCACAGAACCTCCGTCCCTTCCAGTTGGATGAACTCGGCCTCGAGCGGGCCCTGTCCGCCAGCCTCCAACGGATCGCCTCCTCCAGCGCCATCCAGATCCGCTGGAGCCTCTCCGGGGTCGGCGAACACATCCCGCGGGAACTGGGGATCCACCTCTTCCGGATCGTCCAGGAATGCGTCAACAACGTGGTGAAGCACTCCCACGCCGCCACCTGCGAGGTCCTGGTCAGCCGGGAACCGGGACGCGTCCTGGTGGAGATCGTCGACGACGGCTGCGGCTTCGACCTGGAGCAGATCGAGCACGACCGCGCCATCGGCGGTGGCAACGGCCTGTCGAACATCCGGGAACGCGCCCGCCTGTTGGGTGGATCGGTGGACATCCGGACGGCTGCGACCTTCGGGACCCGGATCGTCCTCGTCGTCCCCGACGCCGGGAACATCCCGCCGGACGCCCCGACCACGCAGGCCTAGTCCCGTCGCCGTGGCGGCAGCGTCGGCCTCGACGATTCGGAGGCTGCCGGCCTTCCCGTGGATTTCCATGGCTGTCCACCCGGGGTCGCGTCCAATCTTGGGCATCCACTTCCTGAATAACTCCGGGTGGCCGGAGTCCACAGGGGGACTTTTTCACATGAATCCAATCCGTGCCTTCCTGCTTCTCATCCCGCTCTCCGGCCTGATCGCCTCCGGTGCCGGGTTCCGGCCGAACCCCGGCGACCACATCGCCATCGTGGGTGGCGCCATGGCCGACCGGATGCAGCATTCGGGACATTTCGAGACGCTCCTGCAGGACCGTTTTCCAGACCACCGGCTCGTGGTCCGCAACCTCGCCGCGGCGGGCGACGAGGTGGCCAACCGGCACCGCTCCGAGAACTTCGGTTCGCCGGACGACTGGTTGCGGCGGGTGAAGGCCGACGTCGTCTTCGCCTTTTTCGGATACAACGAGTCGTTCCAGGGCGCGGAGGGGCTCCCGAAGTTCCGCAAGGATCTCGACGACTGGGTCAAGCATGTGCGGGCGACGGATTACTCCGGACGTGGCGCGGCCCGCGTCGTCCTGTTCTCCCCCATCGCCAACGAGCGCCATCCGAACCCGGACTTTCCCGACCTTTCCGGGAACAACCCGGCGCTGCGCGCGTACACAGCCGCCATCGAGCAGGTCGCGAAGGAGAACGGGGTGCCGTTCGTCGACGCCTTCAACCCCTCGCTGGAACTCTCCGCCTCCCTGAAGAAGGCGGGCCGCTCCCTGACCATCGACGGCTTCCTCACCTCCGATGACGGTGATCGGGCCCTGGCGCCGGTCCTCTTCGAAGGCCTGATCGGCGAGAAGCCGCCGTCCGGCGACATGGAGAAGCTCCGCGCGGCGGTGAACGAGAAGAACTGGCAGTGGCATCAGCGCTACCGGACGGTGGACGGCTACAACGTGTACGGCGGCCGTTCGGCGTTGGCCTACCAGCCCGGAAAGGGCGGCTTCGTGAGCGACCGCAGCGCGGCCGAACCCTACATCTCCAACTACAAGGTCATGCAGGAGGAGATGTCGCAGCGCGACGTCCTCACCGCCAACCGCGACCAGCGCGTCTGGGCCGTGGCCCGGGACACCGACCTGGTGGTCGACGACTCCAACCTGCCGCCGGTCACCCGGATCGTCTCCAACAAGCCCGGCCCGAACCCCGACGGCAGCCCGGTGTACATCGACGGCGAGCAGGCCATCTCGAAGATGACCGTGCACAGCGGGATGAAGGTGAACCTCTTCGCCGACGAGAAGCGCTTCCCGGAACTGAAGAACCCGCTGCAGATGGCTTGGGACACCCGCGGTCGTCTCTGGATCGCGACCTGGCCGAACTACCCGGAGCGGACGCCCACCAGCAAGGAAGGGGACCGCCTGCTCGTGTTCGAGGACACCGACCTCGACGGCAAGGCCGACAAGGTCACCACCTTCGCCGACGACCTGAACTGCCCGACCGGCTTCCAGTTCTACCAGGACGGCGTCCTCGTCGTGCAGGCGCCGGACCTGTGGTTCCTGCGGGACACCGACGGAGACGGCCGGGCGGATTCGCGTGAGCGGGTCCTGATGGGCCTCGATTCCGCCGACTCCCACCACACCGCGAACGCGATCTGCCTCGACCCGGGCGGCGCGATCTACCTCAGCGACGGCGTCTTTCACCGTTCCCAGGTGGAGACGGGCTTCGGACCGGTCCGCAACAACGATGCGGCCATCTACCGTTACGAGCCCCGCACCCACCGGTTCGAGACCTATATCCCGTACGGATTCGCCAATCCCCACGGCCGCGTGTTCGACCACTGGGGCAACGACCTCGTCACCGACGCCACCGGCAACAACACCTTCTTCGGCGCGGCCATCAGCGGCCGCCTCGACCATCCGGCCAAGCACCCCGGAATGCGCGAGTTCTGGAACCGCCCGTCCCGTCCGTGTCCCGGAACCGGCATCCTCACCAGCCGCCACTTCCCCGAGGAGTTCCAGGGCAATTTCCTCAACCTCAACGTCATCTCCTTCCAGGGCATCTACCGGGTCAAGGTCTCCGAGGAGGGCTCGGGCCTGAAGGGCGAGACGCTGGAGAATCTCATCTCCTCCTCCGACCCCAACTTCCGTCCCATCTGCATCAGCACCGGACCCGACGGCGCCCTCTACTTCGCGGATTGGCACCAGTCGATCATCGGCCACATGCAGCACCATCTGCGTGATCCGAACCGCGGCCATGAGCACGGACGCATCTACCGGATCACCTACGAGGGCCGTCCGCTGATGAAGCCGGCCAAGATCCACGGGCAGCCCGTCCCGGCGCTGCTCGACCTTCTGAAGGAGCCGGAGAACCAGACCCGCGAACTGGCCAAGATCGAACTCGGTGGACGTCCTGCCGAGGCGGTCGTCGCCGCTGTGAAGAAGTGGACCGCCGGACTGGACGCCAAGGACCCGGCCTACGAGCACCACATGATGGAGGCCCTCTGGGTCCACCAGTGGATGAACGTGGTGGATGCCGGACTGCTTTCGCGGATGTTGAAGTCGCCCGAGCCCCGGGCCCGGGCCGCCGCGGGTCGCGTGCTGTGCTACTGGCGCGACCGCGTGCCCGACGCCCTGGAACGGTTCTCTGAACTAGCCGTCGACGAGCATCCGCGCGTCCGGTTGGAGGCGGTCCGTGCGGCCAGCTTCTACCGTGAGCCCGCCGCCGCCGAGGTCGCCCTCGCCGCGCTGCGCAAGCCGCTGGACTACTACCTCGAGTACACCCTCAAGGAGACGCTCCGCCAGCTGGAGCCGGCCTGGAGGCGGTCCATCGCCGAGGGACGTCCGGTGGCGAAGGACAACCCGGCCGGTCTCGGCTACCTGCTGAAGTCCCTCGGCACCGCCGAGGTGATGAAGCTGCCGCGCATCGAACCGGTCGTGGCCGACCTCGTGACCCGTCCCGGACTCACCGACGCGGACCGTGCAACGGCCTTGGCCGAGTTGGCGACCTTCCGCAAGTCGGCGAAGACCGCGCTCATCCTGGAGATGCTGCGCAATCCCGCCGGCCGCACGGATGACGCCACCGCGAGCTTGGCCCGCCTGCTGCCCATCCAGCCGGCACCGGAACTGAAGTCGGCCCGCGCCGAGCTGCTCACCTTGGCCGGCGCCGAGGCCAGCCCTGCCGTGAAGCCCGCGGCATGGGCCGCCCTTGTGGCCGCGGACGGTGGATTCGACGGCGTTTGGAAGGAGGCGACGGAGGCGAAGTCGCTCCCCGCGCTGGTCAACGGCATCCCGCTGCTCAACGACGCCGACATCCGGGCGAAGGCCTACGGTCCCGTTTCCGCCCTGCTCGGTGACGGCACCCGGAACGCGGTCGCGGCCAAGGGTGGCGCCCGATATGTCCGCATCTCCCTGCCGCGTCGCGGCACCCTGACGCTCGCCGAAGTGGAAGTCTTCGCCGACGGCGCCAACGTCGCCTCCCGCGGCCGGGCCCGGCAGTCGACCACCGCCAACGGCGCCGATGCGTCGCGGGCCATCGACGGCAAGACCCATGGCATCTTCGGGATGAACTCCCAGACCCATTCCGCGGAGAACGAGAACCAGCCCTGGTGGGAAGTGGACCTCGGCTCCGAGCAGCCGGTGGAGGGCGTCGCCGTGTGGAACCGCACCGAGGACAACCTCGGTCGTCGTCTGGACGGCTTCACCTTGACCCTCCTGGACGGTGCGCGTCAGGAGGTCTTCGTCCAGAAGGGCATTCCGGCGCCGGAACGCAGTGTCCGGATCCCCGTTTCGCTCGACCCGGCCGAGGGTCTGCGTCGCGCGGCCATCCGCGGACTGGTCAGCATGAACACGCACCAGGAGGAGCTGTTCGCGGCCTTCTCGGGCCTGATCGCCCGGGGTGAGAGCGTCACCGCGGCGGCCCAGGGTATCCGGCAGCTTCCGCGCGGTTCCTGGAAGCCGGCTCCGGCCTCCGAGGCGGCGAAGGCGCTGGTGGCCTGGGCCGGCAAGACCCCGGCCGACGCCCGCACCGCGCAACCGTTCATCGAGGCACTCCAGACCGCCGGCGACCTCGCCGGTCTGCTTCCTTCTTCGGATGCCGACGCGTTGAGGGCTCAGCTCAAGGCCCTGCGGGTCGACGTCTTCGTGTTGCGCACGGTCCGCGAGCAGATGCGCTACGACACCCCACGCCTGGTCGTCGAGGCGGGCAAGCCGTTCGAGGTCATCCTCGAGAACGACGACTTCATGCCGCACAACCTCGTCGTGATGAAGCCGAACTCCCGGGAGCTGGTCGGCGTCATCGCCGACATGATGCAGCCCACGCAGCTCGACGGGCAGGGCAGGGCGTTCGTTCCGGCCAATCCGGCGATCCTCGGGGCGACCAAGCTGGTCGAGGCGGGCCAGAGCGCGCGGCTCAAGCTCACCGCGCCGGAAGCCGAGGGTGACTACGAGTACGTCTGCACCTTCCCGGGCCACTGGTCCGTGATGTGGGGCCGCCTCGTGGTCACCAAGGACGTGGACGCCTATCTCAAGAAGAACCCGGTGGCTCCCGCCGTCGGTGCCGGACATGAACACAAGGACGGCGAGTAGCCGACGACGTTAGACCCGCCGGTGAATGGAAAGGGGGCGTTCGGGACAAGCACCGCGCCCCCTGTTTCTTGGACAGGTCCCAAAGCGGACGAGGCAGATTGTTCCGGAGCGGGGAGCTTCGTCCGCCAGCCCTCGTGGCCTCGCATCCCAGGACCAACTCCCCACCTGGGGATCCGTGTCTTCCCGGTTTGGGTGGGACTCTCCTCGGAAAGGCCTAGGGCGATTCCGTAGGCGTCCTCTCGACGGACGGTCCGATGTCGGCACGGGCGATGACGACGTTGTCGAAGCACACCACGTTCGTGGGGTTCTTCGTCCAGCGGTCGGTGAAGTAGCTTTCCAGCGTGAGCGCGTTGGCCTTGAGCGTCTCGGACTTCCGCCAGGAGAAACCGCTCCAGTGGCCGATCCGTTTCCCGTCGATCCAGAACGCCTGCTCTCCGTCGGCCTTGCCCGGCGTATTGTGTCGGAGCATGAACTCGGCGGAGATCCATCGGCCCCGGGTGATCGTCGGTGACGTCGGTTCGGAAAAGGAGTTCCCCCAGTGCTTGCCGTCCGGCGAGGGCGCCATCCCGTGCCAGTAGCTGTAGAAGTTCCAGCGGCCGGGCGGCGGGTTGCGGCCCCAGTCGCCCCACGGTTCCAGCGCGGTCGAGAAGCGTTCTCCGCCCTCGGGCTTGAGCCCGGCGCCGCCGAATCCGCTCCAACGGTCGCCGCCGCGCAGTCCGCGGTTCGCGCGCAGGGTCACGAAGTGGTGCACGTAGTCGCAGTCCTCGGCGAACCGCACGTGGAAGCGCACGAAGACGGTGTCTGCCGACTCGAACCAGCGGGTCAGCCCCCCGCCGGTATCCCGTCCCAGATGCGCCTCGACCCGCAGGCATCGCCGGCCAAGTCCGCTGCCCGTGCCCGGATCCAGCAGCGAAAGCACAGCCCCGTCCTTGTTGCCCACCTCGTCCCACCCGGCCCCCAGCTTCCCGCTCTCGAAGTCGTCCGCGAAGATCACCCGGGGATCGTCCCGGATCCCGGAGTCCATCGGATACCGCGCCGCGAGACCGGGTCCCTGCTGCAGCGTGGAATCGGGAACCGGCTGGGGTTTTGCGGACGCGTCCTCTGCCGAGGCGGATGGCAGGAGAAGCAGCAGGGCAGCCGGGACGGCCTGGAACCAGCTTCGCATCGGACGGTGGTGCATGGCCGACCTTGTTCCGGTCCCTTCCATGACGCGAGTCGCGGATGACGATGGGGTCGGGACCCCGGCGATCGCCTATCGGGCGGGCGCGGCGAAGGCGCCCGCCTTGCGCGCCATGTCCGCCTGGAGCGAGCCGCAGACGTGCCCGCACAGCTCGAAGATCCCGGGATCCGCGATGCGGTACAGCACGTTCACGCCGTCGCGACGGCGGCCCAGGATCCCGGCGTGGGTCAGGGTCTGGAGGTGGCGTGAGACGTTGGCCTGGGTGAGCGAGGTGCGCGCCACCAGGTCGCTCACCGAGAGCTCGCCGTCCTCGAGGCAGCGGATCAGGCGCAGCCGGTTGGCCTCACCCAACACGCGGAAACGCTGGGCAATCATCTCCAACGCGTCGTCGGTCAATTCGGACGGCTCCGGCTTGGCCGCCTTGGTCTTCGGGGTCTTGGCCATCGGCACGGAGGTAAGCATCCATTTGCTTGCATGTCTAGAGATGAGCATATACTCATAAAAACATGAAAATTGAAAACGGGATCCGTGTGCTGGCGGGGACGATGGTTCTCGTCGGGGTGATGTTGTCGCGGCTGGTAGATCCGATGTGGATCCTCCTCAGCGCGTTCGTGGGGGTGAACCTGATCCAGTCGGCGTTCACCGGGTTCTGTCCCGCGACTGCGGTGTTCCGCCGGATGGGATTCACGGAAGGTGGCTGCGGTCCGGGTTGCGGGACCGGTGGCGGCTGCAGCGGTGGCGGCTGTCGCTGACCTCCCCGTGGCCCCTCCATCGAACTGTCAACCGAAGTCCTCGCCATCATGAGAACGACCTCCGCTCCCAATAGGTTTCCACGCCATCGCCACTGTGCCGCCTTGGCCGCAGTGCTGTTGGCCGCGGGCTGCTCCGGTGAACCGCAGACTTCCCCGGGTGCCGTGCTGCCGCCGCCCGCGAAGCCGGTGGCGGTGGCGGTGGCGGGCGAGGGTTTCGTCCAGGAGGAAGAGGTGGTCGGAACCGTCCGTCCGGTCCTCAAGGCCACGGTCGAAGCCAAGGTTCCGGGTCGCATCGAAGAACTTCGGGTGGTGGTCGGTCAGGCTGTGCGGAAGGGGGAGACCCTCGCCGTGCTCGACGCCCGGGAGATCCGAGCGAGGCTGGATTCGGCGACCGCGGTCCGGGAGCAGTCGGTGAAGGACCTGGAGCGGATCACCCGGCTCGTTCGCGACGGCGCAGCCACCGCTTCGGAACTGGATGCGGTGCAAGCCCGACAGGCGGTCGCGGTCGCGGTGGCCGCGGAGGCGGCGACACTGCTCGACCAGACCCGGATCGCCGCTCCGTTCGACGGCGTTGTGACCCGCAAGCTGGCCGACGTCGGCGACCTCGCCACCCCGGGACGCGGGCTTTTCGAGATGGAGGACCCGGCGCGCCTGCGATTCGAGACGGACCTCTCGGAGGCCATGCTGCCGCGCATCCGGCCCGGTGCCGCCTTTCCGGTCCGGGTCGGCGACCGAGTCGATCCGATCCGCGCGACCGTGGTCGAGGTTTCGCCGGTGAGCGATCCCGTGAGCCGATCCTTCCGGGTGAAGTTCGACCTGCCTGCCGGCTTAGGTCTCCGGTCGGGCCAGTTCGGCAGGGTCTTCGTACCCACCGGCGGCGAATCCGTCCTCCACGTGCCGACGACGGCGGTGCTGCGGCGTGGACAACTGGAGTTCGTCCAGGTCGTCGCCGATGGCGTCGTGCGACTTCGCCTGGTCCGCACCGGCAGGGTCGCCGGCGGGCGGGTCGAATTGGTCGCCGGCATCCGGCCCGGTGAGCGCGTGGCCGCCGTCGCCGACGGCCAGTGGGCGGATGGCCAGTCCGTGGAGGGCGCCCGATGAAGGATTCCGTTTCGCCCTCCGGCACCCATGCCGGAATGGCCGGCCGCATCGCCGCCGCGCTCATCGACTCCAAGCTCACGCCGCTGATCGTCCTCGCCTCCGTGCTGCTCGGCGTCTTCTCCGTCCTGATGCTGCCGCGCGAGGAGGAGCCGCAGATCCGGGTCCCCATGATCGACGTGATGGTCTCGATGCCCGGGACTTCCGCGGAGGAGATGGAAGACCGCGCCACCCGGCCCATGGAGAAGCTGCTCTGGGAGTTGCCCGGCGTGGAGTATCTCTACTCCCAATCCCGCGAAGGGGAGGGGATGACCATCGTCCGGTTCGCGGTCGGTTCCGATCCCGACACGAGTCTCGCGAAGGTCGCCGAGAAGCTCCGTTCCAACGTCGACCGGATGCCCCACGGCGTGGCGTTCCCCGTCCTGAAGCTCCGTTCTATCGACGACGTCCCGATCCTCGCGCTCACCTTCCACAGCGCGATCGTGGACGAGGTCTCGCTACGGCGACTTGTTGCGCAGGTCGACGATTCGGTGAAGCGGGTTCCCAGCGTCTCCGAGACGGCGATGCTCGGCGGTGTTCGTCGGGAACTGCGGATCCTGCTGGACCCGGTCCGCCTCGCCTCGCGGGGATTGACCCCTGCCGGACTGCTTCCGGTGTTGCGGCAGTCGAACCGCCAGTTCCGCGGCGGCGAACTCACCTCGGACAACCGGAGCATCGTCGTCGAGACCGGCGGTTTCCTGCACACCCCGGCACAGGTCGGCGCGGTGGTCCTCGCCAATGGTCCCGGAGGACCGGTCCATCTGAGGGATGTCGCCACGGTGGAGGACGGTCCATCCGAGCGGACTGCCCATGTGTTCCATGGGCTCGGGGGAACCGGGCCGCAGTCCGAACAGCCCGCGGTCACGCTCACCATCGCCAAGCGGGCCGGTTCCAACGCGATCTCCGTGGCGCACGCGGTCCTCGAACAGGTCGAGGCGCTCAAGGGCCACGTCATCCCCGCGGACGTCACGGTCTCCATCACCCGCAACTATGGTGAAACCGCGGCCGAGAAGTCGGACGAACTGCTGCTGCACATGGGGATCGCGGTGGTCAGCGTCTCCGTGCTGATCTGGCTCACCCTGGGTTGGCGCGAGTCGGGCATCGTGGCCGTGGCCATCCCCGCGACGCTCGCGCTGACCCTGCTGGTCTTCCACCTCTATGGCTTCACCCTGAACCGGATCACTCTCTTCGCCCTGATCTTCAGCATCGGCATCCTCGTCGACGACGCGATCGTGGTGGTGGAGAACATCGTCCGACACGTCCATCTGCCGGGCAACCGGGGACGGTCGCTTTCCGCGGTCGCGGTGGAGGCCGTGGCCGAGGTGGGAAACCCGACGATCCTCGCCACGGTGGCCGTGATCGCCGCGGTGTTGCCGATGGCGTTCGTGGGCGGGTTGATGGGCCCCTACATGCGGCCGATCCCGGTGGGCGCCAGCGCGGCGATGTTCTGGTCCCTGCTGATCGCCTTCGCCGTCACGCCGTGGGCTTCCATCCGGATCCTCCGCTGGCGGAAGGGCGAGGAACGTCTCGCAAAGCTTCATGTCGGCGGAGGCGGGGCCGGGGGCGAGGACCTGTTGACCCGCCTCTATCGACGGGTCATGGACCCGCTGCTGCACCGTCCGGTCTGGCGCTGGGCCTTCCTGGGCGGCATCACGGCACTGTTGCTGGCAGCGATGTCGACCGTCTACTTCGGCTGGGTGAAGGTGAAGATGCTGCCCTTCGACAACAAATCGGAGTTCCAGGTGGTGTTGAACATGCCGGAGGGAAGTTCGTTGGAGACCACCGCCGAGGCGGCCCGGGAGATCGCACGGGCGATCCGCGGGGAGCCTGAGGTGCGCGATTACCAGATCTACGTGGGACTGGCCGCGCCACACAACTTCAACGGCCTCGTCCGGCACTACTTCCTGCGCCGTGGACCTTCGGTGGCGGACATCCAGGTAAACCTCGCGCCGAAACAGGAGCGCTCGGCCCGCAGCCATGACATCGCCAAGAGGGTTCGGCCCGCCGTGGCCGCGGTGGCTGCACGGTTCGGGGCCCGTGTCGCGGTCGCCGAGGTTCCTCCGGGGCCGCCGGTCCTGCAGACACTTGTCGCGGAGATCTACGGTCCCACGGAGCAGGATCGGGCAAGGCTTTCGGAGATCGTCCGCGGCGTCTTCCGTGATACCGCCGGCGTGGTGGACATCGACTGGTATGTCGAGGCCGACCAGCCGAAGGTCCGATTCGTGGTCGACCGTGAGAAGGCGGCGCTCCATGGGATCAGTCCTGAGACCATCGCCCAGACCCTGCGCATCGCCGTGGCCGGCGAGTCGGTCGACCTGCTGCATCTTCCGGGCGAGAAGGAGGACGTGAACCTGGTCCTGCAGCTCCCGCGTTCCGCTCGGACCCATCCCGAGTCGCTCCTTTCGCTGCGGGTTCGCAGCGGCGACGCCAACGCCCTTCCCGAGCCGACGGTCCAGGATGGTGTCGGCGGTCTGGTTGCCCTGCGGGAGTTGGTCCGCCTGGAGACGACCCATGTGGACAAGAGCCGTCACCGCAAGAATCTGATGCCGGTGACCTACGTGATCGGCGACGTGGCCGGCGTGGTGGAGAGCCCGTTCTACGCCATCACCGAGATGAACCGCCTGCTCCGGGAGCGCACGCGGGATCTTCCCGGGGGCGTGGAGCTGCTGAACGCCTCCATGCCGCGTTCCGATCTGCACTCGGCCCTGAAGTGGGATGGCGAATGGCACATCACCTTGGAGGTCTTCCGCGACCTTGGCATCGCGTTCGGGGCCGTGCTGGTGCTCATCTACGTGCTGATGGTCGGGTGGTTCCGGTCGTTCCTCACCCCGATGATCGTGATGGTGGCCATTCCGTTCTCACTGGTCGGGATCCTTCCTGCGCACGGCCTCATGGGAGCGTTCTTCTCGGCCACCTCGATGATCGGCTTCATGGCGGGAGCCGGGATCGTGGTACGCAACTCGATCATCCTGGTGGACTTCATCGAGCAGCGCGTCTCCGAGGGACTGCCATTGGATGCGGCGGTGATCGACGCGGGAGCGGTGCGGTTCCGACCGATGGTGTTGACGGCGATGGCCGTGATCGTCGGAGCGGCTGTGATCCTGGGTGACCCGAT
This sequence comes from Verrucomicrobiales bacterium, assembly GCA_027483345.1. Classification (GTDB taxonomy): domain Bacteria; phylum Verrucomicrobiota; class Verrucomicrobiia; order Limisphaerales; family UBA9464; genus SXXZ01. The sequence continues at coordinate 7,283 of JAIXUV010000368.1, read as the reverse complement.
CTTCCAAGGCTTGGCGCTGTCGCTGATGGCCGGGGAGATCGCCTCGTTGTTGATCAGCCGGATGGCCGTCCCGGTGCTCTACTTCATGGGGACACGTCATACCCGTCCTAAGGGCTAGGAACGGGGTGGGTGGGTTGGGTCTTCGAAGGGGGTTCGCCACAGGCCTCGCAGGTTCTGGCGGTCGGTGCCGTCGAAGCCGTCGAGTCCCAGTCGGATGTTCTCCGGGTCGGATCGCAGTCGGAAGGTCCGGAACAGGCGATCCCAGAGGCTGAGAAACGAGGAGAAGTTGGAGTCGGTCTCCGGTTGCCAGCGGGAGTGGTGGATCTTGTGCATCAACGGGGTGACCAGCACCCCACGCATCCACCTATCGACGAAACCCGGAAGCATCACGTTGGCGTGCTGCATCTGCACCACCACCTGCAACAGGGTCTCGTAGATCACCACCTCGACGAAGTGGATCCCCAGCAGCGGGATCAACGCGACTCGAAGCACCGACGACAGGAGAATTTCCACGAGGTGGAAACGGTTGGCGGTGGTGACGTCCATCTGCGGATCCGAATGGTGCATCCGATGGAATTTCCACAACGGGGCGAATTCGTGTCCGGCCCGGTGCCAGAAGTAGGTCCAGAGATCGAAGAGCAGGATGGCGGCGATGAGGTGGACCCAACGCGGAAGGGGCAGGAGGTTCAGGAGGCCGAATCCGTGCCCGGCCGCGAAGTCGGCCACCCACTTCCACAGAAATGCAAAGGGCAGTGCGATCGCCAGGCCGTTGATCCAGCCGATGGTGAGGTTGCGGAGCCCGTGGAGTCCGCGGTCGCCAAGCGATCGGAACAGAGGCAGGTAGGGGCCGGCCGATTCCCAGGCGAGGAGGACCACCATCCAGCCGAGGCTGAGGGCTCCGCGCGCCTTCTGGAGGATTTCCGGCTCGGCAAGGAGGTTCATTGGTCCGCCCTGCGTCCCGGCTTGAGAAGCTTTCCAAAGGTCCGGTTGTAGGGATGCACCTTCAGCGCTGCCCCGGTGTCGCACACCAAGGGGCGATCCTCGTTGGCCCAGCCGAAGATGGAGCCTTCGAGGTTCGCGACGTTGGTGTGGCCGGCTTCGAGGAGGCGTTCCGCCAAGGCGGAGGAGCGCCATCCCACGGAGCAGTAGACGACGACGGGGCGATCCGGCCGGTTCAGGAGCGGGGCCAGCGTGGTCGCCTTGGCATCGGGATCGACGCGCACGGCCCCGGGGATGTGGGACACCCGGAATTCCTCTTCCTTGCGGACGTCCAGCAGCAGGGGAGCCGGGGAATTGGTGTCGGCGAGGCGGAGGGCCAACTCGGCGGTGGGCAGCTGTGGGACCTTCGGGAACTTCGCGCGTACGACCTCCTTCCAATGCTGGAGGGAATCCGGCGCCTCGCTGTCGGCGCGAAGGACCCCGACAAGTGCACGGGCGAGGAGGAGGATCATGAGCGTTCCGAGGGCGGGGTTCATGGGGAGTCCGGTCAGGGTTCGGACTCGAGGGCCCGCAGCGCTGTGGCGACGCGGTCGAGGTCGATGCCCGGGGCTTCGAGGGCCAGCACCTTGCGCAGGTCGTCGGCCGCGGCGGTGCGGTTGCCGGAGCGGGCCAGCAGGCGTGCGCGATCGAGACGTTCGGTGGCTTCGGAAGCCGGGGTGTTGGCGAGGGCGACGAGCAGGTCGTAGTAGGGCAATGCGGCGCCGATGCCGTCGGATTCCAGGTTGAAGGCGCGCAGGTTGTTCACCATGCGGACGACGATCCCGCGTCGCGTCGCCGGCTCCATGAGTTCACTGCGGACCGGCACGCCGGCGCTTTCGGAGCCCAGTTCGTCGGCGGCGGAGAAGAGGATCGGGACTCCGCCGTGATAGGGATCGTAGAGACGGGCGTCGGCGCCGGCGGGAGCGTGCTTCACGAGGAAGTGTCCGGGCAGGGGAAGTCCCTGGAGGTCGCCGATGCCTGCGGCCCTTCCGACCTCGAGGAACACGATGGCGAGCGTGATGGGGATTCCCTCGCGGTCGTCGAGCACCCGGTTGAGGTGGCTGTTGGCGTTGTTCCGGTAGTCGGAGCGGGAACCGTGGAAGCCTTCCTCCTCGAACAGGAAGCGTCGGAGCTCGGCGACACGCTCCGCGGGTTCCTGGATTGCGGCGACGCGCGGCCGGAGCCGGTCGGCAAGGGTGTCGAGTTCGCGGAGGCAGGCTTCGACGTCGAGGCCGGGTTGGTCGTGGGCGGCGAGGAGGAGGACCGCGCGGGCGAGACGGGCCGAACCGTCGGGCTTGGCCAGTTCCTGGACCAGGGCGTCGCGGGCGGCCTCGCGGCGGAGGCGCTGAGCCAGTCCGCGAAGGCGGAGCGCCTCGTCCTCGAGCCGTCGGGCGCGGTCGCCCAGGAACGCCTCGGCGGCCGGGAGGTTCGTGCGCAACGCGTCGACCGGTTCCCGGCCGGCGGTGAAGGCGGAGACCACCTCGGGGGACAAGCTGTCGGAACCGGCCGCCGGGGGTGGCTCGACGACGAACTCGCGGAACTCCGCGCCGGTCCCGCGGAAGGCGGCGAGTCCCACGGCCTTCCCGGCCGGGATCTTCTCTTCGAGATCGAAGACGGTCTCGCCATTGACGCGACACCGGAGACGGCCGTTTTCCGACCGAACCTCGAGGCGGTTCCATTCACCGGGGCGGTAGGCGGAGGAGGGGACCGTGCCGAGGATGCGCCACGAGCTGACGTCGGGTCCGTCGAAGGCGGTGAGGCGGAGGTTGCCTCCGGTGGGATAGAACCCGAAGTGGCGGCCGGCGCCATCGTCGCCGAAGACCAGTCCAGCGGCGCCGGAATCGTCCTGGAGACGGACGGTGGCCCGGAGGTGGAAATCGGGTCCCGGGGCCGGGGTCTTGGCGAGCAGGTAGGTGCGTCCGCCGAATCCGGAACCGGCGCCCTCGACGACGATGCGGCCGCTCCGTTGGCGCCAAGACGCGCCGAGGTGCGGCGTCCAGCGTTCCGGGTCGGGTTCGCCGAGACGGAGCCAGCGGTCGAACGGGATCGGGCTGGGATTCTCCAGCAGCGGGAGGAGGCGGTTGACCGGGATGGCGAAGCCGAGGTTGCGGGTGAGCAGGGACTTGGCGTTGAGGATGCCCTGGACCTTGCCGGAGCGGTCGAGCACGGGACCGCCGCTGTTGCCGGGTTCGATGGGGATGGCGAGCTGCAAAAGGGATTGTCCCTCGAGTTCGCGTCGGCCGGAAAGCACCCCTTCCACCACGCTGTATTCGAGGCCGAGCGGATTGCCCAAGGCCACGAGCGGGGCGCCCTGCGGAAGTGGGTCGGCGTCGCCGAGGGGCAGGGCGGGCAGGCCGGTGCGGTCGATGCGGAGGATCGCGAGGTCGTGTCCGCGGTCCCAGGCGTGCACGGCGAGGACGGCGGCCTTGGAGCCGTCCGGGAACCGGACCTCCAGCGGGCGGCCCTCACCGATCACGTGGAGACAGGTTGCCACGAGGCCATTGGTGCCGACGACGAATCCTGTGCCGACGCCTTCGTCGGGACCGTCCCGGCCGCGGGTGCGGATGCGCAGGACGGAGCCGCGGGCCCGGGCGGCGAGATCCTGGGCGCCGAGGGAACCTGCGCCGGGTTTCGCCGCCTCCTTGCGCGACACCGGAGGCGGCGTGCGGTTCGTGCGGTCCCGCGGCGACTGTGCAGCCAGGTGTCCGGCGAGGACCGCGGTCGCGAGGGCGAGGATCGGGGAGCGGCGCACGGCCGGATCGTAGCGTGATTCGCCGACCACGCGAGCGGAGGTTCAGCGTCCGAGGAACCGCGCGAAGCCGCCGCCGAGCAGTTCGGCCGAGTCGCGCCGGATCTCGTCGTCCGTCACGTCCCATCCCGCGGCCGCGGCCAGCTCGTACTTCCGGGCGAGGCTGTCGGCGATGATCGAGCGCGAGTGGCTCCACTTGTAGAGCAGCTGGTCGAGAACGCGGGCGTCCGAATGCTGTGGGGTGAACGAGGTCCCGAGCAGCTCGAGGCGCATCGTGGTGATCTCCGAGATGAGCTGCGGGGTGTTGGTGAACCACCAGCAGCCGAACGGATGGAGGTTCCGGAACTTGCGGGCGAGGACGACGAGTTCGTGCTGGTTCTCGCGGGCGAGGCAGGTGACCAGGAAACGGTTCCCGGGATGTTCCGCGCAGAGCCGTTGCAGGGAGGAGAGGTCGGCCAGGCCGACGCCGTCGCCGGCCATGCGCAACGCCGGGTTCACGGCCCGCTTCACGCCCATCATCATCGCGAAGGCCTGTCCGTGTTCTCGGCAGTGGGGCAGGACGACCTCGGAGATCAGCCTCGAGAGGTCGGAGTCGGCGGGCCAGACGAACGACGGCGGCAGGGAGACCATGCAGTAGCGGCTGTCGATCCGGCGGGTCCAGTCGGCGAGGAACCTCCGGACCTCGGAGATCGTGCGTTCGCCGAGTCCGACCTCGACCTCGTATCCGCGATCCCGCAGCCAGCGGCAGGTGTCGGGCCAGGCGACCAGGAGCGGGTCGATGCGGAGCGCGGCCACGAAGCGCGGATCCCTGGCGAACCCGGCCTCCCAGTGGGGACGTTCCTCGTCGTCGAACGGGGAGTTCGTCATGCAGATGGAGGCGACGTTGGCGGTGCCGAGGACGCGTTCGACGAACTCGCCGGGAGTCCATCGGGCGAAGTGCTGGCGGATCGCGGCAAGGTCGTTCCTGCGCGGATCGATGCCGAGCAGGTTCAAGGAGGTCAACACGCCGCGGCAGGCCTCCGACACCGGCGAGTGGCGCATGAAGAGGGCGTCCCAGACGAACCCCGCCTGCTCCGAACGGCTCGCCGCCCAGAAGCGCTCGAAGGGCATGTCCATCTGGCGGAACGACTCGCTGACCAGGTAGTGGTAGACCAGCTGTTCATCGATGCCCCACAGCAGCAGGTTGCCCATCGCGGGGTCGTAGAGGTGCGTGTGGATGTCGTGGACCGGCGTGGCGGCGAGGATCCGGTGGACGCGTTGGGCGAGGGACTCGGGCATGATGTGACCTGGTGGGCGCAAGCAAACGGCAGCGGGGCCATGGTGGCAACATGGAGCCGAGTCCGTCGGAACCGTTGGCGGGCGTCGGGACGACAAAGCGGGAGGTTCCCGGGAATCGTCGGCATTGAGCGCCGTCCGAAACTCTGGCGTCCTTGAGGTGGCAACCGATGAACAACGGCATCTCAGAGCGCGACTGGCGGATCTTCCGCGAACTCCATGCTGTGGCGGAAGAACGGCTTTGCCAACGGATCCTGGAGTCGCTGCGCCGGGAGCTGGATCAACCGGGGGAGTCCGCCCGGATCCGGTATCGCGAGCTGCTCGGATACATCGAGGAGCAGAACGGGGAATTGTCCCGTGGGTTCGACGACCTCAGCCGTTCCACCGCGCTGGCCCAGGTCGGGGTGATCCATTCGATGGGACTCTGGACGGGTGCGGAACTCCGGAGGTTCAGTCCGGAGACGCTGCAGTACGCGGAGGCCTACGGTCCCATCCCGCAGGAGTAGCCCGCACCGGCACCGGCTTCCGCTGTTCGTGCAGGCTCAGCGCAGGGCTTCGAGCACCTTGAGGAAATCGGCGGGGAGCGGCGCCTCGAATCCGACCCGGAGCCCGGTGCGCGGATGGATGAAGGCGAGGCTCCGGGCGTGGAGCATCTGTCGGGGGACGTGGACGGGATTGGATTGGCGGAAGCGGGCATTGGCCCGTTCCCCGTACACGAGGTCGCCCAGCAGCGGGAACCCGAGGTGGGCCATGTGGACCCGGATCTGGTGGGTGCGACCGGTGTGGAGCTGACATTCGACCCGACTGGCGCCGTTCAGGCATTCCATCCGACCGTACTGGGTCCACGCCTCCCGTCCGTCTCCCGCCGGAGCCACACCCATCTTCTTCCGCTGGACCTCATGGCGTGCGATGGGGGCGCGGATGTCGCCATGGGACGGGTGGATGTCGCCGATGACGAGGCACTCGTAGATCTTCTCGACCTCGCGTTCGGCGAACTGCTTGGAGAGGTGCAGGTGGGCGGTGTCGGACTTGGCGACGACGAGGCAGCCGCTGGTGCCGAGGTCGAGGCGGTGGACGATGCCGGGGCGCTCCACGCCGCCGATGCCACTCAGTTTGCCGCGGCAGTGGTGGAGCAGGGCGTTGACCAGCGTTCCGTCGGCATGGCCGGCCGCGGGGTGCACGACCAGTTCCTGCGGCTTGTTGAGGACGAGCAGGTCGTCGTCTTCGTGCAGGATGTCCAGGGGGATGTCCTGCGGGAGCACCTCGGAGACCGTTGGTTCGGGCCAGTGGATCTCGATGCGGTCACCGGCGCGTGGACTGTAGGTGGCCTTGGCGGGATGGCCGTTCACCAGGATGGCCTCCTCGTCGATCAGTTGGTGGAAACGCCCACGGGAATGGGCGGGGAGCTGGGTCGCAAGATAGCGGTCGAGCCGGACGCCCGGCTGGCTGGTGGCGACCAGGATGGACTCGGGGGCGGGCACTGGGGATGTTTTCAGGAAGGGGAGACGGGACTGCGGGTGTGGCGGCGACGGAGCGCGATCCAAAGGCCGATTCCGGCGGCGAGGATCAATGCGCTGGTCGACTGGCCGGGTGTGAACACGCCGGCGGCCGGGGTGCTTTGGACCGCGTAGTCGCCACGGAAGTACTCGGAGACCGTGCGGATCACCGCATAGGTCAGCAGGTAGAGCGCGAAGACCTGTCCATCGAAGCGCTTCTTCCGGTCGTGCCACCAGACGAGGAAGCCGCACAGGGCGAGGTTGAGAAGCGCCTCGTAGAGCTGCGCCGGGTGCACAGGAAGCCCACGGGTGGAATGGTCGGCGGGAAAGCGGATCGCCCAAGGCAGTTCGCAGGTCCGTCCGAAGCAGCAGCCGTTCAGGAGGCAGCCGAGCCGGCCGAAGACGTGTCCCAGCACGAGGCCCGGGGTGAGGGCGTCGGCGGTCTTCCACAGTGGAAGACCGCGTCGGCGGACTCCGACAATCCCGACCAGCGTGGCGCCGATGAGTCCGCCGTAGAACACCAGTCCGCCCTTCCAGATGGCGAACGCCTCGGAAAGCGGCCGGCCGGCGAACTCGCGGTCCCAGTAACTGATGACGAAGAGAATGCGGGCGCCGACGAGGCCGCCGACCAGGAGCCAGGGGAACACGATGTCCTGGATGGCGATGGGATCGATGCCGGCCACCTTCGCCCGACGTGCGGCGAGCCAGGTGCCGGAGATGAATCCGAGGGCGACCAGCAGTCCGAACGAGTGAAGCTGGAAGGCGCCGAAGTCGAACAGGATCGG
>JAIXUV010000116.1 GCA_027483345.1 Verrucomicrobiales bacterium | reverse complement strand
TCCGGTGAACCGCTGGAGATCTCGGTGATCTTCCCGCCCAACCTTGCGGAGGGCCTGATCCGGGGACGCCTGATGCTGGTGTTCGAGGGCAGGACCCGACAGGGACGGGTTCCGTTGAACTCGCTGGTCCGTGCCGGTGCGTTCCGTCTCTCTCCGGAGGATGGACGACTCCTGGATGCGGCCGAACTCGCCGCCGGCGGCGACACGCCCGGGATGGTCCAATTGGATGCGGCGACGCTTTCCCCATTGTTCGATGCGATGGCAGGGCACCCGAGACTGACACTCGGACGAAGTCGCGCCCTGGCGATTGAAGCCACGCCGGCCGGCCTGCCGATCCGGGCCAGGCTGGAAGCGGACGGGCAGATCCTGCTTTCGATGCCTCCGGCGCCCGCAGGCGCCGCCCTTTTTCTCGCGCCCGACCGGACCTGGATCCTGCGGGACGACCGACTCCAAACGCTGGCGATCTCGTCCGCTTTCCGTGAGGTGCTCCAGAAGCCGGTGCGGATACCCCGGGTGAAGGTTCCGGGCTTCCTGCTGCAGGATTGGGCGACCCTCGCGGCCGGGAGCGGGCCCGATGCCGACTTCGATCCGCGCGACTTCCGCCTGGAACCCGCCCCACCGCGCTTCCTGCTGCAGTTGACCGGGGGCCTCGCGCAGCTGACGGCGACGCTCCAATGCGCCTACGGACCCCGGATCATGACCGTGGGCGTCACGGCGAAGGACGAGGCCTCGTGGCTGCCGGACCCCGCCGACATCCGACGCTACTCGACCCGCGACCTGGCGGCCGAGCACGGCGCCTTCCAGCGGCTCCGCGGGGCCGGATTCTCCGGACCCGACGGCCAGGGCCGCTGGACGCTGATGGGACAGGACCGGGTGCTCGCCTACTTCGCACGGGTCCATCCGAGGCTGGAGCGCGAATGGACCGTCACGCTGGAGGAACGCCTCGAGTTCAGTACCCGCAAGAACCTGGACCGAGTGACCCCGAAGTTCCGGATCGCACCCGGGGGCGGCGAGCGTTGGTTCGACCTCGAGATCTCCTACGAATCCCAGGACGGAGAACGGTTCTCCGCCGCCGACATCCAGAGGCTCGTCCAGGGCGGAGGCTCGGGCAGGACGCGTTCGGGCAAGGCCATCGTGCTCGACACCGGGGCGGTGGAAGAGCTGCAGGAAGTGCTTCTGGACTGCGCTCCCGACCAACGCGACGGACGCTACCGGATCGACGCCGCGCAGGCGGGCTTCCTCGACGGCGCGTTGCGGGAACAGGGCCAGGAGCTGCAGGCGCCGGCTGCCTGGCGTTCGCGGGTTTCCCAGCAATCCGGCGCCGCCGAACTCACCTGCCCTCCGCTCGGTCCGCTGGACTCCGTGCTGCGCCCCTACCAGAAGCACGGCGTCGCCTGGATGCGTTTCCTCCGCGAAAACGCCTTCGGCGGCGTGCTGGCGGACGAAATGGGCCTGGGGAAGACGCTCCAGGTGCTCGCCCATCTCCTATCCCTGCGCCAAGGAAGCAGCGGCCCCGGAAGGCCCGCCCTTGTCGTCTGTCCCACCTCGCTCGTCACCAACTGGGCCGCCGAGGCGGCGCGCTTCACCCCCACGCTCCGCGTGCTGGTCCTTTCCGGTCCCCAACGGCGGAAGGACTTCCCTCGGATCCCGGATCACGACCTCGTCCTCACCAGCTACGCCCTCGTCCGCCGCGACGCCGAGGAGTACCGCGGGGTCGCCTTCGACACGGTCATCCTCGACGAGGCCCAACACATCAAGAACCGCGACACCCGCAACGCGAAGGCGGTGAAGTCCATCCGGTCCGACCACCGCCTCATCCTCAGCGGAACCCCGCTCGAGAACTCGGTCCTCGACCTGTGGAGCCTGTTCGACTTCCTGATGCCGGGCTATCTCGGCAGCGCGGACGACTTCCGGGACCGCTACGAGATCCCCATCACCAAGGAACGCGACAAGGCGTCGATGGCCCGTCTCGGGCGACGCATCCGGCCCTTCCTCCTGCGACGCCTGAAGCGGGATGTCGCCCCGGAACTGCCGGCCCGGCTCGAGCACGTCTCGTACTGCGAACTCACCCCGGCCCAGGCGGGCGTGTACGCACAGGTCCTCTCCGCGACCCGGAAGCAGGTGGACGACGCGGTCGGCGCGCAGGGGCTCGCCAAGAGCCGGATGGTGGTCCTGACCGCGCTCCTGCGACTGCGGCAGGTCTGCTGCGACCTGCGTTTGCTGGAGGCGAAGGACGCCCCTCAAGAGAAGGACCCCGAGGAATCGGGCAAATTCCAGCTCTTCGGCGAACTGCTCGACGAGATCCTGGACGGCGGACACCGGGTGCTGGTGTTCAGCCAGTTCACCCGGATGCTCTCGTTGCTACGGGAGGAGCTGGACCGACGGGAAGTCGGCCACTGTTACCTGGACGGCTCCACCGTGGACCGCGCCGGCGAGGTGCGACGCTTCCAGGAGGCCTCGGGGCCACCCGTGTTCCTGATCTCGCTGAAGGCCGGCGGCGTGGGCCTCAACCTGACCGGCGCCGACACCGTGGTGCACTTCGATCCCTGGTGGAACCCGGCGGTCGAGGACCAAGCCACCGACCGCGCGCACCGGATCGGCCAGACGCGGGTGGTGACCAGCTACAAGCTCATCACCCGGGGTACCGTGGAAGAGAAGATCCTCGCCCTGCAGCGGAAGAAGCGGGACGTCATCGCCTCCACCCTGACCGGCGAAGAGGCGTTTACCGAGGCGTTGAGCTGGGAGGAGATCCGCGACCTGCTTTCCTGACGGACGCGGTTGCGGGCAGGAAAACGGTTCCAGGTCCGGAATCAGACCTCGGGCTCCGCCGGGGTCGGGATGGTGGAATCGAAGGCGACCAGGAAGTCGCGGACCGCCAAGGATTCCTCGGCGGGAACCCGCACCTTAAAGTCTATCTCCGCCCCGCCGATGAAGATATGGCCGAAGGTCTGGGGCTCAAGCGGGTGGAATCCCGCCTGCTTGAGAGCCATCACCAGCATGTCGGCCTCGATCACCGTCCGGGTGGTGCGGACCACGGGAAAGGAATTATCGGGCATGAACGCAACGCTAGACAGACAAAGGTCGGCCGCCATGGAAATTTCACGAGGCTGGACAGGAAGCGCAATCCGGGGCGGAACTAAGGCAGATTCCGGGTGTCCATGCGTCCGGCATGGGCGCTTGGCTACGGGATTCCCGGTCGCCGTGGTCCATCCCTGGCCGACGCCCATTCGGCCCGGAAAGCCGATCCGAAGGCGGCGTTGAGGAGCTTCCGGTCGGAGTGAACTAATGCAAAAGCCCCGTAATTTAAGAGATTTTGATGATTCAGGTCGCTTGACCCACAACAGGTCCAATCTAGGATGACACGCGCCCTGCAACCCGCGCCGCAGAAGATGGCTTAATCTTCCGCCCGCGGGTTTTTCAGCGGCATAAGACGATTTTTCAAATGAGCACAGCAGCCACACCCAGCTCATCGCCCCAGATCTCGAAGATCTCCGAGGCGGTGATTCGTATCGCCGGCAATTCCCAGGACGGCATCCAGGCCATCGGCGGTTTCCTCGCCCGCCTGGCCGGCCGTTCCGAGCAGGAGGTCATGACCTTCATGACCATCCCGTCCACCATCTCGGGCGGTCCCTCGATCTTCCAGGTCCGCATCGGATCCGGGGAGGTCCTCTCCTCCGGCGACGAGGCCGACCTGCTGCTGGCCTTCTACGACCACAGCTACCTCGCCCACCTCGGATCCCTGAAGAAGGGCGGCATCGTCCTCTATGACTCGGACCACCTGAAGGCCGAGGACATCCCGGCCGAGAACCTGACCAAGTACCGTCACGTGGGGGTTCCGATCTCCTCGTTGACCATCGAGGCCATCGGCGGCACCGGCCGCGACAAGGGCAAGAACGTCTTCGCCCTCGGCCTGCTGGCCAAGATGTTCGACCTCAACGTGCCCAAGCTGCACAAGCTGCTGACCGAGCGCTTCACCGGCAAGGACCCGAAGATCCTCGAGACGGCGCTCAACGCCTTCAACTACGGGTACAACTACACCCTCGCCACCGCGCCGGAGCTCTTCCAGTTCCAGCCGGGTGAGAACGTCGGCCAGGCCCAGGTGGTCATGAGCGGCAACGAAGCCCTCGCCTACGGCCTGATCGCCGCGGGCGTCCGGTTCGGCGCCGGCTACCCGATCACCCCGTGGTCCGACATCATGGAGCTCCTCCGCCGCGAACTGCCCAAGTACGGCGGCCAGTTCCAGCAGTGCGAGGATGAGATCGCCTCCGTCTCCATGGCCATCGGAGCCAGCTGGTCTGGCGGTGTGGCGGTGACCGGCTCCTCCGGTCCCGGCATCGCCCTCAAGACCGAGGCCATCGGCTGGGCGGTGATGGCGGAAATGCCCCTGATCGTGGTCGACGTCATGCGCGGCGGCCCCTCCACCGGCATGCCGACCAACATCGAGCAGTCGGACATCAACATCGCCGTCCATGGCGGCCACGGCGACTGTCCCCGCGTGGTGATCGCCCCGGCGAACGTCGAGGACTGCTTCTACACCGCGATCGAGGCCGTGAACATCGCCCGCAAGTACAGCACCCCGGTGTTCATCCTCTCCGACCAGGGCATCGCGACCCGCATCGAGGCGTTCAAGGAACCCGACCTCAAGGCGCTGGTCCAGGATATCTCCCCCGACCTCACCGCGGTCACCGACCACAAGCCCTACGACCTGTCCGCCCCGGACGGCGTCACCCGGCACATCGCCCCGGGCACCCGGGTCGCGAGCGGCAAGTACCCCGTGGTCACCGGCCTTGAGCACGACGAGATGGGCCATCCCACGGGCTCCGGCAAGACCCACATGCAGATGATCTCCAAGCGCCGCAACAAGCTGAAGAAGCTGGCCAGCGAGTTCCCGCTGCCCAAGTTCTACGGTCCCGCGGAAGGCCAGATCCTGCTGGTCAGCTGGGGTTCCTCCCAGGGTCCCGTCCAGGAGGCCGTCAAGCAGGGCCGCGCCCAGGGCCACGCCATCTCGGCGCTCCACGTCCGTTACATCAATCCGCTGCCGCCCGGCCTCGCGGATCTCTTCGCCGGTTTCCGCCACGTGTTCGTGGTCGAACTCAACGACGGCGGCTACTCCGGAGTCGGCCAGATGGGCGCCCTCATCCGGAGCCAGATCCCCGACGCGAAGATCCGTGGCATCACCAAGGTCGACGGCCTGACCTGGAAGGTCCGGGAAATCCTCAACGCCGCCCTCGAGCTGGCCAAGTAAACCGAACTGCAATTCTCCGCCGCACAGACCATGAGCGAAATCGCCATCCTCAACCTCCCCACGTCCCGGGGAGCCAACACGAACACCACCCCGGTCATCCCGCTGACCGAGGCGGACCGCAAGCCGCTCACCAAGAAGGAGATCTCGGCCGACCACCCGACGTGGTGCCCCGGCTGCGGCGACTTCTCGGTGCTAGCCCTCTACTTCAAGCTGATCGAGAAGCGCAAGATGCACCATGAGAAGGTCACCACCGTGGCCGGAATCGGTTGCTCCTCGCGCTTCCCGTACTTCGTCCAGGCCCATGGCGCCCACTTCATCCACGGACGCGCCCTGCCCTTCGCCACCGGCGTCTCGCTGAACCGCCCCGACCTGCACGTCTTCGTGTTCGGCGGCGACGGCGACGCGTTCTCGATCGGCGGCAACCACTTCACGCACACCGCCCGCAAGAACGTGAAGCTGACCTACGTGGTCATGGACAACAGCGTCTACGGCCTCACCAAGAACCAGACCTCCCCGACCTCCCCGATCGGCTTCAAGTCCAAGACCGACATCTGGGGCGCCAAGGATCGGCCGATCAATCCCCTCAAGCAGGCGATCTCGGCCGGCGCCACCTTCGTGGCCCGCACCTCGCACACGAATCCGAACCACGTTCTCCAGACCATGGAGGCCGCGATGGACCACGACGGATTCAGCTTCATCCAGTGCCTCAGCGAGTGCGTCGAGTTCTACCCGGGCGCCTTCGACAACTCGAATCCCCGCAAGGGCGGCAAGTTCGACCTCGTCCCGGCGGACCACGACGTCACCGACGAGTACGCCGCCTACAAGCTCGCCGAGGACCTACGTCCCGGCCTGTTCGGCGTGTTCTACAAGAACGCGCGTCCGACCAAGAACGCCAACGAGGCCGCGATCATCGCCGATCTCCAGGGCAAGCACGCCGGCCTCGAGCCGTGGCAGATCCTGAAGAAGAACTTCGACCGGATGAAGTAGGCCTCCGCCCGCCTCAGACGTCTTCCAGAAGGGCCCCGGCACTCCGCCGGGGCCCTTTTTCATTCGGAATCCGGAAGCCCGGGACGGCTTGCAACGCCGACACGGCACGCCACCGTTCGCCTACAGCATGAGCGCCGAACGTCCCGGACCGGAGACCCTCACCGCCGTCTTCGCCAGCCTCCGCCGGGTGGTCCGCGGCGGCGATCGCCCCCTCCGACACCTGCTCGCCGCCCTCTGCTCGGGAGGTCACATCCTGCTCGAGGACAATCCCGGCACCGGCAAAACCACCCTCGCCAAGTGTCTCGCCCGTTCCCTCGATGCGCGATTCCGCCGACTCCAGTTCACACCCGACCTCCTTCCATCCGACATCCTCGGACTCTCCGTCTTCCGCCCCAAGGAACAGGAGTTCCAGTTCCTGCCCGGTCCGGTCTTCACCGAGGTGCTGCTCGCCGACGAGATCAACCGCGCCTCGCCGCGCACCCAGTCCGCCCTGCTGGAGGCGATGGCCGAATCGCAGGTCACCGTGGACGGAAACGCCCGCGCGCTTCCCGAACTCTTCTTCGTCATCGCCACCCAGAATCCGGTGGAGTTCCGCGGGACGTATCCGCTGCCGGAGGCCCAGATGGACCGCTTCGCCGTGCAGCTCCGCCTGGGCTACCTCGACCTCGCCGACGAGGTGGCCCTGCTCGACGCCCAGCAGCACCGGCATCCGCTGGAATCGGTCACGCCCTGCGCCACCGTCCAGGATCTGCTCGACGCCAGAAGGCAGGCCGCGAGCGTCCGCATCGGCGACGAGCTGAAGCGCTACCTGGTCACCCTCTGCGCCGGAACCCGCAACATGCCCGGGGTGCAGCTCGGGGCGAGTCCGCGGGCGTCGATCACGCTGATGAAGTGCGCGCAGGCCCTGGCGTTGCTCGACGGATCGGACTTCGTCACCCCGGACCACATCCTCGAACTGGCCGTCCCGGTGATCGCCCACCGGTTGAGCCTCGATCCGCAGGCCCGCTTCGGCGGCCTCACCGCGGCCTCGGCCGTCGAGGACCTGCTGCTCAAGACCCCGGTGCCGGCCTGAACCGCGCACCTCTTCCGCAAACCCGGCCATGTTCCGACTGCTCCACCGCGGATATCGCACCACCTCGGCTCTCGCCGAGTGGAGCCGACGCCGGGTGACGGCCGGAGGCTGGGCGGCCTTCGCCTTGGCCTGCCTGGTGGTCGGCGGAGGCAGCAGCCTGGAGCAGTCGATCGGCAGCCGTGTCGGTTTGATGCTGGCCGCGTTGGGAGCGATCGCCGTGGCCAGCCTGCCGTTCTTCCGCGGACGCTTCTCCGCCATCCGTTCCCTGCCCCGATGCGTCTCGGTCGGCGAACCGGTCCGCTATCCGGTGCACGTGCAGAACCACTCCCGGCACCGGCTCGCCGGACTGGAACTCATCGAGCTGCCGGCGGACACCCGGCTCGGCCTCGCCGAGTTCAAGGCCCGCATGAAGCCCACCCGTCGCACCGGCCACTTCCGCGTCTCACGGAGCCGGCCGCTCGGCAGGGCCGCCCGTTTCGCGAACGTCCCCCTTCCGACGCTGGCCCCCGGGGAATCCGCCACCGCCACCGTCGAGATGACCCCGCTTCGCCGTGGCGTCCTGCGGCTCGACGGACTGCTGCTGTCCCGGACCGACCCGTTCGGCCTGCTGCGTTCCGTCATCCGCCTGCCGCTCCAGGACCGCGTGGTGGTCCTTCCCCGACGACATCCGGTGCCGGCCATCCGGATGCCCGGCACGCCGCATCCGCAGACCCTCGGGGCCGCCCTCGCGACACGCCCCGGCGATTCCGACGAGTTCCTCGGCCTCCGCGACTACCGCCCCGGCGACCCGCTCCGCCGGATCCACTGGCGCGCCTGGGCCCGCACCGGACAGCCCATCACCCGCGAATACCAGGAGGAGCAGTTCACCCGACACGCCCTGGTGCTGGACACCTTCAGCGATCCCGACAACTCCGAGGCCTTCGAGGAGGCCGTCAGCATCGCCGCCTCCTTCGCCGCCCAGGAACGGCCGGACGGTTCCCTGCTCGACCTGATGTTCGTCGGCGACCGTTCCTATCGCGTCGCCAGCGACCGCGGACCCGGCGGCGGCGGACCGCTGCTCGAGATCCTCGCCGGTGTCGAGCTCACCCTCGAAGGGCCGGTGGACACCCTCTTCCAGAAGGTGCTCGAACACCTCGGCGAACTCAGCGGGATCGTCTGCGTGCTCATCGAATGGGACGCACCGCGCAAGGAGTTCGTGCGAAGGATCGTCCGGGACCGCATCCCGATCCGGGTGTTCCTCGTCCTCGGTCCCGGCGAGAAGGATCCCGACCTCGGAACCGATCCGGAACTCGCGCCGGCGGTCACTCTCCTCCACTGCGGACGTGTCCGCGAGGAACTCGGGCGGATCGGGGCCGTCACCGGAGGCGCTTCGGCATGAGGACTCCCCCGTTGCTGCTCGGCGGAGCGCTCCTCCTCTGGGCCTGGCAAACCGGGCTGTGGTGGATCGCGCTGCCCCTGGCGCTTGCCCTCGAGGGCAGCCGCTTCTCGTCGATCCGGTGGAACTTCGACCAAACCGACCTGAACCGCCTCTGGAACCTCTGCGTGGTCGCCTTCGCCGGTTGCACGGTGTACCTGCTGGCCTCGGCGGAGGACGGCCTGGGGCTCGCTGCGGCCGTGGCCGGTTCCCGCAGGAACCCCGCCTCCGCCGAACGCGCCGGGTTGGCCTTCCGGCATCTCACCCAGTGGTTCCCCCTCTGCACCGCGCCGATGATCCTGGCCGCCGCCTGGGGACGCCTCGAGACGCTGCCGGTCTCCACCTTCTCCTGGTACCTCCAGAAACGCCGGCCCGACATCACCACCACGATCCGGATCGACTGGACCTACCTCATCCTCGTCGTCGCCGGCGCCTCCGCCGGTGACACCTCCCCGGGCTTCGTTCCGGTGCTCGTGGCCTACTTCGGCTGGCTGCTCTGGACCCGACGCAACCCCGGCTACCGTACCGTGTGGTTTGCCGTCGGCTTCTCCCTCGCCGCCGCCGCCGCCCTGTTCGGCCACCGCCCCCTCCAACCCGCCGCCGCATGGTGGCGCGACATGGAGTCCCGGGTGCTCAGCCGCCTCTTCCAGCGCGATACCAACCCCTCGGAAAGCCGCACTTCCATCGGCCGCATCGGCGTCGGCAAGGGCTCGGGCGCGGTGGCCTTCCGCATCGAGTCCGATCCCACCAATCCCCCGGTCGAACTGCTCCGCGACGCCATCTATTCCTCCTACCGCCGCACCGTCTGGCAGAACCCCACCGGCGCGGACTTCGGCGATCTCACCCCTTCCACCCTCGAGGGCGCGTTCGTCGTCGGTCCCGAGACCAACGGACTCGCCTCCCTCCGTCTCTGGCTGCAACCCGGCCGACGCCGTCTCCTGCCCACGCCGCCGGGCCTCCAGGTCATCGATCCGGTCCCGGCCGACCTCCTCGCGACGAACGCCCTCGGCATGTTCCTGCTCACCGACCTCACCTTCGCCCCCGTCACCTTGCACCACGGAACCACGCCGCGCCCGCTGCCGCCGCCCTCGGAGGTGGACCTGACGTTGCCCGACTCGGAAACGGCGGTGCTCAGGAAGGTCGCGGAGGAATGCGGACTCGTCGCGGGTTCCTCGGCGACCGAGGTGAGACGCCGTCTCGAACGGTTCTTCCTGGAGCGCTTCGAGTACGCCCTCTACCGCGGAATCGACCGCCGCGCCGGGCCGACCAACTCCACCCTGGAGTCGTTCCTCCTCACCAACCGCCGCGGCCACTGCGAATACTTCGCCACCGCCACCACGCTGCTCTTCCGCCAGGCCGGCATTCCCGCCCGCTATGTCGTCGGCTGGGCCGTCCCCGACCGCGAAGGCAGCAGCCGCTGGATCCCCGTCCGCCAACGCCACGCCCACGCCTGGACCCTCGCCTGGATCGACGGCGCCTGGCGCGACGTGGACACCACGCCGCCCTCTTGGTCCGAGATCGAATCGAAGGAAAGCGCCTGGTGGCAGCCGATCCAGGATCTCTTCCAACGCACGGTCTTCGAGTGGAACCGATTGAGGAACGGCCTCTCCTCCCCGCAGCGTTGGCTGTTCGGCGGAATCGCCCTCGTCGCGTGTTGGCTGCTCTTCCAGGTCCTGCGCCGACGCAACTGGCGCGGCGGAAAGACCGGCAAGGGCCTCGCAACCGGACCCGCCCAGGGCTCGGACTCCGAGTTCTACGACGTGGTCCGCCAACTCGAACGCGAGGGACACGAACGTCGCCGGGGCGAGACCCTGGAATCCTGGCTCCACCGGATCGAACGCTCCCACCCGGGCCGCACCGCTTCCGTCCTGCCGCTCCTCCGGCTCCACTACCGGCTCCGGTTCGATCCCTCGGGACTTCCCGAGCCGTCCCGCCGCACCCTCCGCGAGGCCACCGGCGACTGGATGCTGCAGCTCCGTCGGAGCCGCACCCGACGCCCCGACGCCGACTCCGCCGCGAAGACCCCATGAACCTCCGCATCGCCCTGCGCAACCTCGCCGCGTCCCTGCCGTTCGCCTTCGCGCTCGCCGCCGGGGACGGTGCCGTCCGCACCGGGGCGGATGTCCTCATCGCTACCGACCCGTCGCCGCTGCGCGGGAAACGCATCGGCCTGGTCACCAACCCCACCGGCGTCACCCGCTCGCTCGAACCGCTGCCCGCCGCGCTCCGTTCCGTCGAAGGCCTCCAGCTCGTCGCCCTCTACGGCCCCGAACATGGCGTCCGCGGGAACGCGCAGGCCGGCGACAAGGTCGGCTTCCAGTGGGACCCGGTCCTGCGTCTTCCCCTGTTCAGCCTCTACGGAAAGACCTTCAAGCCCACCGGCGCGATGCTGACCAACATCGCCGGCACGGTCCGCGGGGCCGAGGGATTCCCCACCAACGCCACCGTCGCCGAGCGCATCGACGTGATGGTGTTCGACATCCAGGACGTCGGCTCCCGCGCCTACACCTACGTCGGCACGCTCTCCAAGACCATGGAGGCCTGCGCCGAGAACGGCATCCCGGTCGTGGTGCTCGACCGCCCCAATCCGCTCGGCGGATCGGCGATGGAAGGCCCCGTCCTCGAGGCACCCCGCTTCGTCTCGCTGGTGGGCATCCACCCCGTGCCGATGCGCCACGGCATGACCGCCGGCGAACTGGCGCGCCTGTTCAACGGGCGGTTCCTGGCGAAGCCGGCGGACCTGACGGTGATCCCGATGACTGGCTGGAATCCGACCGGGATGCCCGAGGAGACCGGCCTGCCCTGGATCCAGCCTTCGCCGAACATGCCGACCCCGGACACCGCGTTCGTCTATCCAGGCCAGGTGCTGCTCGAGGGCACCAACCTCTCCGAAGGCCGCGGAACCACGCGTCCGTTCGAGCTGTTCGGCGCCCCATGGATCGACGCGCCGGCGTTGACCGAACGTCTCAACTCGCTCCGCCTGCCCGGAGTGCGCTTCCGCGAGGCCTGGTTCACCCCGACGTTCTCGAAGCACACCAAGACGCTTTGCGGCGGATGCCAGATCCACGTCACCGACCGCGCCGCATTCCGTTCGGTCGTCACCACCCTGCGCATCCTCGAACAGATCCGCGCGCTCCATCCGGGACAGCTCACCTTCCAGGCCGCGACCTTCGACCGCCTCATGGGAACCGACCGGACGCGGAAGGTCCTCGAGTCCGGCGGCGATCTGGCCGCGGAGATCGCCTCGTTCGAGGAGGACCTCAGGAAGTTCGAAGCCCTGCGCCGCCCGTACCTCCTCTACCCGCGCTGAACCGGTACTTCCCGAGTTTCTTGGGAGGGAAGCCTCACGCGGAGACGCGGGGAGCGCGGAGGAATGGGAGGTGAACCACGGTTTCAAGTGCCGACATCAACCTGCGGTCGAGGTCGCCAAACCGGCTCCGGATCCAGCCGTCCGTTGGCGTCTTTGCGTTTTCGCGTGAGTCCCCACCGGGCTCAACGCTCGAGGTCCGCCTTCTCGAAGAGGGACAGGATCCGCGAGAACGATTCCCGAAGTTCCTGGGCATCCCGGGCGTCCACCGTGAACCGATCCGCGCCGTTCCTCAGGGAGACCGTGCTGCCGTCGGCGTAGAGCACGTCGGTCGATTTCCGACGATGATGCGTCCGGGTGCGGACGTTGAAGGACTCGAGGTCCGGCGGGCTGAGGAACTGGACGTCCATCGCCAGCGCGCGGATCGGCTGTCCCTCGCGGTTCTCGCCCAGGGCGTCGAGGCGGAGGTTCGCCGGGGGATTGGTCTGGGACAGGTCGTCGAACAGCCGCGTGTTGCCCGCGTGACGGTAGTAGTAGCTGCACTGCGCCTGCCCCGTGCCCACGCGGGCCAACTCGGTTCCCGCATCCAGGGGCTGGTCCACTCCCGGACAGAAGAGCACCCGCGGTTGCGAACCCAGATGCTGGGCCAGCAGGAGTCCCAGGGCCACCGGCGTGCCTCCCTGCAACGAGAGCAGGCTCGTGGGGGAACCGGTCGACGGATACAGGATCGCCGGGCTGGTGAACGGCGGCGCCTTCGGTCCGTACGGGATGCGCCCCTCGAAGTCCGCCGCATACGCGTGGATCGCGATGCCCATCTGCCGGAGGTTCGAAAGGCAGGCGGCCCGCTTCCCGGAGTCCTTCGCCGAAGAAAGCGCCGGCAGGAGCAACGCCGCGAGCACCGCGATGATGGCGATCACGACCAGCAGTTCCACGAGCGTGAAGCCGCCCGGACCACGGTCCGCCGATACGGCCCCGGTTCCCGGCCGTTCAGGGTAGGCCGATGGCTTCAACACGGTAGAAGACCCGGTCGCCGCCGGGTGCCGTGAACCCGAGGGTCCCGTCGTTTCCGATCAACAGCTCGTCCACGTCTTCCCAACGGACGAGGTCCGTGGACCGCTGCAGGCGATAGGCGTAGCCGACCCGGGATCCGAAGCGGATCACCAGTCCATCCGCCGAGCGCACGGCTTCCAAGGGCGTGATCGCCGGCAACTCGGACACCGCCTCCAAACGGACGTCGTCCACGTCCCAATACCCGCCCTGCATCGCGGCGGAAACGACCGAGAGGATGCGGATGCCGAGGGGCCGTCCCGCCCACGGATCCGAGGCGGAAACCGCACCGGAGGTCACCGCGAACCCGACCAGGTGGTTGCGGTCGGGGAAGAGCGCCGCGGAGTTGGTCACCACGCGGGTCGCGACCGGCACGCGGTTGGTGGCGGCGTCGAGGTAGTACAGGGAAAGCTCCAACGGCACGCCTTCGAGCATGTTGGCGCCCATGCCGAGCACGCCCGCCGACAGCGTGTAGCGGTAGCCGGTGCGGTAGACCACATCGAAGGCCCGACGCGGTTCGGAATCGTCGAAGTCGCGGGTCTCGCGGTCCTGGAAGAGACCCACGCCGGGAAGCGCGAACAGGTACAGCGCCTGGTTCCCCTCGATGTTCAGAAGGTGGTCCGCGGCCCCGGGCAACGTGTTGCGGAACACCCCGGTGAGCTGGTCCCACTGGAATCCGCCCCCTTCGACGTAGTCGTCGGGCTTGGCCGTCTCCTGCCACGAGTCGATCCGCGTGGTGACGAAGGTGGTCGCCGGCGCCTCGAACGAGGCGTTGGGCAGCGGGATCCGCGGATCCAACGGCGCCGCCCCCCCGCTCCCGGCGGCAGCCCAGGCCATGGCCGAGACCAGTGCCAGGACACGCCGGAAGGGGGAGGACATCGGAGGCTCGTCGGATCGGTTCAGGCGCGACGGCGACGCAGGGACAATCCCAGCGCCGCGGCACCCGCGAGGCCCAGGGCCACCGTGCCCGGCTCCGGGACGGCGCTCAGGCGCACGTTGTCCAACTCCCAGTACGCGATCCCGGGCGCGCCGTTCTGGCTCAGCGCGGCGAGTTCGATGCCGATGTTGCGGCCGGCCCAGGAGTCGGTCGATTGGACGAGCGGGGTCGTGGCCGAGAACTCGAGCAGCTGCGAGGTGGTCACGAACGCCTCGGTCGCCGAGATGGACGTGGAACCGACGGTCACGCGGTTGGCGCCGTCCAGGTAGTAGAGTCCGATCCGGAACTGGGTTCCGGGGGTGAGCGCACCGCCGCCGCGGAGCGCGACCTGCAGGCTGTAGGTCTGGCCGGCCGCGAAGGCGTTGGAGGTCTCCTGGCTCAGGCTCATCCCGGGAAAGGGAAACACGAAGGCCACCTGGTTGCCGTCGAGGTTGGTGATGTGACGGCCATCGCCCACCGGCGCGTTCGGGAAGATCCCCGCGAGGTTGTTCCAGTCGTCGGCGGAGATGCCGAACTCCGGCGGGGGCGGAGGCGGCTTCTGCCAGCCGTCCACGCTGGGAAGGGCGGGGAATCCGGGAGGCACCGACGGCGCCTCGAAGGAGGGGTTGTTGACGGCCAGGGACTGGGCCGCGAGCGGCGCGACGCAGGTGGCGAGCAACGTCAGGAGACGGAACTTCTTTGGAATCGTGTACATGGGACTGGAAGCGATGACAGGGCGCGGAATCTGTCACCAGACACCGGCGAGGTGAAGAGCTAGTTCGACGGCCAAAGCCGCGCCACTCCATTTGCCGAATCCCGTCCGTTGGCGTTCACTGGCCCCGATGTCACGACGCCTCCAGCTCCCCGTCCTGCTCCTCGCCGGCGCGACCGCCCTCTCCGCGGCCAGGCCGATGACCTTCGACGACCTCGTCGCCCTGCATCGGGTGTCGGATCCGCAGCCGTCGCCGGACGGATCCCGCATCGCCTACGTCGTCACCGACGCCAACGAACCGGAGAACCGCACCGACAGCGACATCTGGATCGTGTCCGCCGCCGGCGGCACTCCGCGCCGCCTGACCTTCTCGCCGAAGCACGACCGGCATCCGCGCTGGTCACCCGACGGCCGATGGATCGCCTTCGAATCGAACCGCGGCGACGCCTTCCAGGTCTGGCTGATCCCCGCCGACGGCGGCGAGGCCCACGTGCTGACCTCGCTGTCGACCGGGGCCACCGAGCCGACCTGGTCGCCGGACGGCTCGCGCATCGCCTTCCTGTCCTCGGTGTTCCCGGCGTTCTCCGACAAGCCCTTCGCGGAATCCGACCGCCTCAACCGCGAGAAGTCCGAGGCCCTCGAGAAGTCGAAGGTGAAGGCGCAGGTCTTCGAGAGGCTCCCCGTGCGCAAATGGGATTCCCTGGTCGACGGCCGCCGGAGCCACCTCTTCGTGGTCGGGGTGACCAACGGCGTGCAGGCCGGTTCCCCGAAGGACCTCACCCCGGGCGAACAGGACGCGGTGCCCTGGTCGAGCACCTTCGCCGCCGGGGCCGAGTTCGCCTGGTCGCCGGATTCCAAGGAGATCGTCCACACCGCGTCGCAGTTCCCCGTGCGGGAGGAGGCCTGGTCCACCGACCACAACCTGTGGGCCGTGGACGTCGCCACCGGCTCGCGTCGCCAGCTGACCACCAACGCCGCGGCCGACGGCTGCCCGCGCATCTCGCCGGACGGACGCTGGCTCGCCTTCCGCGCCCAATCCCGTGCGGGCTTCGAGGCCGACCGCTGGCAGCTCCACCTGCTCGACCGCGGAACCGGCGCCCTCCGCAGCCTCACCGCCGACTTCGATTCCTCGGTCGAGAACATCAGCTGGATGGGCTCCGACCGCGTCGTGATCGAGGCCGAGGACCACGGGACCAAACGTCTCTGGAGCCTCGCGGTCCTGGGTGGAGGACGTCCTGAGCCCCTGACCGAAGGCGGTTCCTCCGGCGAAGCCGCATCGGTGCGCGGCGGCGCCGTGGTGTTCACCCGGGCGTCCCTGGATGCCCCGACCGCGGTCTGGATCCGGCCGGCGGACGGCAAGCCGACGAAGCTCGTCGACCCCAACACCGCCCGCCTCGCCGAACTCGACCTGTCGAAGCCGGAGTCCGTGGTGGTCAAGGGCGACGACGGCGACCCGGTGCAGATGTGGATCCTCCGTCCGCCCGGCTTCGACGCCTCGAAGAAGACGCCGCTGGTGTTCTGGGTCCATGGCGGTCCCCAAGGCGCCTGGATGGACGGCTGGTCCACCCGTTGGAATCCCCAGGCCTGGGCCGCCCAGGGTTGGATCGTGGCCATGCCCAATCCGCGCGGCTCGACCGGATTCGGGCAGAAGTTCACCGACCAGATCTCGCACGACTGGGGCGGCCGGGTGTTCACCGACCTGATGGCCTGTGCCGACTGGTGCGCCGCACAGCCTTGGATCGACAAGGACCGGATGGCGGCGGCCGGCGGCAGCTACGGCG
Organism: Verrucomicrobiales bacterium; assembly: GCA_027483345.1. Lineage (GTDB taxonomy): Bacteria > Verrucomicrobiota > Verrucomicrobiia > Limisphaerales > UBA9464 > SXXZ01. Next base: position 4,429 of record JAIXUV010000116.1, on the reverse strand, counting down.
GCTACATGATGAACTGGTTCCAAAGCCACACCGACCGCTTCAAGACGTTGGTCACCCACTGCGGCGTGTACGAGTTCCACTCGATGTACGGAACCACCGACGAACTGTGGTTCGACGAGTGGGAGCATGGGATTCCGTGGAAGAACCCGGACTTCGCCCAACATTCCCCCGACCGGTTCGCCGCCAAGTTCCGCACCCCGAACCTGATCATCCACAACGAGCGCGACTACCGCGTTCCCATCGGACAGGGATTCGCCCTCTTCACCGCGCTCCAGCGCCAGGGTGTGCCGAGCAAGCTCCTCTACTTCCCCGACGAGGGGCACTGGGTGTTGAAGCCGCAGAACAGCCGCCTCTGGCACGACACGATCTTCGACTGGCTGCGTGGCTACATCGGCACCGCCAAGTGACGGCCCAGGGGCCTGCCGCCTCCGTTTTTGGGGCGCGGCAGGTGCCCCGCCTGCTGCGCCCGGCGCCCTCGCCGGGCGGCTCCGCGGTCCACGGATCCAAATGACGGGCAAAGCAGCCTACAGCCCGTTGGGGATCCCCTGGCCCTTGTGATGTGCATCGGTTCCATGGAAGTTTTCGGCGCCGAGTAGGCAGCCTGAAGAACCCGTTGCCCGTGATGCGAAACCATCCCTTCTTCTTGATGGTGTGCCTACTCCTGGGCTTGTCCTGCTCGACGGGTTCGCATGGCTTGGATCCGGCGAAGTACAAATCGTTGCAGCCGGTAAGCATCCATTCGCTGACCAACACCGAGCTTCGTGTGCTTTCTGTCCGACTCCATCTGCTGAGGGTCTTCTGCACCCCCACCAATTCAACCCAGCTGGTGGATTGCTCGGAAATGGAGAAGCGGTTCGAAAACGGGTACAGGACGTCCGTTGCCAAGATTTACGAAAGGCTCGGAGACCACGACGACCCTCAGGTCAGGATCTACGAATTCGAGGAGAAGGGATCCCACGGCGAATCGGGCTATCTGGCGGTTAAAAACAATCGGATCATCAAGAAGTGGGTGATCGCGGAGTGGTAGGCTCGACAATCCCCACTTCACGGTCGCCGAGGATTCCAGCAACAAGATCCCCGCGTTGTGACCTGTCCTCGAACCGAGACGGGAGCTTTTGCCCAATTCCCGGCGTTGCCGTTCCCTTCTTCGGCCATATCATCCGCACACGTATGAATTCCGCCCCCGTCGCGGCCGGTCCCGGCAACACCTGGCTCTATTTCGCCCTGCTCACGGTCTTCTCGTGGGGCGTGTACGGGGTGATCCTGCACAAGGCCCGCGGCTACATGCCCATGGGAGCCGAGGCGCCCCATGCCAGCCTCAAGGCCTTCCTCTTCGTCTGCATCGCCTACGCCCTGATCGGCGTGGTGGCGGCCGTCATGCTCAAGGTCCGGGGCTCGAACTGGACCCTCACCGGCGACGGCATCCGCTGGAGCCTGATCGCCGGTTCCGCCGGCGCCGTGGGCGCGTTCACGCTGGTCCTCGCCCTCGGCGCGGCCTCTCCGATCTACAAGGCCGCCGCCGCCGCCGCCGTCATGCCGATCGTCTTCGGCGGCGCCCCGGTGGTGAACACCGTGGTCGCCATGCTCCTGCACCCGCCCGCCGGCGGCATCCGGGCCATCCCGGCGCCCTTCATCCTCGGTTGCGTGCTCGCCGCCTCCGGAGCCTTCCTCGTGGCCAAGTACGCGCCGTCGAACACCGGCGGCGGAACGAAGCCCGCCGGCGTCGCCGCCCCTGCCACCAACGCCCCGGCACGGTAGCCGCCCCACCGCCGGCTCCCGCCGTCGGCCGCGATCCCCAACCCTCCGATCCCGGATGGCGAACGACGACGTGACCCCGCTGGCCGCCCCTGCGGAATCGCTCCCGGCCCTGAGGCACCTGCTGGCCGAAGTCGCCGCCGGCAACCCGTTCTACCAACGCCGCCTCGCCGACCTCGCCGACGGCGGCCGTTCCGTCGATTCCATCGCCGACTTCTCCGCGCGCTTCCCCTTCACCACCAAGCGGGACCTCGTCGAAGACCAGGCGCTCCACCCGCCCTACGGCTCGGATCTCACCCATCCCCTCGACCGCTACACCCGCTGCCACCAGACCAGCGGCACCACCGGCGCCCCGCTCCGCTGGCTCGACACGCCCGAAAGCTGGTCCGCCATGACCGACGACTGGATCACGGTCCTCCAGGCGTCCGGCGTGGACCGCGGTGACCGCGCCTTCTTCGCCTTCAGCTTCGGACCGTTCCTCGGCTTCTGGCTCGCCTTCGAGGCCGCCGGAAGGATGGGCGTGTTCGCCGTCGCCGGTGGGGGGATGAGTTCCGCCCAACGTCTCCGCGTGCTCCGCGAACAGGCCTGCACCGTCCTCTGCTGCACGCCGACCTACGCCCTCCACCTCGCCGAAACCGCCCGCAACGAGGGCTTCCAACCCTCCGACTTCCGCGTCCGACGCATCCTCGTCGCCGGTGAACCCGGCGGCTCCATCCCCGCCGTCCGCCAACGGATCGCCGAGGCCTGGAACGGAGCCCACGTGTCCGACCACCACGGCATGACCGAGACCGGCCCCGTGACCCACGAGGACCCGCGGCATCCCGGCCACCTCGTGGTCATGGAACGGAGCTTCCTCGCCGAGGTGGTCGATCCGGAGACGTTGTCGGCCGTCGCCCCCGGTGCCCCTGGTGAATTGATCCTGACCACCCTGCGCCGTACCGCCTCTCCGCTGATCCGCTACCGCACCGGCGACCTCGTCCGCGCCCGCCGCATCGGCGGAAGACTCGTGCTCGAAGGTGGCATCCTCGGACGGGTCGACGACATGATCGTGGTCCGGGGCGTGAACGTCTATCCGTCGGCCCTCGACGCGCTGGTCCGCGAGGCCGGCGGCGTCGGCGAATACCGCGTCACCGTCGACCGCCGCCAACCGCTGCTGGAGCTGGCCATCGAGGTCGAGGCCGGCGAGGCCGAGGCCCGCGCGGTCGCAGCACGCATCCAGGATTCGCTGGCCCTGCGCGTGCCGGTCACCTCCGTGGCCGCCGGCTCGCTGCCCCGCTTCGAACTGAAGGCCCGCCGCTGGCGGAACCTCGGGGCCTGATCGGTTCCGCGGAAAGCCCTGCCCCATGGACGCCCCAATTCCCACAACCGACGTGCTGGTCGTCGGCGCCGGGATCTCCGGCCTGGTCGCCGCGGCGGAACTCCAGCATGCCGGCCTCCGCGTGCTCGTGCTCGACAAGGGACGCGGCTTCGGTGGCCGACTCGCCAGCCGCCGGATCGGCGACGCCGCCTTCGACCACGGCGCACAGTTCCTGACCGCGGAAGGCCCACGTTTCGCCGCACTGCTCGAACCGCTGATCCGGGATGGGACGCTGGTTTCCTGGAAGGACTCCGAAGCTGGCCCCAACCGACCGCTCCGCTGGCGCGGCGAACCCTCGATGTCCGCCGTCGCCAAGCGCCTCGCCCTCGGACTCGACGTCCGGCTCGAGACGTCCGTGTCCGGCCTCCGCCGAGCCGGAGAACGCTGGTGCGTGGAAACCGCGACCGGCGGCACGTTCACCACCGACGCCGTGGTGTTGACACAGCCCCTGCCCCAATCCTTGGAACTGTTGCGTTCGGCAGGCTGCGACGTTCCGACCGGGCTGCGCCCACAGCTCGAAGCCGTCGACTACGATCGCTGCATCGCCGTGCTGGCCGTGCTCGAAGGTCCGTCGCAACTCCCGTCCGACGTCGGCGCCGTGACGCCCACCGAAGGCCCGATCGCCTGGATCGCGGACAACCGGACGAAGGGGATCTCCCGCACGCCTGCGGTGACGATCCACGCCACCCCGGGCTTCAGCCTCAAGCACTGGGATGCCGACCGCGTCGAGGCGGGACGAAGTCTCCTGGACGCCGCGGCTCCTTGGTTGGGCGTCGGGGTCCGCGAGTTCCAGGTACACGGCTGGCGCTTCAGCCGCCCGCGGATCTGGCATCCGGAACCCTGTGTCCGCGTCAGCGACGCGCCACCACTCATCCTCGCCGGTGACGCCTTCGGCGGCCCGCGTGCGGAAGACGCGGCGTACTCGGGTTGGGCTGCGGCCGCGAAGCTCCTCCAAGGACGAACCGGCCGGCACATGGCCCCCGGGCCGACGCGGCCCGATTGAAAATGGCGCCACGGCCGGCACCGTGGCACGCTGGCCCGAATGGTCCGTTCCATCTTCGTCCAGACCGTGTTCTGGAGGGTTCTCTCCTCCCTTTCCTGGGTGATGGTGTCCCTGGTCACCCTGAAGCTGTTCCGGTTGAACCTGACGTTGCCGCTGTACGGGCTGATCGGTGTGGCGGTCCTGATCCTCGGATGCCTCCCGGCACTCGACGGCGGATTCCGGACCGCGATCAACCGGCGGATCCTTTCCTTGGCCGGAGACGCCGACCGCGACGTCTTCGTCGTGTTCGGTCAGAGGTTGTACTCCTGGTTCGG
>JAIXUV010000104.1 GCA_027483345.1 Verrucomicrobiales bacterium | reverse complement strand
GGCCACGAGGCGGGCCATTTCGCCGACGTTGCCGGTTTTCGAATCGAACAGGACGAGGATCTTCATCGGGGTGCCGCGATGACACCTTCACTCCAGCGATTCCGCAAGGGACCGAAGCCGGCGGGTGTCGGGGATGAGGTCCTCGAGATCCTTCAATTCGGAGTTTGTCTTCGAAATCGACGGCGTGCCCTCCCAGATCCTCTTGGCTTCGTCGTGGCGCCCTTCCTTCAACTCGATGGCCACCAATACCTCCCAGGCCAGCCGGTTCGAGTTGTTGAGCACGGTGGCGTTCATGATGGATGTCCTCCCGGCCTTGGCGTCGCCAAGGGCGTATTGGCCGACGCCGAGCGCCCAATGGGCGAAGGAATGACCCGACTGCAGTCCCAAGGCGCGCCGGGCGGCCACTGTTGCCCGCTCATGGTCTCCATAGGCGTTTGCGGCAACGGCGAGGCGCGTCCAGCAATCGGCGTTGTCCGGGGCGGTCCAGACGCAGGCCTCGGTGATCGGCCACGCCACCTCGCCGGCTTTGTGATGGACCAGGATCTTCGAAAGCAGTTCGTGGGCTTGCGGCGAATTCCAGTCCTTGGGCCGCATGCGGTCCAGCACAGCGCGGAATCGTGGGTCTGCGTCGGGACCTGGCGCGTTCTCCGGATGACGTGCGGCCTCGAGGAACCGTCCAAAGGCCTTCATCGCCGCCTTCGAATCGCCGGATCCCCAGTCATAGAGGAAAAGCACGTACAGCGCCGAGGTCGGATTCCGGAGGTTCGGACATTCCAAGGCGCGCCGGAGGCTGGCCCGGCTGCTGTTGGTGTCGCCTTGGCGCCATTGGACGAGGCCCAACTGCATCCATGCCGGCCCGAGTTCCCCTTGGATCTGGGTGGCCCGCTCCAGGTGCCTTTGTGCCTGCGGCAGGCAACCGACATTGGCGAGCAGCACCCCGTAGGTGAGATGGCATGCCGCCTGGTCCGGTCCGAGTTTGCAGGCCTGTGCGCCGGCCTCGATCGCCTCCTCGCGTTTCCGGGCGCCAAGGCGGGCGACGGCAAGCCAACTTTGGAGGATCGGCTTCCCCGGATTCTCCCGGGCCAACTCCTCGGCCAGGAGGCGGCCTTCGGCATGTCTTCCGGCAAGGACAAGGCAGGCGGAGCGTTCGAGGCGGATTCCGGTGAGGCCTGGCCGGAGTTCCTCCACCTTCCGCAGGCAGGCTTCGGCTTCGAGCGGACGCTGAAGGGCCAGCAAAAGGGCTGCGCGACGCGTCCAAGCGCGGGTGAACGAAGGACTCTGTCTAAGCGCTTCGGCGATCAGCGACAGGGAGCGCGGAAGGTTGGAGAATCCGAGCGCCTCGGCCTGGCTGACGAGGATCGAGGCCGCCGGAGTCGGTTGCGGGTGCAACTCGAGCCAGCGGATCACGGGTGTCGAGGGACCCTGGAGCAATGGCTCAAGTTCCGACGCCGGCACCGCCCGCAGGACGCTTTCCGAACCCTGGGTGAGGATCTCGGAGGTGATCCCGAGGACGTTTCCCAGGGCGTCTAGAACCGGTCCACCGCTGAATCCCGGGCTCACCGGAACGGAAAGGACGATCGACTTGGAGAGCAACCCGCCGCCGATCTCGGGCACCGCCAGGACCTTTCCCCGGGTCGCATGAACCCGCAGGTGCTTGTGGCCCGCCAAAGCCGTCACCGACTCGCCGATGGACGGCGTGGACGTCCGGAGTGCCAAGGGGAGGGTCGAAGAAGGCCCGTCATCGAACTCGAGGACGACCAGGTCATTGAGCGGATCCGAACCCCGGACTCCGGAGACGTTGCGGATCTCACCCGAAGGCAGGCGGACCTGGATGAGGGATGCGGATTCGATGACATGGAGACAGGTCGCCACCGTACCGGGGCCGACAACGAAGCCGGTTCCGAAGCCCAGGAGGCGACGGCGTCCATCCAGCGCCTCGACGGTCAGGACCGCCGGCGAGGCGCCACGGACGAGGGGATCCGATTCCGGCCGATCGATCACCGTCCCGTCGAACCGCTTCAGGTATCCCTTCTGCTGAGGCAGACAGCCGGCCAGCAGCACCAACAGGAACAACCAACCAACGGCCGTGGTCCGTGAGCGGCGGCGATGTGGGGCGGCGATCAAGGAGGTAGGATCGGCTCCGGCTTTCAGGAACGGCGTTCTCGGATCGAGGCGAGGATGTCGGCGACCACCTCCTGCCGCGGCTTGGCCCCGATGTTGCCCTTGCCGTGGAGGCGCACGCTGACGGCGCCGGCTTCGAGGTCGCGTTGACCGACCACGAGCATGGTGTGGACCTTGGCGTTCTCGGCGTCGGCGATCTTGGCCTTCACCGGGTTCGGCCCGAGGTCGCCTTCCACGCGGACGAACTGGTTCCGGAGCTCGGAGACAATCGAACGGGCATAGTCCACGAGCGCAGGTTCGTCGTTGAGGGTGAGGACGCGGACCTGTTCCGGGGCGAGCCAGAGCGGGAAGTTGCCGGCGTAGTGCTCGATCAGGAATCCGATGAACCGCTCGTGGGTTCCGAGGGGCGCCCGGTGGATGCAGAGAGGAGTCTTCTCCGTGTTGTCGCGGTCCCGGTAGGTCAATCCGAAGCGCGCAGGCACGGCGAAATCGACCTGGTTGGTCGCGATGGTGAACTCCCGTCCGATGGCGCTCCAGACCTGGACGTCGATCTTGGGTCCGTAGAAGGCCGCCTCGTTGGCCACCTCGACGAAGTTGATCCCGGATTCCACCAACACCTGGCGGACCATGTCCTCGGTCTTCTTCCAAAGCTCGGGTTCGTTGACGAACTTCTGTCCGAGCCGGGCCGGATCGTGGGTGCTGAAACGCATCTGGTATCGGTCGAGCCCGAAGATCTTGAAGTACTTGAGGTACATCTCGTTCACCGCCCGGAACTCGTCGGCGAACTGCTCCGCAGTGCAGTACAGGTGGGCGTCGTTCATGTTCATCGAACGCACACGCATCAGCCCGAAGAGTTCGCCGGACTGCTCGTAACGGTAACAGGTGCCGTACTCCGCCAACCGCAGAGGCAGGTCCCGATAGCTGCGGGGCTCGGCCGCGAAGATGCGATGGTGGTGCGGGCAGTTCATCGCCTTGAGGTAGTAGCGTCCACCGAGGAGCGAGATCTCGGTTTCCAGCCGTTGGACGTCCTGGCGGATCTGTTCCCGGGTCAATCCGCTGGGATTGGCGCCGATGGCGTTTGAAAGGCCTTCGTCGAGCCGGAGGAGATCCGCCCGCTTCTCCATCAGATCATCGCGCCTCGCCCGTTCGTCCTCCTCCAGCATCTCCATGGGCGGGAACATCGACTCGGCGTAGTAGGGAAGATGGCCCGAGGTGCGGTACATCTTTTCCTTCGCCAAATGGGGCGTCTTGACGCGGACATACCCGGCCTGGAACTCGGTCTCCTTGGCCAAGCGCTCCAATTCCTCCACCAGGACGGTTCCCTTGGGCAGCCAAAGGGGAAGTCCGGGCCCGACATACTCGGCGTCCATGGCGAAGAGCCCCATCTCGGCGCCGATGCGTCGATGATCCCGTTTGCGGGCCTCCTCCTGCATCTTCAGCCACGCCTCGAGCTCCTCCTTGTTCTTGAAGGCGGTGCCGTAGAGGCGTTGGAGCTGCGGGTTCTTCTCGTTCCCCCGGAAGTAGGCGCTGGCGACCTTGAGGATTTTGATCGCGCCGGGCTTCACGTTGCCGGTCCGCATGACGTGGGGGCCGGCGCAGAGGTCCACGAACTCGCCGTTCTGGTAGAAGCTGATCGCCTCGCCCTCGGGGATGTCTCCGAGACGCTCCACCTTGAACTTCTGTCCCTTGGACTCGAAGTAGGCTTTCGCTTCATCGCGGGTCTGGATGGATTTCTGGAAGACTTGGTTCTCCTTGATGACCTTGCGCATCTCCTCCTCGATGCGCGGGAAGTCCTCGGGCGTGAAGCGGTGTTGCAGGTCGAAATCGTAGTAGAAGCCCTCGGCGGTAGGCGGGCCGATGTCGAGCAGGGCATCCGGCCAGATCCTCAGGACCGCGGTGGCCAGGATGTGGGCGCAGGAATGGCGGATGCGTTCCAGTTCACCCATCTGATCGCGCTGTTCCAGCGTCTTGCGTTCGACCTCCGACTTGGCGGCCTGGAGGGAAGGGGAAGGGGTTGGTTCTTGCATGGAATGGAAGCTCTGGGTTCTCGGCCCTCTCTCCAGTCCGTGTGTGGCGGAACTGAGGGTCGTGATCGGATTTCGGTTCGATTGAAGACGGTTCGGAAGCGGAGCCAGAAAACGAAAACGCCCCGGACCTGAGGGTTCGAGGCGTTCTGGCGTCCGGCAGGGAAACCCCCGGCCAGACGCTATCGGGTTGTCGAATCGTTGGAGCCGTTGCTCACGTCGCCATTAGGCCTTCAGATGGATGCCTGAGGCAACGCGAAACTCCCGGAGGACGGAGAGCGGCGAGAATCGAGTCGATGCGCGGAGACTGCCGGACTTGTGATCACGACCCCGTCGACCGTTGGAGAACGGGAGCCAGGGAAGCGAACTCGCGGACGCGGGGAGCACCCACCATCGACCGGATCACTGCCGTTCCTCGAACCAAGCCATCTGGATGTTCTCGAGGATCTTCTCGTTGGAAGCCTCGGGCCGATCATCGAATTCCTCCAGTTCACAGACCATCTTGTGCAGCTTGGGAAAACTGAGTTTGAGCGGGTCTTGGTCCGGGAATTTGTCCAAGAGCGCCCAAGCAACTTCTTCCGAATCCTTCCACGTCAATTTCATCACTCAATCAATGTCTCCAGACGGTTGGAAGGGCAAGCTGCAGCGGGTTGAAATGGAAAAAAACGGACCGGAGTCACCTCCGGTCCGTTTCCCCAAAATTCAGACTAAATCAGATCAGGCCTTCTTGGCCATCTGACGGCGGCGCCAGATCGTGGCACCGGCAACCAGACCGACGAAGCCCATGGCCGCGTAGGTGCTGGGCTCGGGAACCTCGGTCGACTGGTAGTTGTAGGTCACCGTTATGGTGGAAGCACCACGGGTGCTGGAATTAGCTTGAAGGAAGATTTCACCACCTTCACCGACCGCCGTACCGTTCAAGGTGAACGCGGAGGTCGCAGACACGCCAAACGAAACGGTGCCAGACCCGATGTAGGAGGCGAGGTTGGACGGGTCAGAAACCGCAGAGGAAGTAGCAGATCCCAGCGTAGTCACCGTCGGGCCGAACGAAGCTAAAGGAGCGATCGCACCCGTGCTGATCACGGGAACCGAACCTGAAGCGGACAGGGTGGACACACCAGGAGAACCACCGAATGGACCGGTCAAAGTGAAGTTATCGCTGGTAATATCAAAGACGAAAGCGACGGGGAAAGCATTGGGGTTGACACCCACAGTGCGGCCGAAGATCTCACCCATCAGGGTGTACTGCACGCCCACAAGAGTCGTGCCCGGGAACAAGGCGGGATTCCACTGCGGCAGGTTCAACGTGGTCGTGTAACCAATGAGGGAACCGTTGCCGGTGCCCGGGGTCAGCGTATTCCCACCGGTGGTGGTCTCAGTGTAGGAAACGGATTGAGCGTAGGCCGAAATGGACGCGAGAGCGGCCGCGGCTGCGAACTTGGTGATGTTCTTCATTCTAATTTTGGGTCGTTCCCCCTTGGAACGTGCGGCTCGATGAAAGCGTGGTGGTGGAATTCTTGCAAGGAACTTTGTAAAAAATCTTCGCCAGCACCGGATGAGGGTCTTCGAAAACACCCTAGGTACTTTCCTTCGTGGGCCCGGACTGGCTCGGCGTGGTTTCGCCTGCTTCCTTTTGAGCGCCGGGGATTTGCAGGAAGAGATTGGCCAGCAGGATCAGGGTGCCGCCCACGACCAGGTTCCTGCTCAGCACTTCGTTGGGATAATGGATCCCCGTGGCCGCGGAAATCCACGAGGGAACGATCAGGCAGACCAGACTGGTGAAAACGGGTTCCGTGCAGTAGAGGAGTCCGGCTTGGGTTGCGCTCACCTTGGGTTGCCAGTGGTTGGCGAGCGGAAAGGTCAGCAGCGTGCACAGCACCGTCAGTAGGGCGAGCAGGGCCGCGGCTTCGCGCGTGGCGAAAGCGTCAAACAGTCCGACCCCGGCCGGCTTCAACTGGAGCGCGAGAGCCCAACAGACGAAGGACATGGTGGTGAACATCAGAGTCGTGGATTGCCACGTGCGATTTTCCCGGAATCGAGGCCTTTCCAGCCAGAGTATCTGCGCCGCGAAGAGCACCGATCCACCGAGGGTCTCCCATTCGCCGCGTCCCAGCTGTCTTTGGGACCAGGACAGTCCGGAAAGCACGGCGGCCCCGATCACCACCAGCACGCAGGC
>JAIXUV010000291.1 GCA_027483345.1 Verrucomicrobiales bacterium | reverse complement strand
TTCCTCAAGCGCCGGTTCGGGGACGACCTGCGGTACATCTCGCTCGGTGTGGTGTTGGGTTTGATCCTGCTCTCGATCGCGGCCTCCCTGGCCGTTTCGTTCTGGAAGCCCGGGGGGAAAGAGCCGCGGACTCCATGACGCCGAGGACCCGCTGGGTGGTCGCGGAACCGGATCCGGCCGCGGTCGCGGCGCTCGTGCGTGCGGTCGGCGTCCCCGAGTTGACGGCGGTGTGCCTGGTGAACCGGGGCGTCACGACCGCGGAGGCGGCCGCGGCCTATCTCGAACCGCGCCTGAAGTCCCTGGCGGACCCGTTCGGGCTTCCAGACATGGGCGTGGCGGTGGACCGCCTGTTCCGGTCCCGTGACACCGGCGAGCACGTCGTCGTGTTCGGCGACTACGACGTGGACGGCGTGACCTCGACGGCGTTGCTGACCGAAGTGTTGGTCGCGTTGGGCTGGAAGGTCTCGCAGTACCTGCCGCACCGCCGGGACGAGGGTTACGGGCTGACCCAGGCCGGGGTGGAGAACTGCCTGGCGCGGTTCCCGGCGAACCTGGTGCTGGCGGTCGACTGCGGTTCCACGGCGGTGTCCCAGATCGCCTGGCTGGCGGCCCGCGGCGTGGACGTCGTGGTCTTGGACCACCACCAGACCAGCGATCCGTTGCCGGCCGCGGTGGCGGTGGTGAACCCGCAGCGGTCGGCGGTGCCGGAACCGTTCTGCTCGGCGGGCCTCGCGTTCAAGCTGGCCCACGCCGTGGTGAAGCGCGGACGGGAGCTCGGGATCGCGGGATTCGAGACCTTCAACCTGAAGCCGTTGCTGGACCTGGTCGCCTTGGGAACGGTGGCCGACCTGGTCCCGTTGACCGGGGAGAACCGGATCCTGGTGCAGGCCGGTCTGGAGCGGCTGGGGGTGACCCCGCGTCCGGGTCTGGTGGCGTTGAAGGAGGTGTCCCGCACGCGGAATCCGGTACGTGTGCACGAGGTGGCCTTCCAGCTGGGACCGCGGTTGAACGCGGCGGGACGGCTGGAGACGGCCGAGGACGCGTTGAGGCTGCTGCTCAGCACCCAGCCGGCGGAGGCACGGCATCTGGCGGAGTCGCTCGACGCCAGCAACCGCGAGCGACAGGAGGTGGAGAAGCGGATGGCGGCGGAGGCGGTGGCCCGCGTGCGCGACCGCTTCGATCCGGCACGCGACCACGTGATCGTGGAAGGGGACGCCTCGTGGCACATCGGCGTGGTCGGCATTGTCGCCTCGCGGGTGCTCCGGGAGTTCCACCGTCCGACGATCATCCTCGGCGGCGACGGCGAGCTTTGGCGTGGCTCGGGTCGGAGCGTGACGGGATTCGACCTCGCGGCGGCGCTGCGCGACTGCGCGGATCTCCTCGCGAAGCATGGTGGCCATGCGATGGCCGCCGGCCTGTCCCTCGCCCCGGCACGTGTTGCGGAGTTCCGTGAACGGCTGAACCGGCTCGCCGTGGAACGCCTGGCCGCGACCGACCTGCTGCCGGAGGTGCGGGTCGACGCCGTCTGCGAATTGCGGCGGATCGACCTCGACGTGGTGGCGACGCTCCGTCGATTGGAACCTTTCGGCATGGGCAACCCGCCCGTGCACCTGGCCTTCCCCGGCGTCACCCATGCCCGTCCGCCACAACGCCTGAAGGACCAGCACTGGAAGTTCTGGCTGACCGACGGCGGCACGCCGGTCGAGACCGTGTGGTGGGGTGCTGGAGACCGGGAGGTGCCGCAGGGCCGGTTCGACGTGGCCGCGGTGCCCGAGGAGGGGGAGTTCGGCGGACGCCGCTACCTCCAGCTCCGGTTGCTCGACTGGCGGGTTCCGGGTGCGGTTTGAAGACGGGTTGGACCGGGTGTATCAAAATGGGGCATTGACACCTGGATCGGGATTTGGTTTCTTCCGCGTCCCTTTTGGGGAAAGCTTTATGTACGCTGTTTTGGAGACCGGCGGTAAGCAATACCGCGTGACCGCAGGCGAAACGTTCGAAATCGAACGGCTCGCCGTTGAGGCCGGACAGGCCCACACTTTCGATCGCATCCTTCTGGTGAACAAGGATGGTGCCGTGACCGCGGGTTCCCCCGTGATCGCCGGTGCCTCCGTGAAGGCCGACGTCGTCGCGCACAAGCGCGGCCCGAAGGTCATCGCCTTCAAGATGCGCCGCCGCAAGGGCTATCACCGCAAGGTGGGCCATCGGCAGGAGCTGACCGTCGTCAAGGTCACCGAGATCAACGCCTAATCCCCAACATTTCCCACTTATGGCCCACAAGAAAGGTCAAGGCAGTTCCAGAAACGGTCGCGACAGCGTCAGCAAGCGCCGTGGCGTCAAGGCGTACGGCTCTGAGCTGGTGACCGCCGGCAGCATCATCGTGCGCCAGGTCGGCAGCAAGTTCGTCGCGGGCGCCAATGTCGGCACCGGTCGCGACTGGACCCTGTTCGCCACTGCGGACGGCAAGGTCGAGTTCGACAAGGGTGGCCGCCGGGTCAACATCGTCCCCGTCGCTCCCGCCGCCCCGGTCGCCGCGGCCAACTGATCCTGCGTCCAACGTCGGGTCCACTCGGCGAGGCCTAGTGCCTCGCCTTTTTCTTTTTGCCAGGCAGACTTCCGCCATGTTCGTCGACGAAATCCAGGTCTTCGCCCGCGCCGGCCACGGCGGCAAGGGGGCCGTGGCCTTCCATCGTGAGGCCTATGTGCCCAAGGGCGGTCCCAGCGGCGGCAACGGCGGACGCGGCGGCGACGTCATCCTCGAGGCCGACCACGACCTCAACAACCTGATCAACCAGTTCTTCGTCCCCCGACTGCTCGCCGAACACGGCCAGGGCGGCATGGGCAAGGGCATGGATGGCAAGGCGGGCAAGGACCTCATCATCAAGGTCCCCTGCGGTACCCTCGTCTGGCGCAAGGCCCGTCCGGCGCCCCTGCCCGAGGGGGTCACCGCCTCCGATCCCGATGCGGACCCCGAGGCCGGCGACATCGATCCCGATGCCGATCCGGAGGAGCCGATGGTGATCCCCTCGGCCAATGCGGCGCGTCCCGTGATCCGCTCGTCCGGCGGCGTCCAGGCGGTGGAACTCGACCTTTCGGCCGACGACGCCGGCGGCGGCGACAGCAAGAAGCCGGAGAAGGGCGAGTTGGTGTGCGACCTCACCGAGAACGGCCAGCGGTTCGTCCTGTGCAAGGGGGGGCGCGGAGGTTTGGGCAACCGCAACTTCGCCACCTCCGTCCGACAGGCCCCGCGATTCGCCCAGCCGGGCGAGGCCGGCGATGAGGGTGAGTTCCTCTTCGAGTTGCGCATGATCGCGGAGGTCGGGCTCGTGGGGTACCCGAACGCGGGCAAGTCGACATTGCTCGCCGCCATCTCCCACGCGCGCCCCAAGATCGCGGCCTACCCGTTCACCACGCTGACGCCGCAGGTGGGCATCCTCGAATATCCCGACTTCGCCCGGCTCACCATCTGCGACGTCCCCGGCCTCATCGCCGGCGCCCATCGCAACGTCGGGCTCGGCCACGCCTTCCTGCGTCACATCGCCCGGTGCAAGATCCTGGTGATCCTCCTGGACATGGCCGGCACCGACAACCGGGCGCCTTGGGACGACTACAAGAGCCTGCTGGAGGAGTTGGAGCTGTACGATCCGGCCCTGCTGGAGCGTCCGCGTCTGGTGGTGGCGAACAAGATGGACGAGACCCAGGCCGAGGCGAATCTCAAGTCCTTCAAGCGCCGCGTCCGCAAGGTCCCGGTGCTGCCGATCTCGGCCGCGTTCGACGAGGGCATCCCGCTTTTCCGCCGCACCATCCGCGAGATGGTCGAGGAAACCGGAAGCTCTCTCGTGCGCTGACGAACGCGCCGGGAGCGTCGGGCCGTGGTTGGCCACGGAGACGCGAAGGGCACGGGGGATGTCGACACGGATTCCACGGATCCGCAGGAGGGAAGAGCCTCCTTTCGGCGCTCTCTTCACGTCCGTGTCATCCGAGTCCGACACTCCCACCGGGACGTGGCGCGCCGTTTGCCTCTTGGTCGTCAGTTTGGCGCCGACTAGCCTCTCCGAACCATGCCCCGCCTCGTCTTCGACATCGAAACCTCGGCCGTCGGACTGGAGAACTTCGACGAGGCCCAGCAGGAGTACCTGTTCCGCGAGGCGGAGCGTCAGCCGACCGACGAGGAGAAGGCGCGCAAGCGTGCCGAGATCTCGCAGCAGTTCAGCCTTTGGCCGTTCACGGCCCAGGTGGTGTGCATCGCCATGGTCAACGCCGACTCCGGCAAGGGCCAGGTGCTGTACCAGGCGGAGGACTTCGACGAGGAAAGCCTCGAGGCCGAGGCCGAGGAATCCGGCGGCGCCGGGGTGGAGTTCGCCCCGCAGGTGGACGAGGTGGAGCTGTTGACCGCCTTCTGGGACGTGGCCCGCAAGTACGACTCGATCATCACGTTCAACGGACGTGGCTTCGACGTGCCGTTCCTGTACCTCCGGTCCGCGCTGCTCAACGTGCCGATCAGCCGCAAGGACTGGCTGGGCTACCGCTACCAGACCGAACCCCATTGCGACCTCGCCGAGCAGTTCACCTTCTACAACGTCAGCGGCCGCGAGGGGGCGGCGCGGAAGTTCAACCTCGATTTCTACTGCAAGGCTTTCGGCATCCCGTCGCCCAAGGCCATGGGCGTGACCGGCATGGATGTCAGCACGCTGCTGGCCGAGGGACGCCAGCGGGAGATCGCCGAGTATTGCCTCCGCGACGTGGTGGCCACGGTCGAGCTCTACAAGGTCTGGCGCGACCGTCTCATGGGCATCAAGTAGCCCCGCTGCCCGGGCTCCCGGCGCGGTCGTCCGCGACGGCGACGAAATTGTCGTCGGCCACGCGCTCCTCCGGTAGCCTCGGCGCATGAAGCTCTGCCGTTTCCATTCCGCCGCGCATCCGTTTCCACGGGTCGGGCTGACGCTCGACGACGCCACCCTGCTCGACCTCTCGGGGGCCGGGGTGGGAAGCCTGACCGAACTGCTCGAATCGCCGGACCTGGTCGGGACGCTGAAGCGTCTCGCGTCCGGACCGGTCCGGCGGGTGCCGATCGCCGAGGTCTGCTTCGTGACACCGACCGAGCAGCAGGAGGTCTGGGCCGCCGGCGTCACCTACCAGCGCAGCAAGGCCGCGCGCATGGAGGAATCCGAGTTCAGCGCCAGCGCCTACGACCGCGTGTACGACGCGCCCCGTCCCGAGATCTTCTTCAAGTCGCTCGGTCAGAAGGCGGTCGGATCCGGCGGCCCGGTCGGGATCCGTTCGGATGCCCGTTGGAACGTGCCGGAGCCCGAACTTGCGTTGGTGTTCAACAGCCGTGCGGAGCTGGTCGGATTCACCGTGGGCAACGACATGAGTTCCCGCGACATCGAGGGCGAGAACCTGCTCTACCTGCCGCAGGCCAAGACCTACCGCGCCTCCTGCGCCCTAGGACCGTTCATCCGTGTCGCCGCCGACGAGGCCGAGGCGCGCACCTGGGGAATCCGCCTGGAGATCCAGCGTGGCGGCGCCGAGGTGTTCTCCGGGACGACGTCCGTCTCGAACATCAAGCGCACCTTCACCGAGTTGGGCGGATGGCTCCACCGCAGCCAGGAATTCCGTCAGGGCGTCGTGCTCCTGACCGGGACCGGCATCGTGCCGCCGAACGAATTCACCCTCGCGGCCGGGGACGTCGTGCGCATCACGATCGACG
>JAIXUV010000227.1 GCA_027483345.1 Verrucomicrobiales bacterium | reverse complement strand
GGACGGCCCCGCCCCCGACGGTGGACTACGACCGGAAGCCCCTTTGGGACAAACCCTGGTGGCTCGCCGCGATCCTCGGGGTGCTGACGCTCGAATGGGCCCTGCGACGTTGGAGAGGCCTGGCGTGAAGGGATTCTCCCCATCGACCTTCCGCCCCGGCCGGGCCGGATGGACCGGCAGGATCGCCGCCATCTTCCTTGCCGGGTTCTGCCTTGCCGCGCTGCCGCGTCTCGGGGCCCAGGTTCCCGTCTGGAAGGGGGCCGGCGACGGCCTCTCCTCCGCACAGCATGAACTCGAGGGTCCCTGGTCGGTCTCCATAGTCCGGATCGAGCGGACGAACACGATGCTGCGGTTGCGTCCGATGCTGGCCTTCGGCGACCGCATCGGCCTCAACACCCTCAGCGAGCAGGTGGACCTCGTCCCCCGCGAAGCCGGTCGGGTGCTGGCCGCCATCAACGGGGATTTCTACGCGACGGAGAACGAGGTCCTGCCCGGCGACCCGCGCGGTCTGCTCATCCAGGAGGGCGCTCTGGTCAGCGGACCCGTTGCGCGGGACTGCTTATGGATCACCCCGGACGGTGCGCCCCGCATCGGGACCGTTCGCAGCCAATTCACGGTCCAGGCAGGCGATTCGGCTCCGGAGTCCTTCCTGCTGAACACCGATTACGACGGTGGCGAATCGGTGGTGTACACCTCGGCGGCCCGGGATGCGATTGGCGAGGATGCCCGCCGTGGTTGGATCGTGCGTCCGGCCAACGGAAGCGTCTGGCCGGAGTTCGGACCCGGGCGTCGTTTCGAAGGCGTCGTCCAAGGTCGCATGGAGTCCGGCAAGCCGGGGCCCGGTCCCGCCGAACTGCTGATCGCCCCGTCGCAGGAACTCCGGTCTCTTCTCAAGCCCGGCGTCCGCGTCGTGGTTTCGACCGCCACCGAGCCGCAGTTGGCGGGCGTCCGGACCGCGATCGGCGGTGGTCCGGCGTTGGTGCGTCGGGGAGAGGTGCTGGACATCCGCGTCAACAAGGCCCGGGAACGGCATCCACGGTCGGCCCTCGGCTGGAATGAAACCCACCTGTTCCTGGTGGCGGTCGACGGTCGCCAACCCGGACACTCCGTCGGCATGACCCTTCCGGAACTGGCCGCCTACCTGCAGCGCATCGGCTGCACCGAGGCGGTGAACCTCGATGGCGGTGGTTCGACCGAACTCATCCTCCGCGGTCGGATCCTCAACAGCCCGTGCTACGGACACGAGCGTCGCACCGCCTCGGGTCTCGCCGTGCTTTTGTCCGAACCCAAGGGATCGGGGGCCAAATCTCCATGATGTCCGGTTTCCAGACACCTGTGCACGGGCCCATGGTCGGCTCCCTCCGAACCGGACCCTTCGGTCTTCGTCTGCCGGGAGTCCTTCTCGCAATCGGCCTGCTCCTATCCTTTGCGATCCGTGGTGGGGCGGAGACCACGAACAATCCGCCGCGGGTGCGGCTGAGCGACGCCTTTGGTTACAGCCAGGAGAACCGGAGCGAAGGTCCATGGGCCGTCCGACGCGTCCGCATCCGCCGTTCCAGGACGGACCTGTCGTTCCATGTCCGGTTGGGCGGTGGAGCGCAGCTGGGACTGGCCACGCTTTCGGCCCAGGCGACGGGTGTTCCCAAATCCCAGGGGCGCCCCTTGGCCGCGGTCAATGGCGACTACTTCGTCCGCGACGGCGACTTCCCCGGCGATCCGGAAGGACTGTGCATCACCGAGGGCGCGCTCGTCTCGCTGCCGTCGGAGAAGTCCTGCTTCTGGATCGCGCCGGACGGCTCGCTCCATTGCACCAATGTCATCTCCCTCATGGCGGTCGTCTGGCCCGACGGGACGCGGATACCCTCCGGCCTGAACGAGGCTCCCGGCGACCGGCCGGTGGTCTTCACACCGGAGTTCGGGGATGCGACCCGCACGATGCCGGGCCGCGATCTGGTGCTCGTCCCGGAGCAGGGCGCCGCCTCGCTCGCGGTCGGCGAGGTCCGGGGTTTCCGTCTGGTCGCGGTGCGGGAAGGCGGCGGTACGCCGCTCTCGTCCACCAACCTCGTGGTCCATCTGCCTGAATCCCTCTCGTCCCGTTCGATACCGCCCGTCGGCGGCAGCGTCCGGATCGACACCGCGACGCTGCCCGACCTGCGGGGCGTGAAGACCGCCTTGGGCGGCGGACCCGCGCTCCTGCGTGGCGGGGTGCCGACCCAGCTCCAGGCCGGCGAGGTCCGGCATCCGCGCACGGCCATCGGATGGAATCAGGAAGACTTCTTCCTGCTCCAGGTGGATGGCCGCCAACCTTCGGTTTCCGTGGGAATGAGCTTCGCGGAAATGGCCCGGACCTTCCAGGAACTGGGCTGCACCGACGCGCTGAACCTCGACGGCGGCGGTTCCTCGACGCTTTGGGTCCAGGGCCAGGTCGCCAACAACCCCAGCGAAGGCGGCGAACGGCCGATGGCCAACTCGCTGGTCGTGGTGCTCGGGAGCCGTGGCGACCCGAACTGAACCCGCTCCCGCCGACGCCGATCCGGGAGGGTCCGGGATCGGCGTCGGAACGGGATTCTGAGCCCGTGCGGAGACTACTTCGCGGCGGCAGCGGCAACCGCGGCGGCGCGCTTGGCGAGGCTGGCCTCCTGGACCTTGCGGGCCAGCTCCGGCTTCTCCAGCAACGTCTTGCGGGCCGCCTCCTTGCCTTGGCCGATCAACTCGCCGTTGAACTGCAGCCAGGCGCCCTTCTTCTCGAGCGCGCCGGTGTCGAGGCCGACGTCGATGAGCGAACCCTCCTTGTCGATGCCGTGGTTGAACAGGATGTCGAACTCGGCCTCGGTGAACGGCGGCGCCACCTTGTTCTTCACGATCTTCACCTTCACGTGGTTGCCGATCGTCGCGCCGGTGCCGTCCTTGATCGCGTCCTTGCGCCGGATGTCGATGCGCACCGAGGCGTAGAACTTCAGCGCCTTGCCGCCCGGCGTGGTCTCGGGGTTGCCGAACATGACGCCGACCTTCTCGCGCATCTGGTTGGTGAAGAGGCAGGTCGTCTTGGCCTTGCTCAGGATCGCGGTCAGCTTCCGCAAAGCCTGGCTCATCAGCCGCGCCTGCATGCCCATCGTGGCCATGCCCATCTCACCCTCGAGTTCCGCCTTCGGCACCAGCGCCGCCACGGAGTCGACCACGATGATGTCCAGGGCCCCGGACCGCGCCAGGGTCTCGCAGATCGTCAGGGCCTCTTCGCCGGAGTCCGGCTGGGAGACCAGCAGTTCGTCGACGTTCACGCCCAGCTTCTTCGCGTAGGCCGGATCCAACGCGTGCTCGGCGTCGATGAACGCCGCGAGTCCCCCCGCCTTCTGGGCGTTGGCGATGAGGTGCAGCATCAGCGTGGTCTTGCCCGACGACTCCGGGCCGTAGATCTCGACCACACGTCCGCGCGGCACGCCACCCACGCCCAGGGCGAGGTCGATTGCCAACGCGCCGGTGGGGATCACCTCGATGGGACGCATCACCTGCGAGCCCAGCCGCATGATCGCGCCTTCCCCGTAGGCCTTGGTGATGCTGGAGATGGCGGTCTCCAGTTCGCGGAGCTTGGCCGCGCTGGGCTTCGGTGACTCGACGACCGCGGTGGTGGCGGTCGTCGCGGGGACGGCGGCCTTGGTTTCGGTCTTGGTGGGGGCGGCGGGTTTCTCGGCCATAACTCTGGTTGTGTGCGGTGTCGGGATGCTGTGTGTTCTGGGAAATCAGGATTCCTTCGCGGACGACTCGGCAAGGTTCAGTGGGTCTGGGCTAGGTCGACCTCGGGCCGGATGCGCCAGCGTCCGGCGACCGCACCGAGTTCGGCGTCGAGGCTCCATTGGTCGGGCAGGGGATCCCCCACATGGACCTTGTTGGCGCCCTTCAGGGCCATGCAGCCGGTGTTGTCGCCGACGGCCCGGATCGTCTCCAGTTCCTCCGCGGAGAACGCCACCGTCCGCACTGCCGCCAGTTCGTCCACCTTGGACTCGATCGTGCGGGTGCCTTCCCCGACCTCCTGGATCAGGGTCGGGATGACGGACCGCACCGCCGGCTGTGCGAGGCACCAGGCCGTGGCGAACTGGAGCAGCGTGAGGCCGTGCCGTTGTGCGATCGGACGCAGCGGCTCCAGCTTGCCGACGGCCGCCTCCACCCATCCGGGCGGACGGAACGACCGGTGGTCACCCTGGCCGAAACGGTGACCCGGGAGGATGTCGCCATGGAAGATCCCGCCGTAGTCCACCACCCGCGTCAGCACCCGGACGTCGTGGGCCTGCGCCGCCGGCAACACCAGCGATCCGGGCCAGGGCTCGAACGGCCCGAGGATGACCATCGCCCAGTCGATCAACGCGCCGTAGCGCTCGAAGCACCGGATCACGTCGAGGGTGAACCCGTTGGCCGGCCCCGGCGCGATCCCGAGGCGCTCCGTCAGGCCGACATCCACCAGCCGTTGCAGTTCCTTCCAGACCGTCTCGTCCGTGTAGCCGATCAGGTCGGGATTGTGCAGCAACACCACGTCGAAGCGGTCCGTCCCGCAGCGTTCCAGGGACTTCTCGGTCGCCATGCGCAGGTACGAGCCGTACTCCGACCGGATGCGGAGACGCGGATCCGTGAAGCGAGGGAAGCCCTTCGCCCCGTCCCGACGCGCCGAATAGAAGTCATGTCCGATGCAGGCCACGAGGCAGTAACTGTCTCGTGGCACCCCAGACAACGCCTGTCCGAGGAGGGAATCCGCCTCGCCACCGCCATAGACGTCGGCGGTGAGGAAGGTGCGCACGCCCCGTTCCCAAGCCTGGCGGACCAAGGCGATCCAGCGGTCCGGGTCGAGCGGCTGGCCGTAGTTCATGAACCGGCCGCCATTCCAGGTGCCGAAGGCGGTCTGCGTGATGTCCATGGGAGTCAGTTTCAAGGCTGGGATCGTCGTCGGCCACTGGATTCTATGTCCGATCGCGGGACCCGCATCCCGGGGCAACCGGCGCCGGAGACGGAATTCGAAGCGGTTCAGGGAGTCCAGACCAGGGAACCCGTCGCGGAGGCCCCGGCGCCCGATGCAAGACGATGGGGAACCCGCCGAACCGAGCCGTCCACGAAGAGCACGTTGGCGCCGTCGCCATGGACCGACGGATGGAGATTGGAACGCGTCGCCGCCGCGGCCCGGCCGCCGTTGTCGAACATCCACACCGTCCGCGAAGGCTCGGGCACGGAACCGATGCGGGTGGGCTCCGTCCGGTCCCCGTGGCCGTTGAGCCCGCGGTTGACGCAGTAGTGGAAGAGCAGGTGTCCGTTGCTGCGTCGGGGATTCGACGGGCAGAACCACAGCGGGTTTCCCAGCGGCGCGGCGGCGTTGGTCCTCCAGGCCCCTTCCTCGTGATAGGGACGCATCCCCATCAGCGGCGGCAGGTCCGCGTACCAGGCCCGCGTCGTGGAGATGCCGTTGGGCGCGCCGTCCCATGGCAGTGCATCTCCGGCGTCGGAAGCGTACAGGGCCGTCGCGAGGCCCCATTGGCGGAGGTTGCCGACGCAGGTGACGGACTCGGCGCGGTCCACGGCGCGGCCGAGCACGGGCAGCGCCAGGGACATGAGGATGCCGAGGACGGCGATCGTGACCAGCAGCTCGACGAGGGTGAAGGCCTCGTGGTGGGAACGGGAGGTCGGATTCGGATTCATGCGGAGACTACGCGGCCTGTGGTCGGGAGTTTTCAGGGGAAGTTCGGAGACCGTCGGCGCGAACGGGTCCCGTGGCCGCACCCGCCGTTGACATTTTCCGGATCCGGGGGGTTCCTCGGGAAGATCACCCCTCGGAAGAAAGGAAACCCATGAGCGGACACACCTCAGGCATCTCCACTCCACACCGGTTCGCCGGTTGGCTCCGCCGCGGCGGAGCCCTCCTCGCGGCACTCCTTGGCTTCAGCGCCCAGGCCACGGTGCTGGACAACTTCAACGACAACACGAAGACCGGCTGGACCGACTTCACCTTCATTCCCGGCTTCGGCCTCCCGTCCGAGACCGGCGGCCAGTTCCGTTTCCAGCAACCGCCGGCGGGCCAGTCGATCTTCAGCGCCAGCCAGAAGACTTCCGAACGCTTTGAGCTGAAGGAGGGCCGCAACATCGAGTTCCGCACCGACGTGGTCCAAGGAGGCGGCAAGGATTCGTTCGCCATCCTGGCCTTCATCCCGACTTCCGGTTCCCCCGGAACGCTGGGCGGCTACGGACTCGCGAAGTCCACCACCGACGTCCTGATCACCAAGGGCATCAACAAGTACTTCGTGGCCGAGGACGGCGCGGCCGCCAACCTGAAGCAGAACAACATCACCCTGGTCCTGGGACTCTCCGTCCGCGGCGGCAGCGTGTTCATCAACGCCAAGATCCTGGACAAGGACGCCAACAACGCCGTGCTCTGGGAACGCACCGTGGTCGACACCGCCGCGGCCGACGTCCTCGCCGACGGCAGCGACGATCCGGCGGCCCCCTACGTCACCAGCGGCTACTTCACGCTGTACCTCTACCAGGACTTCGACGCCGGCGCCCCCGAGGCGCCCTACACCGCCATCTACGACAACGCGGAGGTCTTCGTCACCGACACCGCGGTGCTGGACGACTTCAACGACAACACCAAGACCAGCTGGAGCGACTTCACCTTCGTCCCCGGCTTCGGCCTCCCGTCCGAGACCGGCGGGCAGTTCCGCTTCGAGCATCCGCCCGCGGGCCAGTCGATCTTCACCGCCAGCCAGAAGACCTCGAAGGTCTTCACCTTGGCCGAGGGTGAACGCGTCTCCTTCAGCGTCGACGTGATCGAGGGCGGTGCGAAGGACTCCTTCGCCATCCTCGCCTTCATCCCGACCTCCGGCTCCCCCGGAACCCTCGGTGGCTACGGACTCGCGAAGTCCACCACCGACGTCCTGATCACCAAGGGCATCAACAAGTACTTCGTGGCCGAGGACGGCGCCCCCGCCAACCTTAAGCAGAACAACATCACCCTGAACCTCGCCATGACGGTCCGGAACGGCAGCGTTCACATCGACGCCAGCATCCTGGACAAGGACGCCAACAACGCGGTGATCTGGAGCCGGTCCGTGGTCGACACGTCGGCCGCGGACGTCCTCGCCGACGGGACCGACGATCCGCCCGCGCCCTACCTGACCGCGGGGTATTTCACCCTCTACCTCTACCAGGACTTCGACGCCGGCGCGCCGGAAAGCCCGTACAAGGCCTACTTCGACAACGCCATCGTCGCCGCACCGCCCGTCGCGGCCAACGTCGCCCCGATCATCTCCGAGATCAGCCCCACGAAGTTCGGCAACTTCCTGCCCGCCAGCACCACCATCTCGTTCAAGGTGACCGACGACGCCGCCTTGGATCCGGCCGGCCTCGCCGTGGTCCTGAACGGCACGCGTCGCACTTCGACCAACGGCCTCAACGTCACCGGCACGGGAAGCACGCGCACCGTCTCCCTCGGTGGATTGGAGGCGAACCGCAACTACAACGCCGTGCTCGAGGCCACCGACGCCGGCGGCCTCACCTCCCGCGAGCGGCTCGACTTCGACACCTTCGCGTCGAACGTGGTGGTGGTCGAATCCGAGGACTACAACTTCGGCGGCCAGTTCATCGACAACCCGGTGCCGATCACCGAGGGCGCCGGACCCCAGGGCGATTCCTACGCCAACCAGACCGGCTTCCAGGGCGTCGACTTCAACGACACCCGCACCGCACCTAGCGGCGGTGACTCGCTATGGCGCCAGTCGGATCCCGTCCGCATGGAACGCACCCTCGATCCGGCGCGCTCCAAATACACGTCCGCCGGCGGCACCGCGGCTTCTGTCTACGACTACGCCGTGGGCGATTTCCTGGACGGCGAGTGGTACAACTACACCCGCACCTTCGCGCCGGGCAGCTACGAGGTCTATCTCCGTCAGGCCCTGATCAACATGGAGGCCGGTGAAAGCGTGCTCGAGGAGGTCACCTCCGACCGTTCGCTGCCCGACCAGACCACCCGGATCCTCGGCTCGTTCCTCGCCACGCTGAGCGGATTCGAGTTCCGCAACGCGCCGCTCACGGACGGCACCGGCCAGAAGACCGTCCTCCGGCTCAACGGCGTCACCACCCTCCGCCTCCGTGTGGTCGGGTCCGACACCTCCAGCCAGCAGCGTCGCCAGAACTACCTGGTTTTTGTCCCGGTCGCGGACACCGGCACCCAGCGCGCCGCGGTCTCCTCGCTCTCGCCCGCCAACAACGGGACTGTCACCACCACCACGCCGCTGCTCACCGCGGTCATCCAGAACCGCGACACCGCCGTGGACACCAACTCCGTCCGCCTGCTGGTCAACGGCGCGGCGGTGACGGCGACGGTGACGCCTTCGGCCACGGGCGCGACGGTCACCTACCTCCTGCCGACGCTTCCTGCGGTCGGCGCCTTCCAACAGGCGCGCTTGGTCTTCAGCGACAGCCAGGGGGTCTCGCAGACCAACGACTGGAGCTTCGCGTTCCGCTACCTCGAGCTGGATCCGGCCACCCGCATGGCTTCCGCCGGTTCCGTCCGCGGCTTCAACGTCCGCGTGGTCCAGCCGCCGGCCGACAGCGCGGCCCTCGAGAACAGCCTGGCCCGCGCCGAGGCGCAGCTCGCCCCGGGTTCCACCATCCCGCGCGCCTATGAGACCAACCTCGTGGACGCCGTGATCAACTACTCGCAGGACGCCTTCGCCGGCGGCAACGCCGGCCTGATCGAGGGCGACCTCCCGATCCCCGGCCAATCCGACGAGGGTGGCACCGAGAACTGGGCCATGGAGGCCACCGCCTTCCTCGACCTCCCGGCCGGAATCGTCCGGTTCGGGGTGGTCAGCGACGACGGCTACAAGGTCTCCACCGCCATCGCCCCCAACTCCTCCACGCCGGCGCTCGCGTTCCACAACGGCGGTCCCGACAACGAGACGTTCGACGTCGTGGTCCGCACCGCCGGCGTCTACGGGTTCCGGCTCGTCTGGTACGAGCGGACCGGCGGCGCCCACGTCGAGTGGTTCACCGTCGACACCACGACGGGTGACCGCACGCTCGTGAACGCCACCGGCGGTATCCGCGCCTTCACCACGGCCACGCCGCCGGTGCAGGTCGTGCTCCAGGGCGCGTCCACGCTCAACGGATCCTTCACCGCCGTCGCCGGCGCCCAGGTCGACACCGCCGCCAAGACCGCCACCGTGCCCGTCCCGACCGGAGCCGCCTTCTACCGCCTGTCGGGCGCGACCGCCCTGACGATCACCGGCATCCGCGTCGAGGGCGCCAACCTGGTGATCAGCTACCGCTGATCCCATAGCGCCTCGCACCATGCTGGGCCGGATCCGATCCGTCGGATCCGGCCCTATTCTTTCCCGCGGCGATTGCGGATCCCCCGCCGGTAGCCGCGGCTGCCCGGCCGCGGAATTGTCTTCATTCCCCGATCCCACCCGTCCCCAACCGCCTTCCGTGTCGCTGTCTCCGGTGCCAATGCTATCCTCGACTCCATGATGGCTCGTGCCACGCGCCTCGACGCGCCGCCGTTCCGCACCGGGTTCTACTTCGGATGGATCCAGGTGGTCGTCGCCGCCCTCGCCATGGTGGCCACGTTCCCCGGCCGCACCCAGGGGCTCGGGCTCGTCACCGAACCGCTGCTGGCGGACCTGCACCTGGACGCCGTCACCTACGCCTCGATCCACCTCTGGGCCACCCTCGTCGGCGCCCTCTTCGCGCCGGCGGCCGGGCTCGCCTTGGACCGTTTCGGTTCCCGGTCGGTCCTGACCTTCCTTTCCCTCTCCCTCGGCGCCGTGGTCGCCGCCATGAGTGCGGCCCGTTCCGTCCCGGTGCTCGCGGTCCTGGTGCTGCTGACGCGCGGGCTCGGCCAAAGCGCCCTGTCCGCCGCCAGCATCACCCTCGTGGGACAATGGTTCCGCCGGCGGCTTCCCTCGGCCATGGCCGCCTACTCCCTGCTGCTGAGCATCGGGTTCATGGCGGCCTTCCCCGCCGTGGAGTTCCTGGTCCGGCGTGACGGCTGGCGCCCGGCGTGGTTCGCCGTCGGCGTCGGTGTCGCCCTCCTCGCTCCCGTGGCCTTCGCGCTGGTCCGCCGTTCCGCCGATTCGGTCGGCCTCGACGAAGGCGGCGCCCCGGAACCGGCCGATAACCGTGACGACCTCACCCTGCGGCAGGCCCTCGGCACGCCCGCCTTCTGGATCGTCGGCATCGCCAGTTCCCTCTACCTGCTCGTCGCCTCCGGCATCGGGCTCTTCAACGAGCGGATCCTCGCCGAACTCGGCTTCGGACGAGAGGTGTTCGTCCAATGCCTGATCCTCTCCGCCATGACCGGGCTCGCCGGCAACTTCCTCGGCGGCTGGCTCGCCGGACGGTGTCCCGCCCGACACCTCCTCGCCGGATCCATGACCCTGCTCGCCGCCGGCCTCGCGGCGCTGCCCCATCTCCACTCCCGTCCTGCGGTCTATGCCCAGGCCGTGGTGATGGGTGTCGCCGGCGGCCTGCTCACCGTCGTGTTCTTCGCCTTCTGGGGACGCGAGTACGGCCGGCTCCACCTCGGCCGCATCCAGGGCGCCGCCCAGGCGATGACCGTGGTCGGCTCCGCGCTCGGCCCGCTGGCCCTCGCACAATGCCACGCGATGCTCGGTTCCCACGCGCCGCTGTTCCGGCTCCTCGCCCTCGTGGTGGCGGTGGTCGCGGTCCTGGCCTGGCGGATGCCACCGGTTCGCGGGACCGCCTTCGCGTCCACGTCATCCTCCGCTTGCCCCTGAATCCCGGGACGCGTCTTCTCGTCCCAGAACACCATGAATCCGGAACCTCTTCTCCGCCGCTCCCTCCTCGCCGCGCTGCTGGCCGCCGGTGTGATGACCGCCGTCGCCGCCGACAAGGCCAAGGCCACGGACAAGGACGACGACGACGACGAGAAGGCCTACAAGGACGGCAAGTGGGAGGTGCTCTTCGACGGCAAGGACACGTCGAAGTGGCGCGGGTTCAAGGCGGAGAAGTTCCCGGAGAAGGGCTGGGTCGTCGAGTCGGGCACCCTCCGCCATGAGGCGGGCAAGGGCGGCGGCGACCTCGTCTCCAAGGAGAGCTACGGCGACTTCGAGCTGCGCTTCGACTGGAAGGTGGCCCCCGGCGCCAACAGCGGCGTGATGTACCGTGTCACCGAGGACCACGCCGCCTCCTACGAGACCGGCCCGGAGTACCAGGTCCTCGACGACGCCAAGCACGGCGACGGCAAGAATCCCAAGACCAGTTCCGCAGCGCTCTACGCCCTCATCGCCTGCAACGCCGAGAAGGCCCTTCGGCCCGTCGGCGAATGGAACAAGGCCCGCATCGTCGTGAAGGGCGGCCGCGTCGAGCACTGGCTCAACAAGAAGAAGGTCGTCGAGTACGCCTGGGGAGGCCCGGAGACGAAGGCGCTCATCGCCGCCTCGAAGTTCAAGGACATGCCCGGCTTCGCCAAGAACGGCAGCGGACACATCGTCCTCCAGGACCACGGCGACGACGTCTGGTTCCGCAAGATCAAGATCCGCCGGTACTGATCCGCCTGCGGTCCGCGTCATGCCGACCGCGGAGATCCGGAATCTGAAGCCGTGTTCCCTCTCCGGATCCGGCTGGAGTGGAAGGGTATGCCGGGAGATTTCGGAACCCGGCTCAAGAGGCCTCGGTGGGCTGCCGATGCTCGTGTGGATCCCTTAAGGGAACCGCCGAATGCAACCCCCGAACCGCCTCTCCCTCCCCGCGACTTCCATCCTGGCCCTCGGCTGCCTTCTCGGCGTCCGGGCCGAAGACCCGACACCCCGGGTCGACAAGTCCGGATACCACCTCTTCAACCCGGTGCCCCGCGAAGCGATGCGGGAGTTCAGCACCGACCGTCCCGACCAGACGGAGAGCGCCTACACCGTCGACGCCGGCCACTTCCAGATCGAGTCCGACGTCTTCGCCTTCAGCCGCGACCGCGACAACTCGGTTCCCGGCGGGGTGGTCAACGAGACCGGCACCTTCGCCTCCGTCAACCTCAAGGCCGGCCTGGTCAACCACGTGGACCTCCAGGTGGTGTTGGATCCCTACGTCCGCTCCCGCACCACCGACCGTGGCGCCGGCACCGTGGATCGCGTCGGCGGATTCGGCGACATCACCACACGACTCAAGGTCAACCTCTGGGGTGACGACGGCGGACCCACCGCGTTCGCGGTGATGCCCTACCTCAAGTTCCCGACCGCCAAGCGCGGACTCGGCAACAATTCGCTCGAGGGTGGCGTCATTGCGCCGTTCGCCATGGAACTGCCCGCCGGATTCGGCCTCGGACTCCAGACCCAGGCCGACATCCTCCGCAACGACGGCCGCTCCGGACACCATCTCGAATGGGTCAACTCCGTCACCGTGGGCCACGACATCGTCGGCGCGCTCGCGGGCTACGTGGAGTTCTTCACCGTGACCTCCTTCGAACGCGGCGCCCCGTGGGTCGGCTTCTTCGACGTGGGCCTCACCTACGGCCTCACCGAGAACATCCAGCTCGACGCCGGATGCAACTTCGGGGTCACGGACTCCGCGCCGGACTACAATCCCTTCCTCGGCATCAGCCTCCGATTCTGACCCACCCCATGAATCCGACCCGCATCCGTCCTTCCGCCATGAACCGCCTCCCTCCCTTGGCCGCCGTCATCGGGGCCCTCATGCTCGGCTTCACCCTGCAGGCCGCGGCCCCACCCGAGACCGACGCCCGTGTCCGCGAGTACAGCACCCTCGGGCGCTCCGTGCTCGAGATGGCGCAGACGAAGAAGGTCGACGCCGCGGAGGTGCGGAAGAAGGTCGATCGGATGCTCGAGATCGGCGTGCTGCTTGCGAAGGACTACGCGGTGCATTTCCCGGCGGGAAAGAAGCTGGTCGACACCGTCGTGGCCGCGATCCCGGAGATGCGGAAGCTGTCCTTCGCCGAGATCGAGTCCGAATGGCATGACCTGAAGCACTTCGACAAGCCGGGCAACGCGGTGGGCATCGACCTCAAGGCCGAGGAGAACGAGCACTTCACCGACCCGGTCCACACCATCGTGCATCCGCTGCTGGTGCTGAAGGCCGCCGAGGACCAGGCCGCCAAGCCCTCCGCCGAGAACCTCCAGAACATCAAGGAGGAGATGGAGGAGGGCATCGAGCAGGCCGAGAAGATGCGCACGGCCCTCGCCCGCTGAAAAACCCCTCTACCGACCCGCCATGCTCCGACGCCTGCTTCTTCTCGCCTTCCTCATCGTCGCCGGCTTCGTCGTCGCCGGCGTGTGGGTCGGCTTCCGTCTCCGGACCGTCTCGGCTTCCCTGGGCGACCAGCAGCAGGTCGGACTGCCCTTCTACCGCCGTGCGTCCCTCGCCTCGGCCGAGGCCGACCGCGTCGAGAAGGGCGTGGCCGCGGCCTTCCTGGCGCGGACCGTCACCGAGCAGGAAGAGGCGGAGCAGGCCACCGTCTCCGCGCTCGGCGATCTCCAGAACAGCATCGCCGCCCTCAACGACACGGAATACCGCCCGCTCCACCCACGCCATGTGGCGGCGTCCGAGGACGACGGAACGACCCGCCTGGTCGGCGAGGTCCTGCAGGGTCTCGCCTCCCGGATGGTCGACTTCTCCGCCCTGACCACGAACGTGTTGGGCCAGGCCCGGCAGATCGGGAGTGCCACCGTCCGCCTTGCGACCGGCCGTGAGGAGCTCTCCCGGGCCTTCCGCAAGCACCAGACGAACCTCTTCGCCGTGGACGCCAAGGCGGCGGGTCTCCTGTCGCGGGGTGTGTTCACGGTGATGCACTCGACCTCGGTCCGGGACCTGAACTTCGTCGGTCGGGCCCGTTTCCATGAAGGCTTCGACGCCTTGGCGAAGTCCTCCGCGCCCACGGTCGCACCGGCTCTCGAGGAGTTGCGCAAGGCCTTCGAGCCGGTGCTGGCGGATGCGATGGCCGCCGGCGCCAGCCGCTCCGACCACGTCCAGTTCGTGAAGCACGCCTCCGCGATGCGCACCGACGTGGACCGTCTCCGGGAGTTCTCCGACGCCGACTTCTCCGGCAGCCAGGCCATCTCGATCGAGATGCTCCGCCTCGCGCTGCGGGACAGCCTCTGGATGTCCGTCGCCGTGGCCTTCGTCGGCGTCGGCATCGCCTACCTCGTCGGACGCCGCATCACTCGGACCCTCAAGGAGGTGGTCGAGCGCATCCACCGGGGTGCCGACGGCCTGGGCGACACCGCCAACCGCATCCGACAGGGGAGCGAGGACACCGCCGAGGGCACCGGGAAGCAGGCCGCGTCGGTGGAGGAGACCGGTGCGACGCTCACCGAGCTCGCGGCGCAGCTCCGGGTCAACGCCGAGGCGACCCGAAAGGCGGAGCAACTGACCATCGAGACCCGGTCCGCCGCGACCTCGGGCGCCGGGGAACTCAAGGAACTCGCCGTCGCCCTCGACGAGATCCGTTCCTCCGGCCAGGAGGTCGCGAAGATCATCCGCACCATCGACGAGATCGCGTTCCAGACGAACATCCTCGCCCTCAACGCCGCCGTGGAGGCCGCCCGCGCCGGGGAGGCGGGGCTTGGGTTCGCGGTGGTGGCCGAGGAGGTGCGCAACCTCGCCCAACGCAGCGCCGCCGCCGCCCGCGAGACTTCCCGTTCGATCGCCGGCAGCCTCGAACGCGGCGACCGGGGCATGGCGATCGGCAACCAGGTCCGCTCCCGTCTCGACCTGATCCTGAGCCGCATCGCCGAGGTCGACGACGTCGTCCGCAGCATCTCGGCCGCCTCACAGGAGCAGAGCGCCGGACTCGCCACAATCGACTCCGCGGTCAATCGGATCCAGGGCGTCACCGCCACCAACGCCGCCAACGCGAAGGATGCCGCGGATGTCGCCGGCCAGCTGTCCGCGGAGACCGAGTCGCTCCGTCGTTCCACCATCGAGCTCAGCCGGTTGGTCTGAG
>JAIXUV010000199.1 GCA_027483345.1 Verrucomicrobiales bacterium | reverse complement strand
TCCTGGCCGACGTTGGCGCAGAAGGCGATCATCTCGGCATTGCCGTAGTTTTCCTTGATCCAGGAGAGCAGCACCGAGGTGTCGAGGCCGCCGGAGTACGCGAGGACAATTTTCATCGTAAAACGGGCAGGAGTGAACGGCAGCCGGGCAGGGCGGGGAAAGGAAATTTCCCTGTTCGGAACCTTCATCGGAGTCCGCGCCCAATCCTGTCCGGCGGCGGGACTACAATCGTCACAATCGCCGAGATGAAGGTCTCTGGGTTCTTCTCCCAAGACGGGCCTTCAAAACCAACAAAACGTGTTACAGCACCTTAGGGTGACCGCCGTAGGTTTGGTGGTTCAGGGGACTGGGCTGCGTTCGAATCGGGTGCAAACTGTTCTCGGAATTCGAATCCGCAAACCCAGCAGGAGCGAGTTCCTACTTCAGCTCCAACCACAACAAACTCAGAAAGTCCAATGAAAAACTCAGTCCTGATCCGCCGCTTGGCCCTCAGCGTTGTCACTGCCGCCTCCGTGGCCCGTCTCACGGCTGCCACGACCGACACGCAGCAGCTGAACTTCACCATCAACGAGGTCATCGACTTTGATGCGATCGAGGCCGCCGTCAACTTCACGATCGGCTCGTTCGACGCCAGTGGCAACGGCTTGGACAACAAGCAGGGTCACTACAGGCTCCTGTGCAATGCGAATGCCGCCCAGAAGATCACCATCGCGCTCGATTCCGCGATGCCGGCCAACACCGCCCTGGATGTCAACATGGTTCCCCCGGGTGGTGCGACCCACGTCGGTCCCGTGAACAACCTGGGCACCAGCCCGACGGACATCATCACCGGAATCAACAAGGTCAATGTCGCCGCCAATGACATCAACTACACCTTCCGCGCGACCGTGGCGGCCGCAACGGGCAACTTTACCCGCGTGATCACCTTCTCCGTCGTTCCCTGAACGTCGGCGGTTGTCAGGTTTGCAGGAGGTCCTGCATCCGATGGGATGTGGGACCTCTTCCTTTGACCGGCTGGGGTGGGTTTGGCGTGGAAGGAAGCGTGGGATGTCCAATGTCTCTTCCGGCCGGTCATGAATATGCCGTGTCTCGACGATTTGGGATCTATCCTCGCTTGGATTGGAGATCTGGGCTGCCGGTCCTTTCGCCCCTCCTGCGGACCCTTTGGAAGCGTTGAGAGAAAAGTGCTTCTTCAGAGACCATGAGATCCGCCGGCCTTTACCATCGAGTATCGCTCCTGACCTTTTCGACCCTTTCCGGGTTGGTGGGCAGCGCGGCGATCCATGATGCCGTCAGTCTCCAGTTTGGCGTCGAGGAATATGTGGATCTCGAGCTCGCCGATCGAAACTTGAGCTTCACGGTCGCGTCTTTCGATTCCACTGGATTTGGCGAGGATCGGAAGCAGACGCACTACCGGTTGGTTTCCAATTGCGATACACTCAGGCGCATTGTGGCTTCGGTCGCCGTGGCTCCACCCGCGGGGACGTCCCTGGAAATCCAAGTGGATGCCCCCACTGCGAGCGGCAATTCGGTTGGGCCAAGATTTCTTGGAACCAGCCCGATCGAGTTGGTCCAAGGGATTGGGAAGGTCCACCAGGGATCCATCCCCATCCACTATACCTTTCGCGCCAGTTATCAGGCGGACATCGGAAGCTTTACCCCCGAAGTGACCTTCTCGGTCATTCCATGAGTTCCTTCACCCCGGTTGGGAAGGCCGAAGAATCCCCTTGGATTCCCACCGTTGCCCCGGGGATGCCTCGCTGATTGCGTAACTCGCCCAGATACCATGATTGCCCCCAATTGTTCACTCTTCCCGATTCGAATTGGATGCCTTGGTCCACGTGAGACCTTGGCCTTGGCGGTTTTGCTGTTCGTTTTCCAGATTCCGGCCTGGTCCGCCATCTCTTTGGTCGGATCCACCGTGCAAACATCGACATCGGTGCCTGGAGGAACCTTCGAGGGAGTCATCAAGATTCGAAACACCGAGACGAACGAAACCAGCGTTCGACTCTACGTCTCCGACTACAAGACGGGCACCAACGGGAGCAGCCTCTTCGCCGCCCCGGGAACCTACGAGCGATCCAATGGAAAATGGTATGGGGTCGATGTCCAGCAGGTGGAGATCCCGGCCCAGCAGGTGCGGGAAGTCCGGTACAGGGGGACTGTCCCCCAGGATGCCACTCTGGCGGGTTCCTACTGGAGTTTGGTCTTTGCCGAGGAACAGGCGCCGGTTCTGCCAGTGGTCACGAACTCGCTGATCAAGACGCCGCAGGCGGCCATTCGAACTGTCGTTCGGTTTGCCACGATCGTGCTCAATGACATTGGTCCATCCTCGGAACCGGTCCTCAAGGTGGTGGAGCGCAGGTTGGTCCAGACCAACGACGTCCGGGCCCTTTCGATGCTCCTGGAGAACCGAGGAAACCGGATGGTAGTGCCCCTTCCGAGCCTGGAGGTCCTGGACGCGGAAGGGGCGAGTGTCCGGAAGGTGGAATTGAATCCGGCGAGGATATTCCCGGGGTCCGCGGTTCGCCTAAACTTCGACCTGGCAGGCGTTTTGGCCGGCCGTTACAGCGGCATCATCGTTCTGGATACCGGGGATCCTGCCAGTTTGCTGGCAACCAAGTGCCCCATCGAGTTGCTCCAATAGGAAGAGCCTCGCCCTTCGAAGGTGCCTTCGAGTGATCCGGCTCCGGACATGGATCGGGCGGATGGCCTGCTTGCTGGTCGCATCCTTGGCCTGCTTGGGGGCGATTCCGGTCGGAGGTGTCCGTAGCGCGCTCCGTTTTGACGACGCCCCGGTTGAACCCGGGACCGTGGTTCGCCGGATGGTCGTGGTTTCCAATCCGCTGTCCGAGTCCGTGGACCTGATGGACGAGATCCAATTCCCCGCGGGATGGCGGTCGTTGCAGGTGGAGGATCCGATGTTCTCGGTGGAGGCGGGAAAATCGGTGCTTCGAATTCTGGCGCTGGTCGTTCCAAAGACTGCCGTCGGGAATGAGCAGCTGACCTATCGGCTTCATTCGGCCAAGGACGGGATCGAGCCGTTGGGTGAGCTGAAGATTCCAGTGATTGTCCGGGGCCGCGCTGGGCTCCGCATGGAGCTGAGGGAGCTGCCGGAGTACCTGACCCCTTCAATCTGGAGCACCAGCCGGGTGGAAGTGCTGAACACGGGAGGGGTTCCGCTTCGGGTTCGTCTTCAGGCCCAGCTCGCTCCCAAAGCGGGTGTGCAACTGGAGACCAACGTCTTCCAGTTGGCTGCCGGGGAATCCCGGAGCGTGGAGTTCGGGATCTCCCCCGATCCCGCGGATTCAAGCCGCTTCAGCCAGGCGATTCGAATTTCAGCGACGGTCACCGAGGAATCGGGAGCCCCGGTTCCCGTTCCCGTAGTGGGGACGTCTGTCGAGGTCATTGGGGGAGCCTCGAAGGCGGTGGATCCCTGGGTTCGTATTCCCTCGCGACTTCAATTGGGAAGCGTGGTGGACCTGGAGGGTAGGACGGCCCAGTTTGCGCAAATATCGGGAATTGGAGCCCTCGATACGCCGGATCCGAGGCTGGTTGGCTATCGAATTCGTCCCATGGTCCTCGGGGGCTCGCCCCTGATCATGGATCAGGAGGAATACAGCCTCTATTACCAGAGCACTTCCCTCGACCTGACCCTGGGCGACGGGAACTACGCCCTTACGCCACTGGTCCAATCCGCTTGGCGAGACCGGGGTATCCGCATCGACACCCATCCGGGGGCCACCCGGGGTGGCGCCCTCCTGGCGTCCTCTGCGGCTCCGGGCGGGACGGGCTCTCGATCTGGCGGGTATCTGGAGCAAGATTTGACCCCCTGGTGGACGGTTCGAGGAAATCTCCTCCGGCAGGATTCCGGTTCGGGAACCAATGGACTGCCAAGTGGCAATGTCGCCTCGCTGGTCAGCCGGTTCGCGCAGACCAACCGGTTTCGTTTGGAGTTGGAAGCGGCCCAGAGTGATCCCGATCCGCGGGAATCGGGGGCCCCGAATGCCTACCGGGCCGAGCTCACCGCCCGGCTCCCAGGCAAGTCGACGCTGAATCTCCAGGGCCGACGCATGGGGACCGGCTTCCTTACCCCGACCCAGGATCATGACTCGCTTTCCTCGACCTTGCAGGTGCCGGTGAGTCAAAAAAATCGCTTGGACCTTTCCGTCAACCAAAGCGTCGTCGGGCTCCACGGCACCCTTGAGGAACGTTCAGGCCAGGAAAGAACCGGTGAGTTCCTCGGCCAGTCCGCCTCGGCCGTCTTGAACCGGGCCGTGGACAACCGGACGCGGGTCTCGGGAGGGGTTCAGCTCCGGAATCGGGAGTTGCGCAATCAGTCTGGCGTCCGGGGGGTGGAGGAACAGACGGTCCTGGCCACTGCTTCCCGGCAGTTCGGGCGATTGACCCCATCCTTCAACGTGGAGTCGGGATTGTCTCAAGGCTCCCAGGGAGGTCCGCAGACTCCGGTGACCCGGGTGGGGGGGCGCCTGACTCATCGAAGGACCCAAAGGGATAGTTATGGCCTTTTCGCCCAATACGGAGATCCGATCCTGGCGGTCGATCTCGCGCCATCGGTCTCGATGGGGTTCAGTGCCGAAATGGAAGTGGGTGCCCGCAATCGATTGGAGCTGATGGGCGCCCATGAATTTGTCCCCCAATCGGGTGAACGCCGTGAGAGCTTGATTGCCGTGGCCCGGCATGGAATGGCGAATGGAAGCGAAGTCGCGGTCCGGGCTCAGGTGATTGAGAATGGAACAGGGGCGGCCGACGCAGGGTTCTTCCTCAGCTACACCATCCCCTTTGGCATGCCCGTCGGCAGGAAGCGCGGACTTTCCTCGGTCCATGGGCGCATCTACGACCAGGACGATTCGTTGAAGATCGGGGTTTCGCGGGCCGTGGTAACGCTCAACCGGGAGTTCAAGGCGGTTGCTGCCGCGGATGGCAGTTTCTCCTTCACCAGCCTTCGGCCGGGCACCTATCTCCTGGAAGTAGAGCCCCGGTCGATCGGTTTTGGTCGGATCGTTGCCTCTCCAGGACCCTTGGCGATTGTGGCCAAGCCGGACACGGCGACCCGTATCGATGTCGGGGTCACTGCGGGCGCGTCCCTGGAGGTGGTCCTCTCGGTTTTCGAGGACGCCCTGCCCGTGGTTGGCGAACTGAAGCCAGGGCTGCCCCAGGAGCATCGAAGGAAGGCGCCGCTGGTGGGGGAAGTGGTGGAAGTCCAGATGGACAAGGCCACCCGGCGACAAGCATCGGATGGACAGGGATTGGTGCGATTCTCGGGACTGCGTTCGGGTCCGTGGAACATCCGGGTCGGCCAAGGCGCGCTACCTCCCAACCATTATCTGGAGAAGTCGGAAATGAAGCAGACCCTGAAGCCCGGTGTGACCGAACGGGTGGAATTCCGTGTCCTGCCGCGCCGTCGGGTTCTGCGATTCATCGACGAGGAGTGAGCCGGGGCTCGCCCACCGGTCAGAACTCCGGCGGACCCGCAAGAAATGTGCTTCAGAAGCCCAGTGTTTGTCGGACCTGTCCTTTCACGATCGCCGCATTAACCCCGATTTGGGTGGGTAGACGGGAAGGTCGGTTTTGGACCCATAAAGTGGGGAGCGGAGGTCCAACGCGGAGTGGAAGTGGCGGCAATCATGACATCATCAGGAATTCATTCGGTGGTTCGCATCGCGCTGTTGGATGAGGACTCGGCTTCAGTGGCGTCCCTACGCTGGGTCCTGGATGGGACCCCGGGAACGTCCCTGATCTCCACCGCTTCATCCCTGGAGCAGGCGCTCCGATGGTTTCCTGGAACCGCACCCCAGATCGTCCTGACCGACATACAGTTTCGTAGGGCGACCGAGATATCGGTCGTCGAGCGGCTGCAGCAGGCAATGCCGACGGCGGCAGTGGTCGTCTTGACCCAGGACGCGGATTCGACAGCAATCCGGGACTGCATCTTGGCCGGGGCGCGTGGGATCCTGCTCAAGAAAGATCCCCCGCTTTGCCTCGTGGACAGCCTCCGTACAGTCCGGGCCGGTGGACTTCCGATGTCCCCCTTTCTGACCCGGAAGCTGATCCCGGTGCTCCAGGCTCAGCGGCCGGAGGTGGCAACCGGATTGGCTTCGAACGCCGTCGATCGGTTGTCGCCGCGCGAGCGGCAGTTGTTTGAGGCCTTGGTGCGTGGAGCCCGGTATGTGGACATCGCCTGCCAGATGGGAGTGAGTGTGGAGACGGTTCGAGCCCATCTCCGGCGGGCCTGCGCCAAGCTGGAAGCAGGGGGGAAAAGTGAGGCGATCGCGGTCTTTGCTCGCTGCGAGGCCGCCCAAGCGATTCCGCGCAGGGCTTCGGTGACGCCTATTCCGGACAGTTCGGACTCAGCCCACCCTCGGCATGCGAGCCAAAGGCGGAAAGCCAACGCGGAATGAACCGAGGTGCGGTGAAATCGGGGATGGGCGTGAGACGCTCACTGAAGTTCTGAGGCGTTCATCCCCACTTTTGGGTAGGGCGATCCTGA
Source organism: Verrucomicrobiales bacterium (assembly GCA_027483345.1). Taxonomy (GTDB): domain Bacteria; phylum Verrucomicrobiota; class Verrucomicrobiia; order Limisphaerales; family UBA9464; genus SXXZ01. The sequence goes on along the minus strand of JAIXUV010000199.1, from coordinate 12,665 downwards.
CGGAATCGGGGTCGCTCGAAATCCAAGCACCGTTCCGCAGATTTCAGACCTTCTTTCATGTCGCACCCCACCATGAAGACCGCATCGGTTCGGGTTGGAATCCTCGACGGAAATCCATCCGCTCGGGAAGCGATTCGCTGGTTGATGGAGACTTCGCCGGGCGTTGAGTCGGCGATTCTGTTCCCCACCTGCGCGAGCGCGATGGCTTCCATGAAAAGGGCGCCGGTCCGCCTCTTGGTCGCGGAATCCACGATTGACGGTGAGTCGATCCTGGACTGGCTACCTGAGTTCAAGCAGGTCTCTCCGGAAACCGCGATCCTCATCCATACCACGGCCAGCGATCCGAGAACGGTCACCGAATCCCTTGCTGGAGGTGTCTCCGGCTACCTTCTGAAGTCCGATCCTCCCGGATTTCTGCTCGAGGCGGTTCGAGCGGTGCTGGGTGGTGGAATCCCAATCTCTCCCTACCTGACCCGGTTCGTCCTCGACGGGGTTTCACCGAGGATCGAATCCGCGGCCCTGCCGATGGCGAATCGACTCTCCCCCCGCGAACGCCAGATGATCGACGGGCTTTCTCGAGGGCTTCGCTATCGGGATCTGGCCTTGGAGTTGGGCATCAGTGTCGAGACCGTCCGCACCCATCTCCGGAGGACCTATGCCAAGCTGAAGGTGGGCTGTCGCAGTGAGGCGATTGCCAAGTATGTGCGAAGTGAGACCTTTTCAACACCTGCGGCCGGTTGATAGTCCTCCCGAAGATTCTCGAACGTCCTTTGATCGGCTTCCCTGCTTCGCTGCACGACTCAGGACCTGTTCGACCTTCCTTCGGTTCGTTCCGGCCGGCTTCGTGGAACTGATGCGAGCCGGGACCTTGCGTCCCGGACTTGGCGGACCGCCTCCGCGGCGGTGGCCGCCGTGGCGTTGAGATGCCCCATTTTCCGTCCTGGACGCGCCTCGGCCTTGCCGTAGAGATGCAGCTTTACCGAGGGATCGGAAAGCGATGACGCCCAGTCGGGTGTCCCTGGTGTCCAGACGTCGCCCAGAAGGTTGGCCATTGCGGCCGGACGTGTCAGGGCGGTGGAACCCAGCGGCAGTCCGCAGACCGCCCGGACTTGTTGTTCGAACTGGCAGGTGGTGCAGGCGTCGAGGGTGAGGTGTCCCGAGTTGTGAGTCCGCGGGGCCAGCTCGTTGACCAGCAGGCGTCCATCCCGGGTCACGAACAGTTCGACCGTCAGCAAGCCGACGACCTGAAGTGCGTCCAGGATCCCGCGGGCCAACTGCACCGCTTCCGCGGCCAGCTTCTCACCGATGTCGGCAGGCGCGAAGGTGATGTCGAGGATGTGGTTGGAGTGGACGTTCTCAAAGACGGGAAAGGCCTCAAAGGCTCCACTGGCGCTGCGGGCGGCCACCACGCTGACCTCCTTCTCGAAGTCCACGAAGGCTTCGTAGATGCCCTCCGCACCGGCCAGTCCGGCAAAGGCGGAGGGAACCTGGTGGATCTCGCGGAGCATTCTCTGTCCCTTTCCATCGTAGCCGAAACTGGCCGTCTTCAGCACGGCTGGGAGTCCCAGGTCCCGGACCGCCTCCTCCAGGTCGACGAGCGTCTGGATCCGGCGGAAGGGAGTCACCGGAAAGCCGTTGGATTGAAGGAAGGATTTCTCCCGGAGGCGCTGTTGGGTGATGTGCAGCACGCTTCCGTCGGGACGGACCGGGACGATCTCGGCGCAGGCCCGGCTGGTGGCGCTGGGCACGTTCTCGAATTCGAAGGTCACCACATCGACCCCTCGGGCGAATTCGCGGACCTTGTCCAGATCCTCATAAGGCGCAGTGAACTCGAGGTCGCCGACCTGGCCGGCGGGAGTGTCGGTGTCCGGCGAGAAGATGTGGACGCGATAACCCAGCCGTCGCGCGGCGATGGTGAACATGCGACCCAATTGGCCGCTTCCCAGCACACCCAAGGTGGCTCCGGGAAGGACGACAGGACTCTTCGTGGACATCGGAAGGGTGGAGTCTAGGTGGCCGTGGGACGATTGGGAAGCCGCTGTACGGCTCGTGAGCTTCACCGGAATCCGCCCTGGGACTTGTGTCCCCGTGGGCGGGTCACCACATTGGCCTCCACGTCATGTCGCCGCTTCCGTTCGAGATCGCCCTCGCCCTCCGCTACCTGCGGCCCAAGCGGACGTTTGTCTCCATTATCACCCTGATCTGCGTCCTCGGTGTGACCCTTGGGGTGGCCGTGTTGATGATCGTCATCGCGGTCATGACCGGCTTCGGAGAGCAGCTTCGCGAACGGATCGTTGGATTCAGTGCCCATGTCCGTGTCGAGTCGCCGGAGCGGCCGCTTTCCGGCTGGCGAAACCTGGCTGCGGTGGTGTCCACGAATCCGGCGGTACGGGCCGTCGCTCCGTACGTGAACACCCAGGTCCTTATGGAGACCCAGCCCAAGGAGGGCAATCCCAGGCCGTTCGCCCCGGTGGTCCGCGGGGTGGATCCCGCGCTGGAGCCCCGGGTGTCGGATGTGGCGTCGAACATCGTTTCCGGACGGTTCGACCTCGGTCCCAACAAGCTCTTGCTCGGTACCTCCTTGGCGGCGGCACTCAAGGTGCATGTCGGCGACCGCCTTTCCGTCTATTCGCTCCCGGCCTTGAAGCGGATGAGGGAGGCCTGGGAGGCAGGCCGGCGCGAAGCCTCATTGGCGCAGAACTTCGAGGTGTCGGGCATCTTCGACGCCGGACTCTACGACCTGAACACCTCGGTGATCCTGACCGGGCTCGAGGACGCACAGGACCTCCACGGCATCGGTGAGGATGTCACCGGGATCACGGTCATGCTCCACAACCCGGACATGCCGACCACCTCACGGGTGGAGCGGGAGCTTTGGTCCGGTCTCGACGGGGGGTATTCGGTCAGCTCGTGGATGACCGACAATTCCCAATTGCTCGGGGCGTTGGTGGTGGAGAAGAACATGATGTTCTACCTGCTCTTCTTCATCGTGATCGTGGCGGCCTTCGGCATCATGAGCGCCCTGATTACCTTCGTGGTCCAGAAGACCCGGGAGATCGGGATGTTGAAGGCGCTGGGTGCCACACCCCTGCAGGTCGCGGCGATCTTCCTCACCCAGAGTCTCGCGGTCGGCGTCGTGGGGGTTGTCTGCGGCTACCTCCTGGGTTGGACCGGAATCCGGTTTCGAAACGAGTTCCTCCACTTCATGAACAGCACCTTCGGTCTCGATCTGTTCCCGGCGCAGCTCTACCAGTTCCAGGAGCTGCCCGCCCGCATCGTCACCTCGGACGTGGTCGTGATCTGCGGCGGATCGCTGGTGATCTGCCTCCTGGCCGGCGTGCTGCCCGCCCTCCGCGCCGCGTGGCTTCAACCGGTGCAGGCGCTCCGCAATGAATGACACATCGCCCATCCTGAAGGCCCACGGCGTCCGCAAGAGCTACCAGTTGGGCCGCCGCCGCCTGGAGGTCCTGCGCGGGGTCGACTTGGAAGTCCCCACAGGCGCCTTCGTGGCGTTGCGGGGTGCCTCGGGTGCCGGGAAGAGCACGCTGCTCCATCTGCTGGGCGGATTGGACCGACCCGATTCCGGCCGCATTGAGGCGAAGGGTCTGGACCTCACCGCTCTCGACACAAACCGGCTCACCCGGTTCCGAAACGAGGATGTCGGGCTCATCTTCCAGGCCTTTCATCTTCTGCCGGAACTGGACGCGCTGGAGAACGTGATGTTGCCGGCGCGCATGGCGCGTCGCTCGGTTCCCGAGGCCCGCGAGTCGGCCATGGCGTTGCTCCGTCGGGTCGGACTCGGCGATCGCCTGGACCATCGCCCCGGGGAGCTGTCGGGCGGTGAACAGCAACGGGTGGCCATTGCCCGCGCCTTGGTGAATCGTCCTTCCATCATCCTGGCCGACGAGCCGACCGGGAACCTCGACTCCCGGAACGGAGACGAAATCGTCGGGCTGCTGCTCGAGATCCGCAGGGAACGCGGCATGACCCTGGTGGTGGCCACCCACGATTCCCAGTTGGCGGGCTTGGCCGACCGGGTGGTCCAACTCGCGGACGGGTTGGTCGCACCGTGACAGGCCGACAGGGAATCAGGCCTTCCGCGAAAGCTCCAGGATCCGGTCGAAGACAGCCTTGTCGAGCGGCATGACGCTGAGACGGGACTGCCGGATGAGCGGCATCTCGGCGGTGATCGGATCCGCCTTGAGCGTCGCCAGCTCCACCGGTCGCGCGAGGGACTTCTTCGGGGCGATGTCCACGGCGGACCAGTCGCCTTCGGTTGCGGTCGGATCCGGATAGGCCTCGGCCACCACCTCGGCGATGCCGACCACCAGTTTGTCGGTGACACTGTGGTAATAGAGGACCGGATCGCCCTTCTTCATGGCCCGGAGGCTCAGGCGTGCCTGGAAGTTTCGGACGCCCGTCCAAGCGGTCTTGCCGTCGGCGACCAATTGGGACCACGGGTACGCCTCGGGTTCCTGTTTCACGAGCCAATGCTGCTTCGGCATGTCGGGATCGTGGCGTGAAAGCCGAGGTCGGCAAGGAGGACCGGGGGAGCGGTCGCGTCAGGAAAGAAGTCCATCGAGAAGTTCGAACACGAAACCGGGCACGTGGCCGTATCTGTCGCGGATCAGTTGCGAGCCCAGCGCCAGACCGGAGGCAAGTTGGATGAAGAGCCCGGGGAAGAGCAGTACGGAAGCCCAGATGCATCGAGCCCGGGCCGGATTCCAATGGCCTTTGGGTTGGCGGCCCGAGTTCGAAACGAATCGCAAGGCAAGGAGCCAGAACGGCAAGCCGAAGATGGGAATCCATCCCAGCAAAGCCATGCGGGGTGCAGCGATGGAGTCGCGGATCAGCCTTGCCCGGTTCACGGTGGCGGGACGAGACGGGTGGCGTTGGTGGACACGTGGATCGATGGGACCGAGTTCGACCATCGACGGTTTTGTACCTCCTCCAGCAACCGCTTATCCCGGTGCAGCATCCGGATGCTGGTCCAATTACCGGCGATGAGCACCGAGACGGCACCCAGGAGCATCAGGAACAACACCATGGCGTACCCGGTGCCTCGTTGGGTGGCTTGGAGCCGGTGGATCCTCATGGGTTTGAAGTCCCGGATGACGCCGCGATGAACCGCAGGACGGGCGGGCGTGGAGCGCTGCGCGACGCCAAAAGACGGATATCCGTCGCCCAGCCCGTGCAGTTGGGACGCGGGATCCGGGAGAAGCTACCACCTGAGAGCGGCCAGGGTGCCAACTGGAACCGTTCGCCCTCTGCGGTCCTGGAAAGGAACGCGGGTTTCCCGTCGATTCTCCAGGTGACCACGAGGGCACCCATTGGGATGTCCATGCCGCGTCCATCCACATGGATCGCGGGAGGACCGCTGGCCGACCGGATGTCCTCCCGCCAACGTTCGCCGAATTGGGTCAAACCCCGCACCGCATCGGCTCGTCGCTCGAGCTGTCTGGATTCGAACCACACCCGGTCGTAGGCGGCGAACCCGATCGCCATCAAGACCAGCAACAGGGAGAAGAAGACCAGCATCTCGACCAGTGTGGCTCCCGAGGCGCGAGCCGGGCTGTGCCGGAGCTGTGGACTGGCAGGCTTCATGGCTTGAGCCCTGGGGCGGTCCATCGGCGTTCGATCCCGCCTCCAATCCAACGGTTTGTCGGTCGCCAAGCGAGGCGGAACTCCCGTCCCTGCCTCACCAAGGTCAATTCCCCGACCGGCGGGACGAATCCCTCCGGTGAAGGAAGCGGAACGGAATGGGTTCCCTCGGGGTAACGGACCCAGTCTCCCGCGGCGATCAGTTCCATTTCCCCGTCCACCAGCTCGATCATCGTGAGGTGACGTGTTAGGTCCGATGCGATCCGGCGCTGGGAGACCACGATGCCGGAGATGGGCAGCAGCACGGCGGCCGTGAGAGCCAACGCAAGGATCGCCTCCAGGTGGATGGCTCCCACCGTTCGACGACTGGGTTCCTGCCGGAGACTCGGATTCATGGCTGGATTCCGTCGAGGACGGCGACGAAGAACCGGAACATTCCGACCGCCGCCGCACCCACGGCGAGGCCGTTCAAGAGCAGCAAGGCGGTGGTGAATGCCTGCGCAAAGAGCACCTCCTTGCGGATGGCCGACTCCTCCAGCGATTCGAGCCACCCGGAGAGCGAGGTCCGGAATCCTTCGACACCGCGCATTCCCGCTTCCAGACGCCACTTCAGTTCCCCGGAGTGGAAGAGCGCGGACAGCACCTCGTCGAGGCGCTCACCGTTGGCGAGTCGGTCCGCGGAGCGACGTGCCCGTTTCAGGATCACGCTGTTGCCGGTTGCCTTCCCGGCCTCAACCACCGCCCCGGACTCCTTCATGCCTGCGTCCAACATGGCGCCCAAGGTGGCGGCGAAGTCGCGCTGGAATCGGAGGCGTCGCCACGGAACCAGCAGCCAGAGGTGGTCCAGCATGGGCAGCTTCCGGGTCAACCAGGGTCCCACTGATCGGGAGAACATCCAGAGGTGCAGCATCACGGCGAGGCAGAAAAGGATCCCGGCGAGCCAAAGCGATGTGTTCATCGTCTCGCCTCCGGGTACCGACGGAGGCGTTATGGACGCGCCGAGGTCGCCGGACGGAAGGGGCGGGGGCAAGAGATCCAGCCAGAACGAGAGTCGCGAACGGAACACGAAGCCGAGGAAGAGGAAGAATGCGGATCCGAACAACGGGACGATCCCGTAGAGCAGCAATCCGGTGAGGGGAGCGAGACGCCGGCGGTGGTCCCGCTTGCCCAGCGACGCCGTCGCTATCTGGAGCATGGCCGGGAACTCGCCGGTTTCGAGTCCCAGCTTCAGCTGGCTTCTGACGGCGGCAGGAAGGAATTCCGGCACGGCATCCATGGCGGTTCCAAGCGGCATCCCCTCTTCGAGCAGCGCCCCGAGGAGGTGCAGCCGGACCGGCAGTCTGGTGTCGCGCGAGCCACATGCCGAAACCAGTGTCGCCTCCGGGGTCCAACCCTGCCGGTGACCGATCTCAAGGATCTCCAACATCTCGGAGGCCAGCTCCGCACGCCGCCATTCCCGGACCGCGTTCCAGCCCAGCCACGCCGCTGCGGCGGTCGCAGTTCCGAGCAGGATCAACCATGAAATCAACATGCGGAAGTGGATGGAGTCTCGGCTCAGTCCGCCCCGAGTGACCCGCTGATGCGGAGCACCGAATTGAAGATCGGGGAGAACACGCTCAGCGACATGAGGGCGAGGATCACGAGGAGGACCGGGGTGATGGCATTCACGATCAATTCGAGGCGGTGATCCGCCCTTTCGCGGAAGAAACGGGCCGCCAACGAGAATCCCGCCGCGAGATCCTGTCCACCGCACGTCACCAACCAGGGGAACAACGCCGGAAATGGGCTGCCGTCGCTGCCGGAAAAGAGGTCCTTCGGGGACTGGACGCCCTCGGCGACCCGGCGCCGCCAAAGCGCCACGGTCTCAGAAGCCGGGGTGTTCCCGACCAGCGTCCCGACCAGATCCAATGCCTCCGGGAGCGGAACGCCGCTGCGAAGCAGCAGTTCCACCGTGTAGGAAAGGGAGCTGATCGAAGCGTCCCGGAAGCCTGGGACCCACCAGATGGCCAGCCGTCGCAGAGGCGGTGTCGAAACCGCGGCCAAGTAGAGCAGCGGAACGCAGAAGTAGAACCCGAGCACCAGATGTACGGTGCCAAACTGGAACCGGTGCGAGGCCCCGATCAGGTCCGCCATTGCAGATGCGGTCTGCTCCTTGAGCGCCAGCAGGGAGACGGCGCAGATCAGCATCAGGACCAGCACGAGTGCCGGGTACAACACGGCGCTCCGGAGTCGCATCTGAAGGGAGTGGGAACGTTCGAAATGGTCGGCGGCGAGAAGCAGGACGCCTGGGAGGTTGCCTGAGCGGGCTCCAGCCACGATCAGGGTCCGGTAGGCCGCGGGCAGCGTGCGGCGGGCAAGGGCGGCCTCCAGTCCTTCGCCGGACTCGAGTTCCCGGGCCAGACATTCCAGTTCGCCTCGGAATGCGCCCGCAGCGACCTCGCCGGCAAGCTCTCGAAGGGCGCCCTCGAGGGGCAGTCCCTGTTTGAGCATCGAGGCCAGTTGGCGGTTCAGGAACGCGACTTCGTCGAGCTTCATGGTCCCAGGACACGTTGCAGTTCGCGGCGGTCGGTCATTCCTTGAGCGATACGGGATTCCGCGGATGCAAGGAGTGTGCAGGTCGGTTTCAGGGCGCCGATGTCGCCGCCCCGGACCGCCGTCCGCTGGGCATCGCCGAAACCGAGCCATTCGACGATCGGAATCCGACCACGATAGCCGGTGCGGCTGCAGGCATCGCATCCGTCACCCTTGCAGGCGGGACAAAGCCTCCGCAGCAGCCGCTGATTCGAGACGAGCAGGAGCGACGAGGCTACCGCATGTGGATCCGGGCAGAGATCGAGAAGCCGTTCCACCACGCCCGGGGTCGAACCGGCGTGCAACGTGGAGATGATCAGGTGTCCGGTGAGGCCTGCCCGTACCGCCATGGCCGCCGTCTCCTCGTCCCGGATTTCCCCCAACGCGAGCACTTGGGGATCCTGCCGCAGGAGATGGCGCAAGGCGACCGCAAAGGTCAGCCCACGGACCTCGCTGATCTCCGTCTGCATCACGCCCTCGAGGATGCATTCCACGGGATCCTCGATGCTGATGATGTGTCTGTCGCCGAGGCCCAGGAGATGCCGCATCGCGGCGTAGGTGGTCGTCGTCTTTCCGGATCCCGCGGGTCCCGTGAAGAGGATCAGTCCGCTGGGCTTGCCCAGGCTTCCCTTCAGCGTTTCGAGCATCGGTGGCTCCAGGTCCAACTCCTCCAGGACGGGCGCGATCCGGTCCCGGAAGAGCCTCAACACGACCTTCTCGCCCGTGACCGTCGGATAGGTGGCGACACGGATCTCGGTGTCGACGCCCGAATCCGGGCGGGAAATCCGGCCCTCCTGGGGCAAGGCGTCGACGTAGGTCTTCAGGCGTGCCAGGTACTTGATCCGTCCAAGAAGCCGCTGGGAGGATTCCCCGTGGAGTCGTCGTATCCGCTGGAGGATCCCATCGAGGCGGAAGCCGATTTCAACCCCTTCGGGGATCGACTGGAGATGCACATCGCTGGCACCGGCCGATTTGGCTTCGGACAGCAGCAGGGTCAGTTCGGCCACCGTGTCCGGTTGGGGATGGTTTGCCGTGGTCATCGGGATGCCCCTTGACGATCGCCGAGCTCCGTATGGGGGCAATCCCATTGTGGGCCGGACCTCGCATTCGGCTTCAACCTTCCACTGGTGCCCTCCATTCTGGACCGCGTGTCCGACGACGTGAAGAGCCGACATGCCGCGATGGTCGCCCGCATCCGGGAGTGGGACCACGCCTACTACGTCCTCGCAGCCCCGCTGGCGAGCGACCTCGAGTACGACCGCGTGTATCGGGATCTCCTGCAGTTGGAGTCGGAACATCCGGAGTTGGTGACGGCGGACTCCCCGTCCCAACGTGTCGGTGGCGCACCGACCGGCGGTTTCCGTCGGGTGGAACACCTGCGTCCGATGCTTTCGCTGGAGAAGGTCGAGGCGTCCGAAGTCCCGCCGCCCGACGCGGAACCCGACCGCGAACGGCGCAACCGCCTTCAGGACGAGAACACCCTGGGTGCGCTCGTCTCCTGGTATCGGGAGATCCGGCGAACCCTCCATGGCGGCGTGCCGGAGGATCTCTTCGCCGCGCCGGTGCCGCTGGTGATGGAGCCCAAGGTGGACGGGGTCTCGATCGGACTCCACTACCGGCACGGGAAGCTGGTGCTCGGCGTGACCCGCGGCGACGGCCGGGCCGGGGATGACATCACCGCCAACCTCCGCACCATCCGGTCCATCCCGTTGGAATTGGATCTGCCGGATCCTCCGGCGCTCGTGGAGATCCGCGGGGAGGCCTACATCAGCCAGAAGGACTTCGCGGCGATGAACGCGGCCATGGCGGCGGCGGGCGAGAAGGCGTTTCCCAACGCCCGGAACGCCACCGCCGGGGCGCTGAAGCAGTTGGATCCTCGGGAGGTGGCGAAACGGCCGATCCGAGCGGTCTTCTATGCCGTCGGCGCCTGCGAGGGCATCCGGTTCGAGAGCCATTCGGAGTTGTTGCGGCGCTTGGCCCAATGGGGCCTGCCGACCCAGGGGATCTGGTGGGCCCGTCCCGACATGGAGGCGCTGCTGCAGGTGTACAGGGACGAGGTGGTCGCGGGTTACGACGAAGGCCGGGACCTGCGCAGCCGTCTGCCCTATGAGATCGATGGCGTGGTGATCAAGGTGGACCGGTTCGACGACTGTGCGCGCATCCCGGAGAAGCGCCGCGCGCCCGGCCATGCGATCGTGCACAAGCCGGTGCCGTGGATCACACCCGCCGAGACGGTGTTGAAGGCGATCACCATCCAGGTGGGCCGGACCGGCGTGCTCACGCCGGTCGCGGAGCTGGAACCGGTGTTCGTCCAGGGATCCACCGTGTCGCGCGCCACGTTGCACAACGAGGACGAGATCCGCAGGAAGGACATCCGCATCGGCGACTCGGTGGTCGTCCGCAAGGCGGGCATGGTGATTCCGGAGGTGGTGGAGGTCATCCGGACCCGGCGTCCGGACGGCGCGGTGGAGTTCGACCTACTCCGGCATGTCGGCGGAAGGTGTCCCGCCTGCGGTGGTGCGATCGCCAAGGAGAAGGTGGCTTCGGGCGAGGTCGAGGAGGTGGCGTGGCGGTGTGTCAACGTCGCGGGTTGCCCTGCGCAGAGGACCCGTCGTCTGGAACATTTCGCCATGCGCAAGGCGTTGGACATCGAGTCCCTGGGCGGGATCGTCGCCGAGAAGCTGGTCGAACGCGGTCTGGTGCAGGAACCCCTGGACCTGTTCGGACTGACCGCCGAATCCCTCACGACCCTGAACCTGGGTACCGACGAGGATCCGCGGACGTTCGGTGCGAAGAACGCGGCGAAGGTACTGGCCGCCGTCGAACGGGCGCGGAGCCAGCCGTTGAACCGTTGGCTGCACGCCCTGGCGATCCCGTCGGTCGGCGAGACCATGTCCCACGAGATCGCGCTGCTGCACGGGGACCTGGCGGCCGTGGTGGAGTCGGAGATCCTGCGCGGCATCGCCCGACTCGGTGCGCTCTACGACGGATTGGAGGCGTTGCCTTCCCACTCGGGACAGGCTGCGGCCGCACTGGACTCGACCGAACGGGAGGATCGCAGGGTGGCGGCCGAAGACCTGAAGCGACGCATCGAAGCCCAGGGGCAGCGGTTGGTGGAACTGGGCGCGGCCGAGCCGAACGCCAAGTGGGCCCAATTGCGCGAGAAGGGCAGTACCGCGGTGCCCGAATACCTGCCTCGGATCGAGTACGGCGCGGCATCGGCGTTGGTCGCATTCGTGGATTCGGAGGCGGGACGGAAGATCCTTTCCCGGCTCGAATCGTTGGGCATCCACCCGGCGTCGCCCAAGGTCGATCCGCCGTCGGCCTCGGCCTCGGCCGCAGTGGCCGGCAAGACCTTCGTTCTCACGGGTACGCTACCGTCTCTCTCCCGCGACGAGGCCGGGGCGATGATCCGTGCGGCCGGTGGAAAGGTCGCCGGTTCGGTCAGCCGGAACACGGACTACGTTGTCGCCGGTGAGGCCGCGGGCTCGAAGCTGGACAAGGCCAAGGAGCTGGGGGTCGCGGTGCTCGACGAGGCGGGCCTCCGTCAGCTCCTCGGAGGCTGATCCGGGTCCCGGGCCGCGGTGTGGTTCGGGCCGAAATGGAAAACGGCGGCGGAGATCCGTGATCCCCGCCGCCGTCTTGTTTTGCCCAGATTGTCCTACGCCCTGGGCGTGGCCTCAGAGGCCGATGGCTCGCAGCAGTTGAGCCGGATCCAGGATGTCGATGGTCGAGGTGGACCAACGTCCGTCGACGGGGATCTGCACCGGGCCCACCGGGGTCCATGGTCCGTTCATGTCCGGCGCGGTCTGGACCTGGAAGCGGGTTCCGGGACGGCCGTAGACCGTGAGGGAATCGGCGCCGTTCAGCTGCAGGACCGGCTCACGTCCGATGAGGATCAATGTGCCCGCGCGGGAGAGGGTGGAGGCCACCGGTTCGGCCGCGGCCTTGATTCCCGTGATCTGCGTCGGATTGACGACGAACAGGTCCGAGGCATCGCCCGGGACCGTGGTGAAGCGGAAGTCCGCCACATGGCGGTCGGTGGTGAGCGAGGTTCCGCTCGCGAGTTCGAGGCGCACGGTGACGCCGTCGGCCGTGAGTTCCGACAGGGTGGCCGAGAGGACGTCCGGCGCGAGTCCGCCGAGGGAGACCGAGGCAAGGGCACCTGGAGGCAGCGGCAGGCGGAAGCTGACGTTGGTGATGCCGGGGTCGGCGTTGAGGCCGAGGGGCAGCGACGCGGACTGTCCGTTGAGGACGTTGGTCGAACCCACGGCCACGAGCAGGTCGGCGGTGGTATCGCGGACGAAGACCGTGAAGGCGATCTCCGAGGTGGCCGCCGGGGTGCCGGAGTCGGCGACACGCACACGAACGAGATTGGTCGAGGGACCCTGGTCGCCGCGGGGACGCCAGGCGAACAGACCCGTCGCCGGATCCAACGTGGAGCCCGTCGGGCCCTGGAGCAGCGAGTAGCTCAGGGTCTGGGCCGGACGGTC
>JAIXUV010000084.1 GCA_027483345.1 Verrucomicrobiales bacterium | reverse complement strand
TGCGGTGAAGCAGGCCAAGCCGGCGAACCTGGAGGCGGTCGAGCTGTTCGACATCTTCCGCGGCAAGCACGTGCCTTCGGGCCAGAAGAGCCTTGCCTACTCGTTCACCTACCGCGCGGTCGACCGCACGCTGAAGGACGAGGAGGTCAACGCCGCCCACGCCAAGGTCGTGGAGACCTTCCGTTCCTCCCTCGGCGCCTCGATCCGGGAGTGAGGCCGTCGGCTTGCCACGGAGACACGGAGGGCACGGAGAAGACGGTTGTCCGTTGTTTGTAGCCGCGGCTGCCAAGCCACGGGCGGTCGCCTCCCTATTTCAGGTTCAGCTGAAAACTGCGACACTTCACCAGCGGTTCCGCAGGCGTAGGGCGTTGCCGATGACCACGAGGTCCGACAGGCCCATGGTCGCGGCGCAGAGCACCGGGCTTATCAGGCCGCAGGCCGCGAGCGGCACGGCGGCGGCGTTGTAGAAGAACGCCCAGAAGAGGTTCTGCCGGATCACCGCCAGCGTCCGTTGGGAAAGCCCGATCGCCTCGGCAACGGAGTCGAGTCCGGGCCGGAGCAGGACGATGTCGGCGGCCTCGCGGGCGGCGTCCGCGGCGCTTCCCACCGCGATCCCCAGGTCGGCCGCCGCCAAGGCCGGCGCGTCGTTGATGCCGTCGCCCACGAAGGCCACACGGCCGCCTCCGCGTCGCAGCGATTCGAGGAGGGCGGCCTTCGAATCCGGCTTCTGCGCCCCGTGGATCCGTTCCGCCGGCAGGCCGGCTTCCCCGCCCACGGCCAAGCAGGCCGCCTGGGAGTCGCCGGACACGAGGTGAGCCTCGAGTCCCGAGGCCGCGAGCCGCCGAAGCAGCTCCGGGGTCTCGGGGCGCAACGGGTCGCCGACGAGGAACAGGGCCTTGGCCGTGTCCCCCTCGGCGAACACGACGGCGGCCTGACCCCGCCGGGCACCGTCCTCGATCGCGGTCGCGAAGACCGAGACGTCGCAACCCGATCCCGCGAGCCAGGCCGGTGATCCCAGCCGCAGGTTCCGGACGCGTCCCGTGGCATCCGCCAGTTCGGCCTCGATGCCGGCGCCCGCCTTCTCCTCCCAGAGTCCTAGGTTGATTGATGAACCCGGGGGCGGATTTGCGAAATCCACGACCGCCCGGGAAAGCGGATGCCGTGAGCCTGCGGCGAGTGCTGCGGCGAGCGTGCGGTCCGCTCCGGCGTCGGAGCCTGGGGAGACTTCGGATGAGATCACGCGGGGGACGCCGGAGGTCAGGGTGCCGGTTTTGTCGAAGGCCACGACGGTGAGCCGACCGGACTTCTCCAGCGCCACGGCGTCGCGGATGAGGATGCCCCGTCGGGCCGCCGCATTGATGCCCGCCATGAGGGCCACGGGCGTCGCCAGACCCATCGCGCACGGACAGGCGACGATGAGCACGGCGCAGAAGACCGTCACCGCCGCCGCCGCGGGCGAGGCGGGCGGATGGCTGTGCCAGAGCCAGGTGCCGAGTCCCTCCTGGATGCCCACCATGCGGTCGAACTGGAGGAACCACATCAGGGCCGCGGCGACCGCCACGAAGACGACGACGGGCACGAAGACCGAGCTGATCTGGTCGGCGAGACGTTGGACCGAAGCCCGAGTGGCCTGGGCCCGGCGCACGGCCGCGGCGATGTGGGCGAGCGCGGTCGACTCGCCTGTTGCCTGGACCCGGGCCACGAGGCGGCCCTGGCGGTTCAGGGTTCCGGCGAACAGGCGGCTGCCGGGTGACTTCGAGACGGGAAGCGATTCGCCGGTGAGCATCGATTCCTCCACCGCGGAGGCGCCTTCCAGCACTTCGGCATCGACCGGAATGCGATCCCCGGGCCGGAGCACGATCCGCTGGCCGGGCATCAACGCGGAGCAGGGCACCTCGGTCTCGACACCGTCGGGGCCCAGTCGACGGGCGGTCTCCGGGGCGAGGTTCAACAGCGACTTGAGGGCGTCCCCGGCCCGTTCGCTCATGCGGCTCTCCATCCAGTGGCCGACGCTGATCAACGTCACGATGGTGACCGCCTCGGTGAAGAACAGGTGGGCCGACGTGCCGGTGAGCAGGGCCCCGGTGCTGAAGGCCCAGGCGCTGCCGGCCCCGAGGGTCACCAGCGTGTCCATGTTGGATTCGCCCCGACGCAGCTGGCGCCAGGCGCCGATGGCGAAGTGGCGTCCCACCACCGTGAGGACCACCGTGGACAAGACGAAGGCGAACCACAGGAACCACGGCCGCATGCCGATGCCGAGGATCCACTCCCCAGCCAACAGCAGCGCCGATGCCGGCACGCCGAGCCGCAGCGCGGAGGTCCAGGGCGAGGTGGGTGCGGAGGCCGTGCCATCGGAGCGGCGGGCGGGAACGGAGAAACCCGCGTCGAAGACGGCCTTTTCCAAGGCCGCGGTGTCGGGTGACGTCCCGGGCTTCCAGAAGACGCGCGCCGTGGCCGCCGTGAGGTCGACTGGCGCCGCGAGCACGCCCGGCACCTTCTGCAGCGCCTCCGTCACGTGACGGGCGCAGTTGCCGCAGGTCATGCCGTCCACGCGCAACGGCGTCGTCGACCCGGCCGCAGGCGGCGGGGAACTGCGGGGACGGAACTGGATCCCGGTGGAGGCCACGCAGGCAACGTCGGTCCGCCATGTCGGGCGGACAAGCCCCGAAGCCGGCGTCGTCCACGGTTCGGCAAGCTATGGTCGGAATGGGTCCACGGCTCGGAATTGAAGGGGTGAGATTCCGGTTGGGGCCGTCCGTCGGAATGCTTCCAATCGGCCTGCATGGATGGCGACCGCCCGTTGTGCCCGGTTTGTTCGGAGGCGATGACCCGCTCGTTCGACGAAGTGGTCCGGTTCGCGCACTGCACCCGGTGCGGCGGCGAATGGGTGTGCCGCGCCAGGCTGGGGGCGGCTGTCGACTTGGAGCACCCGCAGGTCGTACCGCCAGCCGGGGTGCCGGTGCTTGGACGCGGACTCCAGCCGCACGAACTCAAGGTGGAGTACCGGCGTTGTCCGGAATGCCGTGAGCGCATGAACCGGCGTCAGTTCCTGCCCGGCTCCGGCGTGATCGTCGACGAGTGCCAGGCCCACGGCGTGTGGCTCGACCTGACGGAGCGGCAGCGGATCCTTGAGTTCGCCCGGTCCGGAGGCGCTGCCCAGGCCCTGCAACGGATGAAGGACGAGCGGGGCAAGGCCGGCGCCAAGGCTCCCGATCCGGAATCGGGACTCTTCTCCTCGGACGGTCTCGGAGGGGAATGGATTCCTCGCCCCCTCGATCTGCTCGGCCTCAATCCGCTCGACCACGCGGTCTGGTACGTGGCGCGTCTCATCTGGCGCCTCCTGGATTGATCCGGGGACGCCGACGCATTCGCAGTTGAGACCCGGCCGGCGTTGGGTGGTAGTTCACCCATGATGAATCGGCGTCCCAAGGTGGTGGTCCTCGGCGGCGGTTTCGCAGGACTGGCGTTCTGCAAGGAGTTCGGCGATCCGGGGGCGGATGTGCTCCTGGTCGACCGTCAGAACCACCACCTGTTCCAGCCGCTGCTCTACCAGGTCGCGACCGCAGGCCTTTCCGCTCCCGAGATCGCCCAGCCGCTGCGCAGCATCCTGAGCGATCGTCCCAACGTCCGTGTCCGCCTCGGCGAGGTCCGGGACATCCAGCCCGACCGCCGCGTGGTCCTCGTCGACGGCATCAAGGAGCCCTACGACTTCCTCGTCTTCGCCCTCGGCGGTCGCACCAGCTACTTCGGTCATCCGGAATGGGAAGAGTTCGCGCCTGGATTGAAGTCCCTCGAGGACGCGCAGCGGATCCGCCGCGACGTGCTTCTGGCCTTCGAGCATGCCGAGAACTCGACGGACGAAGCCGAGCGTCGCCGGAACATGACCATCGCGGTGATCGGGGGCGGTCCGACCGGCGTGGAATTGGCCGGAGCCTTCGTGGAGTTGGCGCTCCACGTCCTGCGCGACGACTTCCGCAGCATCGATCCCCGGAAGGCGCGGGTGGTGTTGATCGAAGGCGGTCCACGTCTGCTGGGGCAGTTCCCGGCGGACCTCGGCGACAACGCCCGCGAGACTCTCGAGACGATGGGAGTCGAGGTCCGCTGCGGCGTCCGGGTGAAGAACCTTTCGAAGAACCGCGTGGAACTCGAGGGCGGCGAGGTGATCGAGGCCGGCAACATCGTCTGGGCGGCGGGCGTCGCGGCCTCCGGGCTGACGTCGAAGCTCGGTGCCCCGCTCGACCGCGCCGGCCGGGTCCAGGTGGCGCCCGACCTGAGCGTGCCGGGACATCCCGAGATCTTCGTGGTCGGCGACGCCTGTGGAGTGACCGACCCCGACGGACAGGTCGTCCCCGGCGTGTCGCCTGCGGCGATGCAGGCGGGCCGGCACGTGGCGTCGATCCTGAAGGCCGAGATCTCGGGCCATCCGGAGCGGGAAGCGTTCGACTATTGGGACAAGGGCAGCATGGCCACCATCGGGCGTTCCGCGGCCGTCGCGAACCTGGGGGGCCTGCACCTGACGGGCCTGCTCGCGTGGCTTGGATGGCTGTTCGTGCACCTCGTGTTCCTGATCGGCTTCCGCAACCGCGTGGCCGTGCTCTGGCAGTGGTTCTACAGCTACGTGACCTACAAGCGCGGGGCGCGGATCATTCTGGGGGCGAGGGAGTGAAGGGTTGAAGGGCTGAAGGGCTGAAGGGCTGAAGGGTTGGGTCGGAGATGGCACTGGACTTTTCGAGGAAAACCCATGGCCGCCGATGGAACGCTTCAACCCTTCCCCGCCTCGCCCTCTTCGGCCTTCCCATCGTTCCACTGTTCCCGGGTAGGCGACACCCGTTAGGCTGTTCTCCACGATGAAGGATCGGGTGAACCTCGGGATCGAGTGCGGCGGGACGCGGACGACGGCCATCGCCGCGGCCGGATCGGATCGCCGACTTCTGAAGCGGCTCGAATGCGGCGCCGCGAACCTGCGGCTCGTGACCGATGTCCAGCTGGAGGCCCACTTCGCCGGCATCCGCGACGCGATGCCTCTCCCGTCGGCGTTGGGCATCGGCATGGCCGGCGTCCGCACGGCCGAGGATCGGGCGCGGATCCTGCGCATCGCCGGCCGCGTCTGGTCCGGTGTGCCGGCGGTGGTGGACCACGACCTGGTGACGGCGCTCGAGGCGGCGGCCATGGACGGTTCGGATTCCGTCGACGTCCGCGTGGTCGTGCTGAGCGGCACGGGTTCCTGCTGCTTCGGCCGCAACCGGGCCGGAACCACGGCGAAGATGGGCGGCTGGGGGCACCTCCTCGGCGACTGCGGCAGCGGCTACGACATCGCCCACTCGGCGTTGCGGCGGCTGATCCACCGATTGGATCGTACGGGTTCCGGCGGGCGTTTCGGTCCGCTGGTATTGCGGCAACTGCTGTTGAACGACTTCGAGCCGCTGGTGGGGTGGATCCAAGGCGCGGGCAAACGCGACGTCGCGGCCTTGGCTCCCCTGGTCTTCCAGGCGGCGGCGGAAGGTGACCGCGACATGAAGGACGTGGTGGAGCAATCCCTGGGCGGCCTGTTCGACCTTGCCGTGGGCACGGCGGGCAGGCTGGCGGCGAAAGCCGGCTCCGGCCGCGACGGCGCGGGGATCGAGTTCGTGCTCGCAGGCAGCGTCTTCGCGAGGCAGCCGCGTTGGCGCCCGTTCATCGCAAGGCGTCTCAAGGTGGCGGGAAGCCGTGCTCGGGTTCGGGTGCTGGAACGCGAGTCGGCCTGGGGCGCGGTCGCCTTGGCGGAGAAGGCCGACGCCGGTGCGGTCGATGTCCGGGTCCCGGAGGTCGGAACCGTCCTCCGACCGGAGGCGACCGCGGTCTCGCCAACCGAATTGCGGAATCCGCGCTCGATGGAATTGGACCGGATGCCGTTGAAGGCGGCCGTGGAGCTGATGCTGTCCGAAGAGGCGGCGGTGGCCCCGGTGGTGGCGGCCCATTCGCGGGAACTGGCGGCTTTGGTGCGGCGCGCCGCGGACGCCCTGGGCTCCGGTGGTCGGCTGTTCTATGTCGGCGCCGGGACCAGCGGCCGATTGGGCGTGCTCGACGCCAGCGAGTGCCCGCCGACGTTCCGCTCTTCGCCGGAGCAGGTCCAGGGCATCATGGCCGGCGGGGAGAAGGCGTTGCATTCGGCGGTGGAAGGCGCCGAGGACGACGCCACGGCGGGGATGTCGGCGATCGCCGCCCGAGAGGTTGGGCCAAAGGACGTCGTCGTCGGAATCGCAGCGTCGGGGCGGACGCCGTTCGTCTGGGGCGCCTTGGGTGAAGCCCGGAAGCGCGGAGCGGCCACGGCGCTGGTGTCGTTCCAGCCGCACCTGAAGTTCGCCCGCGGTTCACGTCCGGACCATGTGTTGGCGGTCGATGTCGGTCCCGAGGTGCTGACCGGTTCGACCCGGCTGAAATCGGGTACGGCCACGAAGCTGATCCTGAACACCCTCACGACGTTGACCTTCGTGCGTTTGGGCAAGGTGGCGGGCAATCTGATGGTCGACCTGAACCCCTCCAACGTGAAGCTGCGCGACCGGGCCGTTCGGATCGTCGTGGAGCTGACTGGGACGACCCGTGAAGTGGCCGAGTCGACGCTGGAGCGGGAACGGTGGGTGGTGAAGACCGCACTGCGGGCCCTGGGCTGGCGCTGAGCGAGTCCCCGCGAACGCGGCAGCAGCTCCTCCGGAAAGGGGACTCACGCAGAAACGCCAAGTCGCCAACGGCAGGGCAGATCCAGAATCGGAACCCAACAGGATCCGGTGGCTGCACTCTCCACCGATTCCCCAACGCTTTCCTTTGCAGCTTGGCGCCTTTGCGTGAGGTCCGCCCCCGCTCCAACTGACAGTTGTCTCAGTGCTCGTGGGCGGAGTTTTCGTCCTTGTCGTGGCAGATCTGGTCGATGACCACGGCGCTGGCGAGAATCAGCAGGTCATCCTGGCCGGGTTCGATGTCCACGGCGTACGTGTCGCGGATCGACAGCCACTTCTTGGAGACCGTGGCCACCACGCCGCCACGGTGGCTGAAGGTGTAGTCGTGGTGCAGGAAACCGCCCTGGGCCTCGTAGTCGTCGGGGCCGGGCACGTCGACCGTGAACGAACAGCGCAGCAGCGTGAGGATGTCCTTGCTCACCGTCGCCACGTGGCGTCCGCGCAGGTGGATCTCCCAGGCCTTGCGGATCAGGGTGATCTTCTGGCGGACGAAGCCGACGTCGGCGCCGTGTTCGTCGCGGATGTTGATCCGCTCTCGGAACAGCGTGAACGCCTTGCCGTCGAAGTAGAACCGCTCGCGGCCGTCTTCGTCGCGGATGGAGAAGTCGTCGCCGAGGCAGAGGATCTTTTCGCGGATCAGGTAGCGCATGTCAGGGTTGGGCTGGGGTGACAATCCGATAGAACCGGGTTCCGGCTTGGAACATCTGGATCGGCACGGAGATTTCCCGGCCCTCGCCCTCGGCGACATCGGAAAGCCGCGACCAGGTTCCAGTCGGCGACGTGGCCTGGAGCACCGAGTAGGAGCGACCGGCGGCCGCTTGGAACCGGAGGGTGAGCAGTCCGCTCGGACTCGTCGTGAAGCCGGCGCGCAGTCCGCTGGCCGCATTGCGCGGATCCGTTCCCGCGAGGTACTCGTGCAGGTTCGACAGGCCGTCGCCATCGGCGTCCAGAACGGCATCGCCGGCGAAATCCGGACGGAAACCGTTCTGTGTCTCCCAGGCGTCCGGGATGCCGTCGCCGTCGACGTCGACGGGGCGACCCCGGTTGGGCGCACCCGGGGTCATGGCGTCGTGGAAGCGCATGATGTTGGTCGAGCCGTCCGGGAATCGGCCTTCGGAGACCCAGGGCTCCTGGACGAGGAAGTCCACGGTGTCGACGACCCCGCCTGTCGCGGTGAAGAGCCGGATCGTCTCGCCCAGTGCGCTCAACCGGAACTTCAGCGGGGCGCCGGGAACATCGGGGCCGGTGTCCTCGAGACGGAAGCGGGCGAAGCCGGATCCGGGGATGAAGCTCTGGGGCGGCAGGATGCGGTTGGTGGCGCCTTGGATCGACGGGTCGTCGGTGAGGGCCCAACGGCTGATGTTCACCGGCAGCGTCTCCGCGTTGTACAATTCCACGAACTCGTTGGTTCCGCCGGCGGAGGCGAGCCATTCGTTGATGCGGATCTGGGAACCGCCGGCCATGTCGGCGACGACCGAGTTGGCGGTCCCGGGGGTGTTGGTGGCCGAGAGCCACCAGTTGGGCTGGATGCGGATGAGCGACCGGCTTGGGACCTGGGGACCGTATTCCACGCGGTCCAGGATCCTTCCGGCCGCATCGAAGAGAGACACCACCGCGCCGTCGTCCGGCAGCGGGATGGGGAAGAGCAGGACACCTGGGCCGGGGACGAGTCCCTGGGGCAACGAACCGCAGTGGATCACGATGCGTTCTGAGGGCGCGAGGATGCGGGTGCCGCCCAGGGCTGCCAAGAGCGGCGGCAGGTCCGGCGGGTTGACCTCCAGCACCAACGGACCGAGGGGCAGGGGATTCGTGGAGGCGTTCTCCAGCTCGATCCAATCGGTCGTCCCCCGTGCGAGGAACTCGGAGAAGCGTGCGACGCGTCCGAGGTCCGCGACCCGGTTGCTGGCGCCCGGGGTCGCGCTGAACGAGAGGGATTGGAAGGCGCCGGTTCCGTCCGGGATGCGGGCGAAAGCGGTCTCGGCGATCTGGTTGGGATAGGTGATGCGGGTCACCTCGCCGGCCCGCGCGTCGAGCAGGGTGACGAAGCCTCCGGTGGCCGGAAGGCGAAGGTCGAGGTGGTCCGGGCCGGGTTCGCCGTCGGCCTTGAGGACGAGGAAGCCGCCGGGGCCGATGAACATGGGGGAGCCGACGGGGGCGATGCCGTTGGTGTTGACGACCGACCATCCTTCGATGCCCACCGGGAGCGCGGAGGTGTTGTGGAGCTCGATCCAGTCGTTGCCGTCGCCGGAGTTGGACTCGAGTTCGTTGATGGCGACGGCGGAGGCGGGGCCGAAGGCGGTCACCGGTTCGTTGGCCGATCCGGGTGTCGGCTCGCAAAGTGTCCAATCGAGGCTCCCGCCGCGGCCAAAGGAGAAGCCTATTGGAACGATCCCGTAGCGGACGACGTCGACGCGGTTGGTGGCGGCGTCGAAGAGCACCAGCGTCTCCCCGGAGCGATCGAGTTGGATCGGTGCCCGATAGGGACCGGAGTTCGTGGAAGACGCGGAGTGGACCACGAGGTGGGTGCCGGGGGCGAGGATGGTGCCCGACGGAAAGACGAACCGGCGCGGGTCGGTGTCGTCGGTGAGGGACCAGCCCGACAGGTTGGCCGAGGAGGCGCCGGAGTTGCGCAGTTCGATCCAATCGGCGGAGCCGTTGGCATGGATCTCGTTCAGCCGTACGGCGACAACCGGCGGGGCCGAGTTGGGCTGTCCGGGAGTGCCGCCGGACGGGCCATCCTGCCAGTGGGCCGGATTGTCGGGATCGGCGTCGGGGCGGACGTTCTCCAGGGAGGCGCCGCCGCCGTCCGCCTTGCGCGGCCAGCGGACGGAGTCGCCGTAGTCCACGGAGGTGACGACCCGTCCCGCGCGGTCGAGCAATTCCAGCCGTTCACCGCCGTTCGAGAGCGAACCCGAGAACCAGCCGGCGACGGCGACCGAGGGATACCTGCCGGTGAAGAGATTGGTGCGGAGTCCGTTCGCGAGCACGAGGCGACCGCCGGCGGGCACCACCGGGAACGGCTCAGGGAAGCGGAACCCGACTCCGTCGAGCTGGAAGCCCGAGAGGTCGACCGGCACGCCGCCGGTGTTCTGGAGCTCGAGGAACTCATAGGCCTCGCCGCCGGGCGGGTTGTACAGGATCTCGGTGAAACGGATGGGGACCGACCCGTGGCCCACGGTGAAGGTGGCGTCGACGAGCGCGCTCCAGTTGGTTCCGTTGAGGGAGCGGGCGAGCACGCGCAACGGCCGGTCCAGGGTCATCGGTCCGCCGTAGCGGATGGCCGCGGCATGGTTGGTCGAGGCGAACGGGACGCGGGGATCGATGCCGTTGGTGGTGTACCAGATGGTTCCGGCGAGGTTGGTCATCACCAGCCGGAAGCCGGCCGGGACGGTCCCGCCGAAACGGTTCAGTCCGGGGGCGTTCGAGGAGACGAGGAATCCGGCGCGGAGGAAGGCGTTCGTCACATGGCGGCGCCGCGCGTTGATCCACGGGGTGATCACGTCATTGAAGCCGGAGATCGATGGGGCCAAGCCGGCCTTGAGGCCGTCGTAGGCGGACCGGATCCGGGCGTCCGTCAGCGGGCCGTCGTTGAAGAATGCGCGATGGACGCGGTCGGCGAAGAGCAGACGGAACTCCGGGGAACGCTTGAGGGCGTTGAAGAGGGCCTGGTAGTCCGCGGAACCCCACGGTGGACTGGTGGTGGACAGGGTGTTGGCGATGGTGTCGTAGGAGACGTCGTGGGAGCCGAAGGCGAATTCGGCGTCCCAGGGATAGAAGCGGAACCGTGAACCCGGGACCCGTTCGCGCGCCGCTCGGGTGTTGTTGTGCGGCCAGTCGTCGTTGTCCGCCCAGATGTGCGGCAGGAGGTAGTCGACGAAGTTCACGAGGTCCATGCGCGAGGCCACGTTGAGGTAGTTGGTGGCGAGGGTGAGGTCGCGCGTGGCCGCGGTGCGGAGTGCGTTCCAGGCCGTGAGGTCGCCGCCGAGGAGCTGGTTCTGGGCGCCGATCACGTCCCACAGCTCGCCGCCGCCATGGTACTGCTTGAGGAAGTCCTCGTTGACCCGTTCCGTGGGGTTGTAGATGCCCCGATAGACGCCGTTGAGGAAGAGGTGGACGAAGGTGCCGTGGCAGGCGACTAGGCCCACCTGCGAGCAGAGCAGGCGGACGAACTCGTCCTTCAGCAGCGGGTTTGAATGGTCGTTCATACCGGCGCGCAGGTGGATGGTGTCGAAGGACTCCACCGCAGTGCCGGGGAAGACGGGGAAGTCGAGCTTGCCGTCGCCGTACTCGCCGCGGAAGTAGAGGCGGAACGAGTACTTGCTGATGGGCAGTTCCGTGGAGCGGTAGTTGTACAGGCTTCGGATGTAGTCGCCGCCCGCCACGCGGAGCCCGGCGTTGGCGTTGAAGCCGCCGTTGTCCCCGGGGCGGATCCACTCGACGGACACGGGCCGTTCCCAGGCGACGCCGTGGTTCTGGGTGTTCCGGGGGTTGTACTCCATGATGCCGCTGGGTCCGTACAGGTTGTTGGTGGCGGTCACCAGGGACAGGACGGGGAGGAGCCGCCGCGATGCCGGTTGGGCGTAGAGATAGGTATGGGTGCGGATTCGGGAAGGGAGATGGTCCGGAGTGAAGGCGGCGGCCCGGATGGCGCGGTTGGCGTTGATGAGGATCGGGGTGGTGTAGTTGAACCCGTTCAGGAGCGAAGGCGGGCTCCCGTTGGTGGTGTAGCGGACCACGGAGCCGGGTGTGGTGCAGACCAGCGACAGGCGGAACGGAGAGGCGTAGAAGCCGCGCTCCACGCTGAAGTGCACCTCCTCGGTCTTCCCGGTCACGTTGCTGTTTCCGTTCGTGGCACCCGGGGAGGGGCTCGCGAAGTAGCGGTCGACGCTGTTGGTGGTGAGGTCGACGCGACCGTAGGAGAAATCGGGCGCCTGTTCCGGGTATTCGAGCGTGTCCACGGCGACCCGAGGCAATTCGGGGCCGTGCAGACGGATGCGTCCGCCGTTGGGGTTCAGCTTGTACGTGGTGTGGGGCCGGCGTCCGGCGGCTTCGCCGGTGCGGTCCTTGCCCGACGCGAAGACCACCAGGTGGCCGCCCGGCTGCAGGCTCACCGAGCCGAAACGCCATTCCTCGGGGTCGTCGTCGTGCACCAGCGACCAACCGGCGAGGTTCACGGCGTTGGTCCCGCGGTTGTGCAGCTCGATCCAGTCCTCCACGTCCGCGTCCTCATCCCGGAGCCCCGACAGGTTCTCGGTGAGGATCTCATTGATGCGCACCGCCGGCGTCGGCCGGTTTGGGTCGACGACATGGGTCCAACCGGCGCCTTGGAACGGGCGGGGCACCGGTTCCTCGGAGACGATCGCGGCATCGGGAGCCCAGGAGACACTGGCGTTGCCCGGGGCCGTCGGGGGGAACTCGAACCGGTACGGGCCGGCGCCGATGCCGGTGACGTTGGTGGCTGGGATGCCGTTGATGCGGAGGTCCCGGGCGTCGAGGCCGGTCACGGGGCGGTTGAAGAGGACCTCTACCATGGAGAACGAGCGCAGAGTCGTACCGGCGAGCGGCAGGCGCTGGAGCAGGGCCGGTCCGGTGGTGTCGAGCAGCTCATAATTCCAAGTGGATCCCGCGGCGCCGCCGTCGAAGCGGATCGGCGGGGAAGAGAGGTCGGTGATGGCGTGGAGCGGACCCCAGGAGACGGTGACCGGGCCGAAGGCGGGGCGGGGGAAGGTGAAGGTGTAGGTCGATCCGGAACCGGTGACGCCGGTGGCCGGGATGCCGGAGAGCAGGAACTGGTTGGCGGCGACCCCGGTGACCGCGCGGGTGAACCCGACGGTGACCGAGGTTAGGTTGCTGACCACTCCCGGATTCGGGTCGACGAAGAGGATCCCCGGTGGCGCGGTGGGACGTTCCGTGGAGACGAGTTCGGCGTCGAAGAGCAGGTCGCTGCTGCCGAGGGTCGCGTTGAGCACCATCACGGCGATGGTGTTCACCCCGGCGATCAGGTAGCCGGAAGGCGTCCCGAGGTCGTAGTCGACAGGAGGGCCGTACTCGACCGTGGACAACGCGAAAGCGCCGTTGGTGGAAGCCGCGTCGGTGGCGGGCGCGTTGACCGTCGCGACACGGCGGCCGTTGATCCACACCATGAAGCCGTCGTCGATCTGGGCCCGCAGCGTCAGGCCCAGGATGAGCGAGGGGTCGTTGATTCGGAACGACCGGCGAAGATACACCGTCGAGTAGAGGTTCTGCATGTCGGGCAGCGCGGTGCCGACGCCATTGAAGGCGGTTTCCCCGTAGTGGAACGGTGCAGGTCCGAGGGCCCAGGCGTCGTCGTTGAAGCCGTTGAGACGCCAGGATTCCGGCGGGTTGGCGGAAGGCGCGGAGGTCCCCTTGAAGAGTCGCCAGTCGCTACCCATCGGGAAGAGCGTCGCGGCCCGAGCCGCGAGGACGAGCAGCCATGCCGAGACGAGGGTGCGCAAGATCGTTGCAGGAAGGGACATGGATCGCCGTGAACCTCCCTGTCCGTCGTGCAACCGTCAACAAGGGCCGACCAGGTCGGCGTCGACATGAACGGACCCGGCTTACCGTGGCCTTGGCCGGGTGGGAGGTGGTCTCGGCTTGTCCGAAAGCAATTCACATCAAATGATCTCTTGCCTCTTGGAAACGGGCAGGTCTATGGTCCCCGCTCCTTTGAAGGAAACGATCCGGATAGGCCGGGTCTGTGAAGATTATCTGTATGGTTCGCATTCGATTGAAGCGCGGCGGCAACAAGAACAACCCGGTGTACCGCATCGTGGTTGCCGACGGCCGCAGCCCGCGCGACGGAAAGTTCATCGAGGAGTTGGGCACCTACCAGCCGCAGAAGGCCGGTACCAACTTCACGCTCAAGCTCGACCGCGCCCAGTATTGGGTCGGTGTCGGCGCCCAGCCGAGCGAGACCGTGGCGTCCTTCATCAAGAAGGCGGCCAAGGCGGCTCCGGCGGCCACGGCCGCCTGAACGACGAGGCGCCATGCAGGCCTTCGTCGAATACGTCGTCCGCTCGTTGGTGGACGACCCGGAGTCGGTCGAGGTGACCGCCACGGAAAAGGGCGGCATGACCGTCTACGAGGTCCGCGTGTCGCAGGACGACGCCGGAAAGGTCATCGGGCGCCGCGGGAGCACCATCCAGGCGATCCGGTCGCTGCTCCAGGTGGGCGGGACCAAGTCGGGCCGCCGTTGCACGGTGGACCTGGTGGAGGATTGATTTCGCGTTGGGCGCGGGCGGACAGGGCCGCGCACAGCCCATGAAGATCGACGTAGTCACCCTGTTCCCCGGCATGTTCGCCGGTCCGCTGGACGAAAGCATCGTCGGGCGGGCTCGGACGGCGGGGATCCTGGATCTAAGGATCTATGACCTGAGGGACTGGACCCACGATCGGCACAAGACCGTGGATGACCGTCCGTTCGGCGGAGGGCCAGGAATGGTCCTGAAGCCGGAACCGATCTTTGAAGCGGTGGAAGCCCTGCGTGGGGCGGAGACCCGGGTGATCCTGACATCGCCCGGGGGAAGGCCCTTCACGCAGTCCGTCGCGGCCGAGTTGGCCGGGCGGAGTCATGTGTTGCTGGTGTGCGGCAGCTATGAAGGTTTCGACGAGCGGATCCGCGAACACCTTGCGGACGACGAACTCAGCATCGGCGATTACGTGCTGACCAACGGGGCCTTGCCCGCGATGGTCGTCATCGACGCCGTGACCCGGCTTCTGCCGGGGGCGTTGGGCCACGAGGCCAGCGCGGTGGAGGAGTCGTTCAGCGACGGATTGATCGAGTATCCGCAGTACACGCGTCCGGCCGAATTCCGCGGCTGGAGCGTTCCCGAGGCATTGATGTCGGGAAACCACGCGGAGATCGCGCGGTGGCGGTATCGTCAGGCGATGAGCCGGACGGCGGCCAAGAGGCCGGATTTGTGGGAGAAATATCGCTGGCGGAAGCCGGCGAAGCAGGTTTGAAACGGTTTTTGGAGAGATTGCCATGAACAAGGCTGCATTGTTTGACAAGATTGAGGGCGAGCAGTTCCGCAAGGAGGCCGCGAAGTTCAACGTGGGCGACAGCGTCCGGGTGCACACCAAGGTCGTCGAAGGCGACAAGGAGCGTATCCAGATCTTCGCCGGGGTCGTGATCGGCGTCCGTGGCCGTGGCCTCAACCAGACCTTCACCGTCCGCCGTATCAGCTACGGCGAGGGTGTGGAGCGCATTTTCCCGACCCACTCTCCCCGCGTGGAGAAGATCGAGGTCGAGCGCCAGGGTTCCGTCCGCCGCGCCAAGCTGACCTACCTCCGCGGCCGTATCGGCAAGGGCGCTCTCGCGGTCAAGGACAAGGAAGACAACGCTTCCTGATCGGGCCGTCTCCGGACGTTCCGTCTGTTTTTCGCGACGCCAGTCGGCCCTTCGGGTGCCGGCTGGCGTTTGCTTTGCCTGGTCTCCCCGTGCCGGACGTCGGCAGCCGCTGCCTCTTCCGTCAGCCCGACTTTCCCGGTTTCCGATGGGCCGGAAGCATCCAGGCCGATCCATGCTGCTCGAAGCCGATGCCCGGGTAGTAGTCTACCGCCGCCGGCGCCGCCAAGAGGACGAGCATCGCCGGGGCCCCCGCCTCTTGGGTCCGACGCAGCAACTCGATCCCGATCCCCATCCGCTGGTGGCTCTCCCGCACCGCGAGATCGGCGACGTAGGTGGCGTAGGTGAAATCGGTCAGGCTTCGCGCCAACCCGACCAGCTTTTCTCCCTCCCAGGCGGTCACCATGAGATTCGCGTTCCGCAGCATGGCGGTCATCCGCTCCCGGTCCCCGACCGGTCGCCGTCGCCCAAGCGTGGATGCGTGGTAGAGTTCGATGAAGACGTCGGGATCGAGATCGTTCCCCATCTCGTAGCGGATCATTTCCTGGCATGGTGCCGCCAAGTTCGGTGCCCTACGAGAGCAACCTCCGGATGGCCAAGCCTGGGGACTTCGTTGGAGGCTCCATTCCAGTGAGCACGCTTTTCGACCAACTCGGCGGACGCACGGGCCTGAGATCCCTGGTGGTTCGCTTCTACGACCTGGCCCAGGCTGACGAACTCCTGGGACCGGTCTTTGCCCGGCACGTCCACGACTGGGAATCCCATTACGAGACCGTGACCGACTTTTGGTCCACGCAGACCGGTGGTCCCGCGGTGTATCGGGGCGGCATGGGGCGGCACCTGATGCTGGGCCTGACGCCGGCCCATTTCGAGCGCTGGCTGAAGCTCTGGGTCGAGAACGCGCGGCAGGTCCATGGCGATGGTTTGGCCGCGAACCTGGAGACGATCGGCCGTGTCTTCGCGGTGCGTCTGATCCAGATGCAGGGCGCCAACGGGATCCACGTGGGCAATGGGAAGGCGCCCGGGGCACCGGGAATCAACCCGGGTCGGCCAACCGCCTGAGCGCCTCGCCGGTCACCCGGCAGATCCTCCAGTCCGGCATCACCTCGGCGCCTTGGCTCCGGTAGAAGCGGATCGCCGGTTCGTTCCAATCCAGCACCGACCATTCGAACCTCGCGCAGCCCCGTTCGACCGCGATGCGGGCCAGATGACGGAGCAGCGCCCTTCCGTGCCCCTTTCCGCGGTCCTCCGGGTTCACGAAGAGATCTTCCAGGTAGAGCCCCGGCCTGCCGAGGAAGGTGGAGAAGTTGTGGAAGAAGACGGCAACGCCGGCGGCGCGGTCCCCGTCGCAGGCCAAGAGGACCTCGGCGGCGGGCCGTTCGCCGAACAGCACGGATCGGAGTCCTGCCTCGTCGACCGTGACCTGGTGCTCGAGGTTTTCATAGCGGGCCAATGCCCGGATGAAGCCCAGGATCGTGGGGACGTCTTCGATAGTGGCGTGGCGGATCCTCGTGGCTTCGCTCATGGCGTTGACGCTCGCCGGGCGGACCCGCGGCTTCAACCGACGAGTTTTCCCCGTGTTCCCGCGGATGGGCGTTGTCCTCGAACGCATCTGTGGCGAGCGTTTCGGCGCGCAGGATGAGTCTTCAGACCCAATTCAAAGGATGGACCAAGCCGGGACCGGTTCCCCCCGGAGCGCTCGGTCGCGGCCCCGAGGTGGCGCCGGGCGAGACGCTGGACGCGATCAGCGGGCACTTCCGCATCTTTCAGCTGGCCGACGGCCACCGGTTTTCGACCGACGACGTGCTGACCGCCTGGTATGGGACGTCCTGGTGTGCCACCGCGCGGCAGGTGCTGGAGTTGGGCAGCGGGATCGGGACGGTCGGGATGATTGCCGCGTGGCGGATGCCGGAGGCGCGCTTCGTGACCGTCGAGGCCCAGGCCGAGAGCTACCGGTTGGCCCGGAAGTCGGCGGAATGGAACGGGCTCGCGCACCGGTTCGACCAGCGCCTTGGGGACTTCCGGGAGCCGTTGCGCATCGATCCCGGGGAACTGTTCGACCTCGTCCTGGGAAGCCCGCCGTATTTCCCGATCGGGACCGGGGTGACGAGCGGGCACCCCCAGAAGGTGGCCTGCCGCTTCGAGGTGAGGGGGACGGTCGCAGACTACTGCTCCACCGCCGCCCAGCACCTGGCGCCGGGTGGCGTCTTCGCCTGCGTCTTTCCGATCCAGCCCCCGGAACAGCAGGCCCGGGTGTTCGCCGGCGCGGAAGCCGCGGGTCTCACGGTGGTGCGGATGCGTCCGGTCGTGCTGTGTGAAGGAGAGCCTCCGTTGCTGGGGCTCTTCGTGATGCAACGCGCCGCGGACCTACCGCCGCGGATGCGCGAACGGACGTGGACGGAGCCTCCGTTGGTGATCCGCGCCGCAGACGGCTCGGTCCACCCGGAGTATGCGGCGGTGAAGCTGTCCTTCGGCTTCCCGCCCTGATCCCTCTTCCGCGTCGGGAACCGAGGGTCGAAGCCGGGCTCAGTGGCCGCCCATCAGGCGGGCGAGCACGACGGCGCGGCGCGTGCGGCTGAGGACGAGACGGCTTCCGTCCGTGAGGGTCAGCAGGTGGTCGCCGTTGGTCTTGTGTTCCGTTCCGGTGACCTCGCCGAGGTTCACGATTTCGGAGCGGTTGATCGCCATGAAGATCTCCGGGGGGAGTTCCCGCCCCAAGGCGCCGATGCCGGGACGGACTGCGACGGTCTTGCCGTCGCGCAGGTGGACGATGGCGCCGTGTCCGTCGGCGCCGATCCAGAGGATCTCCTTGGCGTCGAACATGCGGATGCGGCCATCCACGCGAAGTGGAATGCGTGAAGGTGGTGAAGTGCTGGGGGAGGTGCTCATGAGCCGTTGGCGGCGGGTCTTTGAGTCGGGATCTGTGCGTTCTTGGGGTTTGGGGTCTTGGGAAATTGGAATGGACGCAGGGGCTCGACCTCGGGCGCGGTGGCGTCCTCGCGGATTCGGTAGGCGACGTCCATCGCGAGGTCCGTGAAGCGTTGTTGGGTTCCGGAGCCGGGCCAGACGATCTCGAGCTCGGCCACCCGGACGGCGTTCCCGAGCCCGATCTCGAGCCGAAGCGGACTGCCGCCGAAGCTGGATGCGGCGCCCACGCGCCGGTGGAGGTGACGGGTTCCCGAAGGTGTCTGGAGCGTCAGGTGGACCCGCGCACCGATGGCGGCCCGATTGGCCTTGGTGCCCGAGAGCCGGAGCTTGATCCAATGGTTGGTGCCGCCGGGGTTCTGGAAGAGGACGTTGCGGGCGACGTCGCCCGTGTAGGCCCCGCCGATCACCGTGTAGATGTCCTGGTCCCCGTCGTTGTCCAGGTCGGCGAAGGTGACTCCGTGTCCCTTCTGAAGGTGTCCCGTCCCGGTGGCGGTGGTGACATCAAGGAAGCGGCGTCCACCGTCGTTCCGGAACATGCGGTTCGGGATCAGCGTCGTGAGCTCCGGATCCCCGGTGCCGAGGTAGAAGTCGAGCCAGCCGTCGTTGTCCAGGTCCCCGTAGGCGCAGCCCATGGTGTAGCACACGCGGTCCATGCGCACCGCCTTGGTCACGTCCTGGAACCTCCCGTCACCCAGGTTGCGGTACATCCGGGGAATCGAGTTCGTGTACGGTCGTCCGAGGTATTCGGCCGCGATGTCGCCGGCGCCGGAAATTCGGTAGCCGGAGACGAACAAGTCCTCCCATCCGTCGTTGTCGTAGTCGAAGAACCAGGTGGGGAAGCTGTGGATGGGTTCCGCGACACCGGCCTTGGCGGTGGCCTGGGAGAAGGACCATGCGCCCGGGGTTCCCTTGGCCGGGCCGTCGTTGTGCAGGAGGATGTTCGCCGAGTTCCGGCAGGAGAGGTAGAGGTCGGGCCGGCCGTCCCGGTCGTAGTCGGCCCAGGTGGCCGCCTTCACGAACGAGGCCACCTTTATGCCCGACGCCTGCGCGCATTCGGTGAAGGTGCCGTCGCGGTTGTTGTGGAACAACTCGCACCAGTCCGGGTCCGACGGGTCCATCGACTCGTTGGCCTTGAAGAGGTCCAGCCATCCGTCGCCGTCGTAGTCGAACCAGCAGCCGGATTGGCTCGGGTGCCGGGTGGTGAGGCCGGCTTCCTCCGCGACCTCGGTGAAGGTGCCGTCGCCGTTGTTCCGCAACAGCGACTGCGGGAAGCGGCCCGCCTTGCCGATCCAGGCGCCGCGGGGGATCCACAGGTCGGGATGCCCGTCGTTGTTGTAGTCGGTCTGGACGATCTGGAGGCCGCCGGTGAGCCCGACCAGGCCGGCCTCGCTCGTGCGCTCCGTGAAGGTGCCGTCGCCGTTGTTGCGGAAGAATCGGAGCTGACCGTCGAGGCTCCATTCCGAGAGGAACAGGTCGAGGAAGCCGTCGCCGTCGAAGTCGTCGGCCACCACCCCTCCGGCGAGGCCGTTGATGTCGAGCCCGAGGTTGCCGGCGACGTCCGGCATGCGCGGCATCCCGAATTCCGACTCGAAGGCCGAAGGCGGGATCCGCCATGGCTCGGGGACGCGGTCCGGATATTCGCCGAGCGTCATGTGGGCGACGTTCATCAGCCAGATCGCCTCGAGGTCGTTGGTGTTGGACTTGAGGATCCCGCCCAGTTGTTCCAGGGCCTTGCGCGAGCCGCGCTCCACCTTGTGGAAGGCGGCGGGAACCAGCGGGAACAGGCAGCTGTCCGGACCGTGGGCGCCGATGCAGTTTTCCTGTTCGCCCAGGCGCAGGAAGGAGATCGCCCGATACCGCCGCAACGATTCCAAGGTCCTTTGGCCCAGTCGTCCCCCGGCTTCCGAGGCCAGCATGTCCAGCCGCGAGAACGTCTCGAGCGCGAAGTCCGGCCGACCGGCGTTCAATTGCTGCATGCCGAGGTCGAGTCCGAGCCCCAGCTTCCGACGCACGTCCAGGGTCTCGGCGTAGGCCTTCTCGAATTCGGTCGCCCGCCGCGCGCTCAGGAAGGAAACCACGGCCGGGTCCGCCTCGGCCTGCATCCGCGCCAGCTCCACCGCCATCTTGCGTGTCGAAGGCGCCGGATTTCCCGGCGCCAGCGGCCGGCTGTTGTGCAACGGCGCGAGACATTGCGCCTCCAGACGGATCCGTTCCTCCTCCGCCGAGGCCCCGCCGACACCCGCCCACAGGGAAACCATCGTCAAGGCGGTGCTCAGCCGTCGGGCAAAGATGGTGGTGGCCGGCAAGTTCAAGACCCACGAGCGACTTCCGTCGTCGCAAGTGGTTACAGTTGTTGTGGGTGGAGAACATTCGCTGTTCACGAACTGGTGCCAGAGCGGGGTGAGATGTTCGGTTTCTCCGACCCGATCCGTGTCATCGGGTCCTTGGATCGGAGGCTGAAAATGACCGATGGAGGCTTCGCTCCAGGGGGCTTCTCCGTTTGGAGTTTTTTCACGGAGAAACGGAGGACTCGGAGAAGACCTTCCCGAACCGGGGAGTTCCGGCTCCCTGTGGAGGTTTCGCATTGCGGTCGTCCCGAAAAGATGGCGGGTTGGGTCCCATGTCCGGAAAACGTCTGGCGACCCTCCTCCTGCTGCTCTCGGCGCTTTGCCCCACCCGCATCTTGGCCGCGACGCCACCCGTCCCGGATGCCCCGGTGCTACAGGGCTCGCTGCTTGGCGGTGGCGGACCGGACTACACCCAGGACGCAGGCCATCGGCTCGTCCGCGGACCGGGCGGGGCCCTGTTCCTTTCCGGCATCTCCGGTTCGAGAGTCTTCCCCTACACGTTGCGGATCGGCGATTCGACCAGGGAGGGCTCGTTCGTTGCACGGTACCGTCCGGATGGTACGGGCACCGACTGGATCGCATTTCTCGGCTCCCTTGAAATCCGCGCCATTGCGGTCGACGCCGCGGGCGCGGTCTATCTCGCGGGGGACACCGGCGGCTACTCGCCGATGGCCAGCACCGCGCAGCCCCAGGCGGGCGGCAATCGGGACGCCTTCGTGGCCAAGCTCCGGCCCGATGGAACGGCCTTGGACTACTTCACCTTCCTCGGCGGTTCCCAGCTGGACCTCGGGTTGGCGGTCGCCGTGGACACCAACGGCGCCGCCGTGGTCTCCGGAACCACCACCTCCAAGGACTTCCCCGTGACCGCCGGCGCCGCACAGACGGTGCCGGGTGGACGCTACGACGCCTTTGTGGCCCGCGTTTCGCCCGACGGTCGGCGCATCGAGTACGCGACCTACCTCGGTGGCACGGGTTCCGAACGCGCGGCGGATGTGGCGATCGATCCCCAAGGGCGCACGTTCGTGGCCGGTCGCACCAGCGGGACGAACCTCGTGGCCGGGATCGAAGAGGCCCGGTTGGGTGCATCCACCGGTCGCATCGACGCCTTCGTGGCGCGGTTGGGTGTCGCCGGAACGTCCTTCGAGGCCCTGGCCCGGATCGGTGGCGATCGCAACGACGGCGCCGCCCGCCTCGCGCTCGCCCCCGGAGGCGACGTCGTCCTGCTTGGTACCACCGATTCGGAGGATTGGCCCGTCGCAGGCGCTCCGCTCCCGGGTGCCAACCGCGGTGGCGACGACCTGTTCCTGGCCCGTTTGGATGCCGGGCTCACCCGCTTGGAATCCTCGGTCTGGTTGGGAACCGATGGCACCGAGTCCCTGGAACGGCTCCAGTACTTCGGCGGATTCCAGATCGACGGCGAACCGGCCGGCGACGGAAACCTGCCGTTCGAGACCGGCGGGCTCGCCGTGGCGGCAAATGGCGATGTGCTTGTGGCGGCCACCACGCGCAATCCCTTCTGGAACGGGGTCCGCGCCGCGGGCGGGAACTCGGAGGTGCTGGCCGCCCGGTTCTCGCCGGACTTCGCCACGATTCGTTGGATGGACCTGCTGGGAGGACGCGAGGATGACCTGGGTGCGGCCGTGGCCGACGACGGAGCCGGTGGCGCCTGGGTTGCAGGAGAAGCCGGGCGTCCGCTGGTTCCGCCGTATTTCCCCACCACCGGGCCGTCCGGACAGGCGGACTTCGGTGGCGGCGTTTCCGACGCCTTCCTGCTCCGGTTGGGAGCCGTTTCCACCGCGCCCGTCAACGATGCCTTCCTCGCGGCGACGCCGGTGCTTGGCGGAAGGGTGACCGTCCGTGCGGACCTCTCCACGGCGACCGCCGAACCGGGTGATCCGGCACTCGGTGATGGATCCCCGGGACGCACCGCCTGGTGGACCTGGAC